>NZ_JBIALO010000001.1:0-300056 GCF_042873595.1 Streptomyces sp. NPDC004629 | reverse complement strand
GCCGTACACACCCGCAGGTACGTCGTGGCCGGTCGCGTCGTTCCCCGCTGGGGGCGGCGGGGGGTCAGGTGGGGCGTAGGTGGATGATGTCGGCTGCGGCCACCGGCTCCTGGATGCCCTCCGGTGTGGCGATCACCAGGCGGCCGTCGCCGTCCACCGCCACGGCCTCGCCCACGACGGCCCGGTCGCCCGGCAGCTCCGCCCGCACGGTGCGGCCCAGGGTCGCGCAGCCCGCCGCGTAGGTCTCCTGCAGGCCGCTGACGGAGGGATCGCCGCCGGCCGAGCGCCAGCGGCTGTACCAGTCCTCCAGCGCACGCAGCATCGCCCGCAGCAGCGGGTCGCGGTCCGTGCTCACGGCGCCGGCCAGCGCCAGCGACCCGGCCTGCGGCACCGGGAGTTCCGCGGCGCGCAGGGTGACGTTGACGCCGACGCCCACGACCACGCCGTCGTCCCCGGCCCGCTCCGCGAGGATGCCGCCGGCCTTGCGCTCCTCGCCTCCCACGGTCACCAGCAGGTCGTTGGGCCACTTCAACGCCGTGTCGACGCCCGCGGCCCGGGCCAGCCCGGTGGCCACCGCGACGCCCGTGAGCAGCGGCAGCCAGCCCCAGCGGGACACCGGCACCTCGGCGGGGCGCAGCAGCACCGAGAAGAACAGCCCGGAGCGGGCCGGCGCCGTCCAGCGGCGGTCCAGCCGGCCCCGCCCCTGCGTCTGCTCCTCCGCGACGAGCACCACGCCCTCCGCCACGTCGCCCGCCGCGGCCCGGGCCACCAGGTCGTTGTTGGTGGAGCCGGTGCGCCGCACCACCTCCACCTCGCTCCACAGGCCACCCTCACGCACCAGCCCGCGCCGCAGCGCCGTGCCGTTGAGGGGCGGGCGGTCCAGGTCGGACCACCGGTCGTCGTTCGCGTCTGCTGGATCTCGCGGCGTCATGCAAGCCACCCTAGGTGTGGTGAACACCGCACTGCCGACCGATAGGGCCGCCAGTACGCTGCGGATCAGCAACCGTCCCCCCTTTTTTGAGCAGGCAGGGAGCCGCATCCCGATGTCCGAGCCGGAAGAGCGTCACGAGATCGACATCCATACGACCGCCGGGAAGCTGGCGGATCTCCGGCGCCGTATCCAGGAGGCGACGCACGCCGGCTCCGCACGTGCCGTGGAGAAGCAGCACGCCAAGGGAAAGCTGACGGCTCGCGAGCGGGTCGTGCTGCTGCTCGACGAGGGGTCGTTCGTCGAGTTGGACGAGTTCGCCCGGCACCGGTCCACGAACTTCGGCCTCGAACAGAACCGGCCGTACGGGGACGGCGTGGTCACCGGGTACGGAAGGGTGGACGGCCGGCCCGTCGCCGTGTTCTCGCAGGACTTCACCGTCTTCGGCGGCGCGCTGGGCGAGGTCTACGGGCAGAAGATCGTCAAGGTGATGGACTTCGCCCTGAAGACCGGCTGCCCGGTCATCGGGATCAACGACTCCGGGGGCGCGCGGATCCAGGAGGGCGTCGCCTCGCTCGGCGCGTACGGCGAGATCTTCCGCCGCAACACGCACGCCTCGGGTGTGATCCCGCAGATCAGCCTGGTCGTCGGCCCGTGCGCGGGCGGGGCCGTCTACTCGCCCGCGATCACCGACTTCACGATCATGGTCGACCAGACCTCGCACATGTTCATCACCGGCCCGGACGTCATCAAGACCGTCACCGGTGAGGACGTCGGCTTCGAGGAGCTGGGCGGTGCCCGCACCCACAACACCGCCTCCGGTGTCGCCCATCACATGGCCGGGGAAGAGAAGGACGCGATCGAGTACGTCAAGCAGCTCCTGTCGTACCTGCCCTCCAACAACCTCAGCGAGCCGCCGGCCTACCCGGAGGAGGCGGACCTCTCCGTCACGGACGAGGACCGCGAGCTGGACACGCTGGTGCCGGACAGCGCGAACCAGCCGTACGACATGCACACGGTGATCGAGCACATCCTGGACGACGGCGAGTTCTTCGAGACCCAGCCGCTGTTCGCGCCGAACATCCTCACCGGGTTCGGCCGGGTGGAGGGGCGCCCGGTCGGGATCGTCGCCAACCAGCCGATGCAGTTCGCCGGCTGTCTCGACATCGACGCCAGTGAGAAGGCCGCGCGGTTCGTGCGCACCTGCGACGCCTTCAACGTGCCGGTCATCACCTTCGTCGACGTGCCGGGCTTCCTTCCCGGCGTGGACCAGGAGCACACCGGCATCATCCGGCGCGGCGCCAAGCTGATCTTCGCGTATGCGGAGGCGACGGTTCCGCTGATCACGGTGATCACCCGCAAGGCGTTCGGCGGGGCCTACGACGTCATGGGCTCCAAGCACCTCGGCGCCGACCTCAACCTGGCCTGGCCCACCGCCCAGATCGCGGTCATGGGCGCGCAGGGCGCCGTCAACATCCTGCACCGTCGCACCATCGCCGAGGCGGAGGACGCCGAGGCGACCCGGGAGCGGCTCATCCAGCAGTACGAGGACACCCTGCTCAACCCGTACGTCGCGGCCGAGCGCGGCTACGTCGACGCGGTGGTCCTGCCGTCCGACACCCGCCGCCACATCGTGCGCGGGCTGCGTCAGCTGCGGACGAAGCGCGAATCCCTGCCTCCGAAGAAGCACGGCAACATCCCCCTCTAGACCCGTCGGGAGCCGGCATGAACATCAAGGTCGTACGGGGCAATCCGACCCCGGAGGAGCTGGCCGCCGCACTGGCGGTGGTCCGCGTCCGCGCCGCGGCGGCGGCCGCCGCGGCGCCCGGCGCGGGGGCCCCCAGGGACGCGTGGTCCGACCCGGCCCGCATCACCACCACCCACGTCCCCCACCCAGGCCCAGCCACCTGGCCCCGCACCTACTGGCCCAGCTAGGCGCTCCGCTGGGAATGCCGCGATGTGCCGTCGGTCGTCTGCGGCACCATCGTGGCCGCTCACGCAGTTCCCCGCGCCCCTTCAGGGGAACCGCGCACGGCACCACAGACACCGCCCGCCAACTTGAGTACCCGTACTCAGGCCCCCCACCCCGCTCCAGCCCCACGCTAGTGGCATGCTGTGGTCGGACCCCGAGAACGAGCCGCCCAAGGAACTGCGCGAGGCGCAGGCCATGTTGCGGCGGCTCGGCCTCCTCATGGCGCTGGGCATGGTGCTCGCGATGATCGTGGCCGGACTGAGATGAGCCGGCCGAACCCAAGCGGAGCGAACCCGTGGCCGGACTGAGATGAGCCGGCCGAACCCAAGCGGAGCGAACCCGCCGTTACGCTGACCGCATGACAGACCATCCGCGCCGCCGGCTCGTGCTCGCCTCCCAGTCCCCCGCCCGGCTCGGGCTGCTCAGGCAGGCCGGGCTGGACCCCGAGGTGATCGTCAGCGGCGTCGACGAGGACGCGGTCACCGCGCCCACCCCCGCCGAGCTGGCGCTCGCCCTGGCCGAGGCGAAGGCCTCCGTGGTGGCGGCCCGGCCGGAGGCGCAGGGCGCGCTGGTGATCGGCTGCGACTCGGTGCTGGAGCTGGACGGGCGGGCGCTGGGCAAGCCCGCGGACGCCGAGGAGGCCACCGCCCGCTGGAAGTCGATGCGCAGGCGGGCCGGGATCCTGCAGACGGGGCACTGCGTCTGGGACACGACGAGCAAGCGGTACGTGTCGGCGATCGCCTCCACCGTGGTGCGGTTCGGCGAGCCGACGGACGACGAGATCGCCGCGTACGTCGCCTCGGGCGAACCCCTCTACGTCGCCGGTGCGTTCACCCTCGACGGCCGCTCGGCCCCGTTCATCGAGGGGATCGACGGCGACCACGGCAACGTGATCGGCATCAGCCTGCCTCTGGTGCGCAAGCTGCTGGCCGAACTGGGCGTCGGCATCACGGAGTTGTGGACACCGGCGGAGTGACGCCCGGCGCGGCCATCGCGGGTACGTCGTCCTGCGGATCCACCGCCTTTCCGCGGGGCCGCCGGGTGCCGGACCCGCCGGAACCGGCACCCGGCTCCTCAGCGCCGTCCTCCGGACCGTCCGCGGCTTCCGGGGCCCCGCCGGCACCCGGCGGGGCCCCGCCCGCCGACGGGGCCGTGCCGGGCTGGGCGTCGTACGTCATCAGGAGCAGGACGACCAGCGCGAGCACGACGACCATGAGCAGGAACGCGCTCCAGCCCACCGGTCCCCAGGCGAAGGCCCCCAGCAGCCCGTGCACCACGGCGACGCTGATCAGCAGGGCGCGGCCGAGGCCGGACGGGGCCCGGTTGCGGAGCGCGACGAGCAGGGCGACCAGGCCGCACAGCGCGAAGTAGAGGCCGAAGACCACTCCGCCGATCTTCGAGGACATCGCCATGGTGCCCGGGTCGAGGCCGGCCAGGGACATGTCCTGACGGTCGACGACCACCCCCAGGAACCAGTTCAGCGCGGCGACGAACAGCGCCTCGCAGAAGAGGACGACCGCCACCGCCCATGCCACCGGTCTGCGCACCACCGGCCCACCCACTTTCGACCCGCCCGAGCACATCTGCCGTTACCCGAAGTACGTTCGGGGCACCGCGAACGCTACTAACGGGTAAACCAGGGGACAAGGGTTCTGCCGCCGCCAGTAATCCGTTGGGCCATTCGTAGGGACTCCACAAAGAAACGAAGTGCGCCGCAGCACGCTCTCACAGAGACCTTGACCACATGACAGGACTAGGGTTTTCCGGTGGAGTCCTGCGTACCACGGTGCGACAAGGACTTTCGCGGGTCGAGCGGGCCTCGTATCACGCTCCGTGTGGGCAAGCTCACCAGTGGGGACGGGTCGAAGTGCCGTGTCGGCAGTCCCTAAACTCGGCTTGTTTCAAGGAGGGAGCCTCAATCGTGCGCAAGGTGCTCATCGCCAACCGTGGCGAAATCGCTGTCCGTGTGGCCCGGGCCTGCCGGGACGCGGGGATCGCGAGCGTGGCCGTCTACGCGGACCCGGACCGGGACGCTCTGCATGTCCGCGCCGCGGATGAGGCGTTCGCCCTGGGCGGTGACACCCCGGCCGGCAGCTACCTGGACATCGAGAAGGTCCTGAACGCGGCGCGCGAGTCCGGCGCGGACGCCGTCCACCCCGGTTACGGCTTCCTCTCCGAGAACGCCGAGTTCGCCCAGGCGGTGCTGGACGCGGGCCTGATCTGGATCGGCCCGCCGCCGCAGGCCATCCGCGACCTGGGCGACAAGGTGGCGGCCCGGCACATCGCGCAGCGCGCGGGCGCCCCGCTGGTGGCCGGCACGCCCGATCCGGTGAACGGCGCCGACGAGGTCGTCGCCTTCGCCGAGGAGCACGGCCTGCCGATCGCGATCAAGGCCGCCTTCGGCGGCGGCGGGCGTGGCCTGAAGGTCGCCCGGACCCTGGACGAGGTGCCCGAGCTGTACGAATCCGCGGTGCGCGAGGCGGTCGCCGCCTTCGGCCGCGGCGAGTGCTTCGTCGAGCGCTATCTGGACAAGCCGCGGCACGTGGAGACGCAGTGCCTGGCCGACCAGCACGGCAACGTGGTCGTCGTCTCGACGCGTGACTGCTCGTTGCAGCGCCGGCACCAGAAGCTGGTGGAGGAGGCCCCCGCACCGTTCCTGTCGGACACGCAGGTCGCCGAGCTGTACCGGGCCTCCAAGGCCATCCTCAAGGAGGCCGGCTATGTCGGCGCGGGCACCGTGGAGTTCCTGGTCGGCGTGGACGGCACGATCTCCTTCCTGGAGGTCAACACCCGCCTCCAGGTCGAGCACCCGGTCACCGAGGAGGTCGCCGGCATCGACCTGGTGCGGGAGATGTTCCGCATCGCCGACGGCGAGGAACTGGGCTACGGCGACCCGGAGCTGCGCGGCCACTCCTTCGAGTTCCGCATCAACGGCGAGGACCCGGGCCGGGGCTTCCTGCCCGCGCCCGGCACGGTCACCCTCTTCGACCCGCCTGCCGGCCCCGGCATCCGCCTGGACGCGGGTGTCGAGACGGGCTCGGTCATCGGCCCCGCCTGGGACTCGCTGCTCGCCAAGCTGATCGTCACCGGCCGCACCCGCAGGGAGGCGCTGGAGCGGGCCGCCCGCGCGCTGGACGAGTTCCAGGTGGAGGGCATGGCGACGGCGATCCCGTTCCACCGCGCGGTGGTCAGGGACCCGGCGTTCGCGCCCGAGCTGACCGGCGACGCGGACCCGTTCACGGTCCACACCCGGTGGATCGAGACCGAGTTCGTCAACGAGATCAAGCCCTTCGCGACGCCCGCCGACACCGAGGCGGAGGAGGACGGGGGCCGCGAGACCGTCGTCGTCGAGGTCGGCGGCAAGCGCCTGGAGGTGTCGCTGCCCGCCTCGCTCGGCATGAGCCTGGCCCGTACGGGTCTGGCGGCGGGCGCCAAGCCGAAGCGCCGGGCGGCCAAGAAGTCCGGGCCGGTGGCCTCCGGCGACAGCCTCGCCTCCCCGATGCAGGGCACGATCGTGAAGGTCGCGGTCGAGGAGGGCCAGGAGGTCAAGGAGGGCGACCTGGTGGTGGTTCTCGAAGCCATGAAGATGGAGCAGCCGCTGAACGCCCACAAGACGGGCACCATCAAGGGCCTGAGCGCGGAGGTCGGCGCGTCTCTCACCTCCGGCGCGCTGATCTGCGAGATCAAGGACTGACGGCCGAACCGCACGCACGCCCCCACGGGCCACCATGTATGCCGTGGGGTGCTGCGCGGTCGGCGACGCGGCGGGCGGCCCGGCCCCTGATCCCACCCGCAATGGCATCCTGGAGGCAGTCCGGGGTGAGGAAAGAGGGCGGGTGGAGGTCATGGCGGGCGTGTTCGCACAGGAGACTGCCGGGGCCCCGCGTGCCATGCGTGCCGACGCCCGCCGCAACTACGAGCGGCTGCTGACGCAGGCCCGCGCCGCGTTCGCCGAGCACGGCACGGACGCCTCGCTGGAGGACGTGGCCCGGCGCGCCGGGGTCGGGATCGGCACGCTCTACCGGCACTTCCCGAACCGGCACGCCCTGCTGAGCGCCGTCTTCGAGGATGCGGTGGGCGAACTCGTCGCCCGCGCACGCGAACTGCTGCACGCCCCGGAGCCCTGCGCGGCCCTGGTGACGTGGCTGCGCGAGGTGGTCGCGCACGCCGGGACGTATCGCGGTCTGGCGCTGGCACTGATGTCGGTGGCGTCCGACTCCGCCGACTCCGGTTCGGCGCTGGCCCGTTGTGGCACGCCGATCCGTGAGGCGGGCGGCGCGCTGCTCGCCCGGGCCCGGGAGTCGGGCGCCGTACGGGCCGATGTCACCATCGGCGACCTGCTCCAGCTCACCCATGCGATCGGCCTGGCGGCGGCGGAGTCACCAACCGACCCAGACCTGGCAGACCGCCTCCTCACCCTGACGCTACACGGCCTGACGCACTAGGGACCCAGCGAAGTCGATTGCGGTTCGACAGCGCCCCCGAAGGGGCGCGAGGAACTGCGCGACCAGCCAAAACGAACCCGCAGCCGACCGACGGCACCCCGATAGGGGCGCGGGGAACTGCGCGACCAGCCACAACACACCCGCAGACGGAAGACGGCGTATCACGCACCGGTCGACGGAGCCCGGTCACAGAACCGCCGCAGCCGACCGACGCCGTATCACGGCAAACCCAGCGCAGCTCACCGTCTACGCAAGTCCGCCACACGCCCCCGCTCAGCCGCCGCAGGCTGGTCGGCGCCGAGCACCGTGGCCGTGCGCAGTCCCGGGGCCGGGACCTGACCGCGTCGCTGGCCGGGCAGCGGCACGTCCCGGCGCTGCTGGCGCGCGGGCATGTGATCACCCCCCGGGCTGCCCGCCGCCCCGGCCACGGCGATCTGCACCCCTTGGTCGGCGAGGGCCTGGAGTTCGGTGGCGGCGCGATCGTCGTGGACCGGGGGCTCGTCGGTGACGAGCCGGGTGATGACGTCGGTCGGCACCGTCTGGAACATCGTGTCCGTACCCAGCTTGGTGTGGTCGGCCAGGACCACGACCTCCGCGGCGGCCTGCACCAGCGCGCGGTCGACGGACGCGGAGAGCATGTTGGACGTGGACAGCCCCCGTTCGGCGGTCAGACCGCTGCCGGAGAGGAATGCCTTGGAGACCCGGAGCCCTTGGAGCGACTGTTCGGCGCCGGAGCCGACGAGGGCGTAGTTGGAGCCGCGCAGGGTGCCGCCGGTCATCACGACCTCCACGCGGTTGGCGTGTGCCAACGCCTGGGCCACCAGCAGCGAGTTGGTGACGACGGTCAGTCCGGGCACCCGGGCGAGCCGGCGGGCCAGCTCCTGGGTGGTGGTCCCGGCGCCGACGACGATGGCCTCGCCCTCTTGGACGAGTCCCGCGGCGAGGTCGGCGATGGCCGTCTTCTCGGCGGTCGCGAGATGTGACTTCTGCGGAAAACCGGACTCGCGCGTGAATCCACCCGGTAGTACCGCACCGCCGTGCCGGCGGTCGAGGAGTCCTTCTGCCTCCAGTGCGCGCACGTCCCGCCGTACGGTCACTTCGGAGGTCTGGACGACGCGGGCGAGTTCACGGAGCGACACGGCTCCGTTCGCTCGCACCATTTCGAGGATCAATTGGCGACGTTCTGCAGCGAACACGAAACTGACAGTAACCCCAACGACCGTCTGCTTTCAGCAGTTTGCGCCGAATAACAGAAGTTGTTCGCATGGCAGGGTCGGAAGTGGTATAAGGCCTATCCGTTCCGACCATGCCGTACGCATGCCCGACAACTCCCCGTGACCAGCGGGGAGTCGGCCCCGGCGGCGTCAGCCCTCGCCGGCCTCCTTGCGGGTGTGCAACTGGCGGGCCACCTCGGCGATCGAGCCCGACAGCGACGGGTACACAGTGAACGCGTTCGCGATCTGTTCGACCGTCAGATTGTTGTCGACGGCGATCGAGATGGGGTGGATCAGTTCCGAGGCGCGCGGTGCCACCACGACACCGCCGACCACGATCCCGGTGCCGGGGCGGCAGAAGATCTTGACGAAGCCGTCGCGGATGCCCTGCATCTTGGCGCGCGGGTTGCGCAGCAGCGGCAGCTTCACGACCCGGGCGTCGATCTTCCCGGCGTCGACGTCGGCCTGGCTGTAGCCGACGGTGGCGATCTCCGGGTCGGTGAAGACGTTGGAGGAGACCGTCTTCAGGTTCAGCGGGGCCACCGCGTCGCCGAGGAAGTGGTACATGGCGATGCGCCCCTGCATGGCGGCGACGGACGCCAGGGCGAAGACACCCGTGACGTCACCGGCGGCGTACACACCGGGTGCGGTGGTGCGGGACACCTTGTCGGTCCAGATGTGCCCGGACTCGCGCAGCTTGACGCCCGCCTCCTCCAGGCCGAGTCCGGCGCTGTTCGGGATGGCGCCGACGGCCATCAGGCAGTGGGAGCCGGTGATGACCCGCCCGTCGGCGAGGGTGACCTCGACGGCGTCGCCGACCCGCTTGGCGGCGGCGGCGCGGGAGCGGGCCATGACGTTCATGCCACGGCGGCGGAAGACGTCCTCCAGGACGGCGGCGGCGTCCGGGTCCTCGCCGGGCAGCACGCGGTCACGGGAGGAGACGAGGGTGACCTTGGAGCCGAGTGCCTGGTAGGCGCCGGCGAACTCGGCGCCGGTGACGCCGGAGCCGACCACGATCAGCTCGTCCGGCAGCTCGGTGAGGTCGTAGACCTGGGTCCAGTTGAGGATGCGCTCGCCGTCGGGCCGGGCGTCGGGCAGCTCGCGCGGGTGACCGCCGGTCGCGATGAGCACGGCGTCGGCGGTCAGCGTCTCCTCGGTGCCGTCGGCGGCGGTGACGACGATCTTGCGGGAGCCGTCCAGCGCCTGCATGCCCTGCAGCCGGCCCCGGCCGCGCATGACCCGGGCGCCGGCCCGGGTGACGGAGGCGGTGATGTCGTGGGACTGGGCGAGCGCGAGCCGCTTGACTCGGCGGTTGACCTTGCCGAGGTCGACGCCGACCACGCGGGCGGCCTGCTCCGCGGGTGGTGTGTCGTCGGCGACGATGATCCCCAGCTCCTCGTAGGAGGAGTCGAAGGTGGTCATCACCTCGGCCGTGGCGATGAGGGTCTTCGACGGCACGCAGTCGGTCAGCACCGACGCCCCGCCGAGGCCGTCGCAGTCGACGACGGTCACCTCCGCGCCGAGCTGCGCGGCCACCAGCGCCGCTTCATATCCGCCGGGTCCGCCACCGATGATCACGATCCGAGTCACGTACCCCATTGTCCCGCACCCCTCAAGGTGGGGACCGCCCGGGGCGGCGGTGGTGTGCGTTCCGTTATCTGTGGGACCGGTGGGGCGAACGGGCGGCACGGACGTTGTGCCAGGGATTCGGGGGACGGAAGTTTCCGCTGCCGTACCCTCGACCCATGTCGCTCTATGCCGCATACGCCGGCAATCTCGACGCCCGGCTGATGTCCCGCCGCGCCCCGCACTCGCCGCTGCGCGCCACCGGTTGGCTGAACGGCTGGCGGCTGACCTTCGGCGGCGAGCAGTTGGGCTGGGAGGGCGCGCTGGCGACGATCGTCGAGGACCCGCTGTGCCAGGTCTTCGTCGGCCTGTACGACATCGCCCCCATGGACGAGCAGTCCATGGACCGCTGGGAGGGCGTGGGGCTCGACATCTACCGGCGGCTGCGGGTCCGGGTGCACACGCTGGACGGTGAGGAACCGGCGTGGACGTACGTGCTCAACGCCTACGAGGGCGGCCTCCCGTCGGCCCGCTACCTGGGCGAGATCGCCGACGCGGCGGAATCGGCGGGCGCCCCCCACGACTACGTAATGGAACTACGCAAACGCCCCTGCTGACCCAGCACACAGACAGCGCCCCGAAGGGGCGCGGGGCTGTATCCATATGCGGCTCCGCCGCGCGGGCGCGCCCAGCCACAACAAAGCCGCACCCAACCGACGACAGCACGCCCCTCCTCCCTCCCTCCCCAGCCAGCGCAGCGTTTCCTTGGAAACGGCAAGACAACGATCGCATTCTCTTGACCTCCGTCATCTACGCGCGTAGGCACAAACCGGCTACGCTCGTCCGCGTGAACGCATCTCTTCTTCCGGACGACATCCAGGGCGACCCATACGCCGCCGCCGACGCGGCCGCCACGCGCCTGCGCGCACTCACGGGCGCCGAGACACACGATGTCGTCCTCGTGATGGGCTCCGGCTGGGCACCCGCCGTCGACGCCCTGGGCGCCCCCGACGCCGAGTTCCAGGTCACCGAGCTGCCCGGCTTCCCGGCGCCGGCGGTCGAGGGACACGGCGGCACGGTCCGCTCGTACGCCATCGGGGACCGGCGCGCGCTGGTCTTCCTCGGGCGCACGCATTACTACGAGGGCCGGGGCGTGGCCGCCGTGGCGCACGGGGTGCGCACGGCCGTGGCCGCGGGCTGCAAGACCGTGGTGCTGACCAACGGGTGCGGCGGGCTGCGCGAGGGCATGCGGCCCGGGCAGCCGGTGCTGATCAGCGACCACATCAACCTGACGGCGACCTCACCGATCGTCGGGGCGAACTTCGTCGACCTGACCGATCTGTACTCGCCGCGGCTGCGGGCCCTGTGCAAGGAGATCGACCCGACGCTGGAGGAGGGCGTGTACGCGCAGTTCCCCGGCCCGCACTACGAGACGCCGGCCGAGATCCGGATGGCCCGGGTGATCGGCGCGGACCTGGTGGGGATGTCCACGGTGCTGGAGGCCATCGCGGCGCGCGAGGCGGGCGCGGAGGTGCTGGGGATCTCGCTGGTGACGAACCTCGCGGCGGGCATGACCGGTGAACCCCTCAACCACGAGGAGGTCCTCCAGGCGGGCCGCGACAGCGCGACACGGATGGGTTCACTGCTGGCCCAGGTGCTGGGCCGGCTGTAGGACGTGGCGCTCCGCTGGGAGGGCCGTGATGTGTTGTCGGTCGGCTGCGGCTGCGCCGTGGCTGGTCGCGCAGTTCCTCGCGCCCCTTCGGGGCGCTGTAGATGCTGTAGATGACGGAGGTTGACCGATCGTGCACGACGAACTCCTCGCGCGGGCCCGAGCGTGGCTGGCCGAGGACCCCGACCCGGACACCCGTGAGGAACTCGCCAAGCTCATCGACGCCGGGGACCACGCGGAGCTGGCGGCCCGCTTCAGCGGCACCCTCCAGTTCGGCACCGCCGGGCTGCGCGGCGAACTGGGCGCCGGGCCGCAGCGGATGAACCGCGCGGTCGTCATCCGCGCCGCCGCCGGTCTCGCCGCGTACCTCAGGAAGCAGGGGCGGACCGGCGGGCTCGTCGTCATCGGCTACGACGCCCGGCACAAGTCCGCCGACTTCGCCCGCGACACCGCGGCCGTGATCACCGGCGCCGGGCTGCGCGCGACCGTGCTGCCGCGGCCCCTGCCCACCCCGGTCCTCGCCTTCGCGATCCGGCACCTGGGTGCCGTCGCCGGCGTGGAGGTCACCGCGAGTCACAACCCGCCCCGGGACAACGGCTACAAGGTCTACCTCGGCGAGGGCACGCAGATCGTGCCGCCCGCCGACCGCGAGATCGCCGCCGAGATCGACGCGATCGCCTCGCTCGACGACGTGCCGCGTCCGGACGGGGGCTGGGAGACCCTCGACGACTCCGTCCTGGACGCCTATCTCGCCCGTACCGACGCCGTGCTGGCCGACGGCTCGCCGCGTACCGCGCGCACCGTCTACACGGCCATGCACGGCGTCGGCAAGGACGTCCTGCTGGCCGCCTTCGCCCACGCCGGGTTCCCGGAACCGGTCCTGGTCGCCGAACAGGCGGAGCCCGACCCTGACTTCCCGACCGTGGCCTTCCCCAACCCGGAGGAGCCCGGCGCGATGGACCTCGCCTTCGCGCAGGCCCGCGCGAGCGAACCGGACCTGGTCATCGCCAACGACCCGGACGCGGACCGGCTCGCCGTCGCCGTCCGGGACGGCGGGGCGTGGCGCATGCTGCGCGGCGACGAGGTCGGCGCGCTGCTCGCCGCGCACCTGGTCCGGCGCGGCGCCACCGGCACCTTCGCCGAATCCGTCGTGTCCTCCTCGCTGCTCGGCCGGATCGCCGCGCGGGCCGGGCTGCCGTACGAGGAGACACTGACCGGCTTCAAGTGGATCGCCCGTGTGGCGGGTCTGCGCTACGGCTACGAGGAGGCCCTCGGCTACTGCGTCGACCCGCAGGGCGTGCGGGACAAGGACGGCATCACCGCCGCCCTGCTCGTCACGGAGCTGGCCTCCGAGCTGAAGGAGCAAGGGCGGACCCTGCTGGACCTCCTCGACGACCTGGCCGTGGAGCACGGGCTGCACGCCACCGACCAGCTCTCGGTGCGGGTGCAGGACCCGTCGGTCATCGCGGACGCCATGCGGCGGCTGCGCGCGCACCCGCCGGCCGAACTGGCCGGTCTCGCCGTCACCCGGGCCGAGGACCTGGCCGGCGGCTCGGACCGGCTGCCGCCCACGGACGGGCTGCGCTACACCCTCGACGGCGCCCGGGTCGTGGTCCGGCCCAGCGGCACGGAGCCCAAGCTGAAGTGCTATCTGGAGGCCGTCGTCCCGGTCGCCGGGCACGCCGGGCTGCCGGCCGCCCGGGACCGCGCGGCCGGCCTGCTGAACGCCCTCAAGCGGGACCTGGCCGCGGCCGCCGGCATCTGAGGCGCCGGCGGTCGCCTCCGGGGTGCGCCCGGGACGAACGGGTGCACCCCAAAGGGTGATTTCGCGGGCACGGCTGACGCACCCGCCGCACTCCGGCGCACTCTGCGGGAACGGTGAACCGGTACCGCCCGCCGAGTACTGGAGCCGCCGCGTGTCCTCGACCGCCCCCGACACCGTCCCCAGCGGACACATCCCGGGCACCCGGCGGCCTCCCGTACCGGCCGGTGTCCCCTCCCGCGCGCTGCTGCACGGGCTGCGGCGCGCGGCGCCGGCGCTGGCCGCCTTCTTCGCCGTGCACGTCGTGGGGCTGCTGTTCCTGGCCGTGTGGGCGCACCGGCGCGGGCACGGGCTCTGGCCGATGCTGGCGACGGAGTGGGACTCGCGCTGGTATCTGGGGATCGCCGACCACGGGTACGCGCACGAACTGGGCGTCGCCTTCGACCACAACAACCTGGCGTTCTTCCCGCTCTATCCGCTGCTGGTGCGGGCCGTCGCCGTGCTCACCCCGGGCAGCCGGGCCAGCACCGGCCTTGGGATCGCCGTGGTGGCCTCGCTGGTCGCGGCGTGGGGCGTGTACGCCGTCGGTGAGCGGCTGGCCGGGCGGCGGGCGGGCATCCTGCTGACCACGCTGTGGGCGGCGCTGCCGGTCGGCCTGGTGCAGTGGATGGGGTACACCGAGTCGCTGTTCACGGTCTTCGCCGCCTGGACCCTGTACGCCGTGCTGGACGAGCGCTGGCTGTGGGCGGGTGCGGGGGCGTGTCTGGCCGGGCTGACCCGGCCGACCGGGATCGCGGTGGCGGCGGCGGTCTCCGTCGCCGCCCTGCTGGCGCTGCGCCGCCGCTTCTCGGGCCGGGCGCTGGCCGCCGCGCTGCTCGCCCCGGTGGGCTGGTGCGCGTACCTCGGCTGGGTGGGGCTGCGGCTGGGCCGCTGGGACGGCTACTTCGCCGTGCAGCGGATGTGGCACAACGAACTGGACGGCGGCCATGAGACCCTGCGCCGGCTGCGCCAGTTGTTCGGGCAGGTGTCGCGGCCGGATCTGTTCCTGGTCGTGGTCAGCCTGACGATGCTGGTCTCGGTGGTGCTGTTCGCGCTGTCGGTGTGGGACCGGCAGCCGGTGCCGTTGCTGGTGTTCACCGGAGTGCTGCTGGTGATCGTCCTGTGCAGCGGCGGCGTCTACTTCCCGCGCGCCCGTTTCCTGCTGCCCGGCTTCCCGCTGCTGCTGCCGCTCGCGGTGCATCTGTCCCGGGCCTCGCGCCGGTACCGGGCGCTGGTGCTGGTGGCGGCGGTGGCGGGTTCGGCGTACTGCGGCGCGTACATGCTGCTGGTGTGGCCGAGCGCGCCCTGATGCACGGGGAGCCGGGTCCCTCGTCCCGGGTCTGCCGGCGGGTCCGGCTTGCCCGCGCACGGGACGCCGCCGGTCAGCCTGCCGCCGACGGGTCGGCCCTCGCCCCGGAAGCACATGGGGTCACTCCTGACTTCGGGGCGCTCGGGGCGTGGGTGTCGGCCGGCTTCCTCGCGCACGATGCTAGGCAGCGAGCACCCGCGGCGGGACGCCTGGCCCGTTCCTGAGGACCAAGGGGAGATGAACAACCGGGGAGGCGGCTACGGCTCGACCCGCACGAGATAGCTGAAGCCCGTGTTCTCGCCCACGCAGGACTGGAGCGTGAGGTCGCCCCAGTAGAGGCCGTGGGCGGGGGTGCCGCGGCCGGGCGAGACGTAGGTGGCGTACACGCGGTACGTGAAGGTGCCGCGCGGTGTGGTGGCCGTGACCGTCGTGCCCACCGGCAGCTTGGCGAACCGCGAGAAGCCGCAGTAGTCGTGGCCCACGATGACGGTGGTACGCAGCGCGTAGCCGTCCTCGGTCCCGAGTTCGGGCCCCGTCCACTGCACGGCGTCCCGGCAGGCGTCCACGGCGCCCTGGCCGCCCCGCACGACCTCGGCGGACCAGGAGCCGATCCGCAGCGTGGTCGAGCCGTCCTGGCTGCGCTCGCCGAGGGTGCCGGCGTCGGACGAGGGTTTCGGTGACGGCGGGGCAGGGGTGCCGCCGGGGCGCGCGGTGGGGGACGCGGGCGCCGTGTCGGACAGGTCCGGCAGCGCGGTCCTCGAAGCCGCGGTGGGCCTGCTCGGGGACGGCTCGGGAGGCGGCGCGGGACGGCTGGTGGCCGCCGTGGGCGCGGCTTCCGGAGTGGCCGGCGTGCCGGAAGGCGGCGGCTCGGCCGCTGCCGTGGGCAGCCGATCGGCGACCGCGGCGGTGGCCGGGGCGCTCGCGGGCGGCCCCGCCGGCGGCCTGTCCCCGGCACCGGAGACGGCGCACCCCGCCAGGGCGAAGGACGCGACCACGGCCACGGCGACGGCCCCGCGTACAGCGCCGGTACGGGCCGCCGCACGACCGGGTCGCTCCCTACGGGTCACGTGGCCCCCGGAGGACGCCGCGCCGGGGACGGCACCCGAGCGGGCGTGACGGTGACCTCCATGTCGGAACTCCTTCATGCTGCGACCGCCTCCGCCTCACCCGAAGCGGCCGTTGACGTAGTCCGTGGTGCGTGGGTCCTGGGGGCTGTTGAACATGGCGTCCGTGGTGCCGTGTTCGACGATCAGGCCGGGGGTGCCCTGTTCGGCGAGGAAGAAGGCGCACTGGTCGGAGACGCGGGCCGCCTGCTGCATGTTGTGGGTGACGATCACGATGGTGACCTCGTCGGACAGTTCGTGGATCGTCTCCTCGATGCGCCGCGTCGAGGTGGGGTCCAGGGCGGAGCACGGCTCGTCCATCAGCAGGACGCGGGGGCGGACCGCCAGCGAGCGCGCGATGCACAGGCGCTGCTGCTGGCCGCCGGAGAGGGCGCCGCCGGGCTGGCGGAGCCGGTCGCGGACCTCCTTCCACAGGCCGGCCTTGGTCAGGCACTCCTCGACGAGCCGGTCCTTGTCCTCGCGGCCCGCCTTGACGCCGGCCAGCTTCAGGCCCGCGGTGACGTTGTCGTAGATCGACATGGCCGGGAAGGGGTTGGGCTTCTGGAAGACCATGCCGATCTGACGGCGGGCGTGGGTGATGCGGCGCCCCCGGTCGTAGATGTCGTCACCGTCGAGGAGCACCCGGCCCGAGAGGGAGGCCGAGCCGACCAGTTCGTGCATGCGGTTGAGGATCCGCAGGAACGTGGACTTGCCGCAGCCTGACGGGCCGATGAGCGCGGTGACCTTGCGGGCGGGCATGGTGAGCGAGACCTGCTCCAGCACCTTGTGGTTGCCGAACCAGGCGGAGATGGCGTCGGCCTCCAGGGTGGCCGGGTCGCTCTGCGCGGTGGCCGCGCCGCGCCGGGGTGCCTTGACGGCCGTCATCCGCTTCGTCGGGTCGAGGATCTCGTCGACGAGGGTGTCGGTCGTGTCGGTGGTGTCGGTGGTGTCGGACATGATGGTTGAACTCCTCGTCGTTCAGAGCAGGTTGGGCAGCAGACGGGTGGCGGCGCCGGAGACGGCGAGACCGAACGCGGCCAGGACGGGCACGCCGACGATCCAGGTCTGCCAGCGGCCCCACGCGCGGTGGGCGGCCATGGTGAGCAGGGCGGCCAGGAGCAGCCCCTGGGACCAGAGGAAGACCGGCAACCAGGCGGCGTCCTCGATGCCGAGGGCCTGCTCGGAGTCGTCGATCCAGCCGGGGGCGAGCGGGCGCGGCGGGCTGGGCTGCGCGTCGCCCGTCAGGGTCGCGTCGACGCGGATCGTGCCGGACGGGGTGTACGGCCTGCCCTCGGCGGTGATGAGCGTGAGCCGGCCCTCGTCCTGCTTGAGGGCCGGCGGCAGCGGGTCGCCCTCCCGGCGGATGCCCGTGACCCGGTAGGTGGCCTTGCCCTGGCCCGTCGTCACCTCGATCTCGCTGCCCGCGGGCAGTCGGTGCAGGTCGTTGAACGTGCTGCCGTACCCCCACTGGCGGCCCATGATCACGCTGGTGCCGGCCTGTCCGGGCAGCGGGGTGTCCCGGCGGTGGCCGGGTCCGGACATCAGCACGCCCGAGGTGGTGCCCTCGGCGACCACCTCCTTCAGACCCAGGGCCGGGATGCGCAGCAGTGCGACGGGGGCGCCGGGCGTCAGCATCTTCCCGTCGTACGTCTGCTGCCCCACCGGTGCGACGCCGAGGGCGAGTTGGCGGCGGAACTCGTCGTATGCGGTCTGCTGGTCGCGGGCGTGCTGGAGGTGCCCCGCGATGGTGAGGTTGGCGGCGAAGCCGAGCAGCAGGGCGGCGAGCACGCACAGCGCGGCCCCGGCGAACGCGAAGCCGGCGCGCTCTGCCCGCGGCGGCCCGGATCCGGTCTCGGGCTCGGGTGAAGGCGCCGGCGCCGGCGGCGCCTCGGCCGGCGGGGGCGGGGACAGCACGGTCACGGGAAGCGCTCCTGTGAAGAGGTGTCGAGGGGAGAAATGGCGGCGCGGGCGGCGGGGTGGGGCCCGCCGCCCGTGCTTCCGACTGCCGTTACGCGCGGGGCTCGCCGAAGGTCAGCAGACCGTTGCGACGGCCGTACCGTACGAAGGCGATGCCGGCCGCGGTGAGGACGACGGCGCCGATGCCGGAGAACAGCGCGATCTGGCTACCGGTGGAGGCGAGGCCGCCGGAGGGCGAGGTGCCGCCTGAGGTTGAGACGCCGCCTGAGGTGGAGTCACCGCCGCCGGTGGTGCTTTCTCCGCCGGTCGTGCCGCCCGTGTCACCCGTGGGCTCGTCGGTCGGCTCGTCGGTGGGCTCGTCCGACGGCTCGTCGGTGGGCTCGCCCGACGGGTCACCACTCGGGGACTCGTCGGAGGGGGCGGGCACGGTGAACGCTACGGCGTCCACGTCGCTGCCCGACCCGTCGCTGCTGCAGCTCGGGGTCAGATCCCACCCGCTTTGGCCTTCGACCGCGTCGTCCGGGACGGTGAGTTCCGCCCAGGTCACTTCGCCGTTCGCGTCGGACTTCGCGCTGGGGAACTCGGCGTCGTTCCTCTGCATGGACATAGCGAAGGTGGTGCTCGGCTGGCACCTGCGGACGATGAGCTTCACCGTCTGGCCGCGCTTCAGTTCGGGGTTGTTCGTGAGCCGTTCGCCTGATGCGGCGTCCAGCATCTCGACCCTCGCCGACTGCACGTCCACCCGTGCGGGCGTGGATTCGGAGGCCCCGAACTTGGTGGCATCCGTCGGCGTGAACCGGGCGACGACGTTGTGCACCCCTCCGGCCAGGTCCTCCGTCTTGAACTCGGCCTTCCCGCCCGCGACCGCGGCCTCGCCCAGCGACTTTTCGCCTTCCAGGAAGGTCACGGTGCCGGGCGCGTCCGTCGGCGTGACCGTCGCGGTGAACGTCACCTCCTCCTTGGGCTCGGCGGTGACGGGATCACTGATCAGCGCGACGCTGGTGGCCTTCGCCCCTTCGCCGACCACCCAGTCGTCGCCGGTCACGGTGATCTTCTGGGACCAGTAGGGGTCGCCGGGCACCCACGCGTCCGTCGGAGGCGACTGGTCGTAGTTGTCGACGCACCGTACGCGCAGTTCGTACGTGCCGTCGCCCGTGATGATGCTCGACAGGCTGTTGACGACGATCCCGGGGTTGTCCGCTGCGGCCAGCGAAACGCCGGAGGTCGCCCCGTCGTAGGGGGCCTGGTTGCTGATCCCCCTCAGCGCCGTCGCCTCACTGCCGTCCGCCTTCACCACGTAGAGGCTCAGGTAGCTGGTGAAGTTGAGGTCTTCGAGCGTGAAGTCGGGGCACGCACCGGGGATCTCGATGGATCCGCCGACGCCTTGAGCATCGCTCAATCGGCCGCTGCCGGGCGTCATGGTGAACTCGCCGACGGACGCCGCCCGGGCGGGCTGGGACTGGGACGCCACCAGGGCCACAACGCCCAGGGCGAGCACGGCACAGGCGGCCGCGATGGCCGCCGCTCTTCGGAACGGGTGGAGCAAGGTCATTGCGATGGCCCCCCGGGGGACGGTCGGTTGATGGATACCGGGACAGCACGTGGGGCCGGGCACCTGGAGGGTGCCCGGCCGTCACGCGAGGTTCAGACGACGATCACGAGTTCAGGCCACCCGTGACGGTGCGCGCGTTGCAGTTGGAGATGGTGCCGAAGCCGTAGTTCTGGATGACGGTGCCCGCGGCGCAGATCTTCGAGAGCGCGCTGGAGATCGCGGTCTCGGTCAGCCGGGACGTCTGGACGACGTTGTAGACGTCGCGGGAGAAGATGAAGCTCGTGTTGAGCGCGATCGAGGAGCCCGAGCCGGTGGTGGGGGACTGGCCCGCGATGTTCCGCAGACGCGACTCACCACGACGGTTCGGGACGTCCGACAGGCCCTTGCCCTGGGCGATCCACTGCGCGACCGAGTACGGCATGAGCTGGTTGGCGGCGGTGATCGCGGTGCCGTCGTGCTCCTGGACGGAGCCGTTGACGCACGCACCCGGAGTGGTGACACCGATGGAGTCCAGCCAGTACTGGCGGGTGCCCGAGCCGGCCTGCGGCAGCAGCGGCGCCACCGTGTGCACGCCCGTCGCGTCCGTGTAGGTGCAGTTCGTGTAGATGCTCTTCAGCTGCGCCACCGTCAGGTCGGACGGCACGGTGCTGCCGAGGTCCGTGGCGTAGGTGACCGCGTCACGGGCGAACGGGACGTAGGTGAGGTCGGTGCCGGGCACGCTGGCCTTCGGACCGCGCGAGGAGCGGGCGATGTCGATGCAGGTGGCGCCGCCGTTGGTGATGTCCTCGGACAGCCGGGCGATGCCGTTGCTGGAGCCGTTGGTCTGGGCGCGGGTGTACTGGCACTCCGCCGCCGCCTTGGTCTTGTACGGGTCGGTGCCACCGGTCGGCGTGACGGCGTCCCAGGACGCGATGATCTTGGCGCCGGTGGAGTCCACGACAGCGGTGCCGTTGGCGAGGCCGTTCACGACGTACTGCGTGGTGTCCGAGCCGACCGCGGCCAGGGTGCGGTAGTCGGTCGACGAGGACGGGTCCGCCGAAGCCGGGGCGGCGAGGATGCCGAGACCGAGGACCGCGGTACCGACGGCGGCACCGACCTTGGCGTAAGACTTGACGTTCACTTCTGAACCCCTTGGTTTCTGGATTTCCGAAGACTGGACGTTCAAGCTGAATCCGGATTTTCGTGCTGCCGACCCGTCGGCCGGCCACCGCATACATTTCCAGAATTTCGCGCTGTGACCAACAAATTCCCAACGAGGGAAAGGTTACGGGAAGGCTTCCTAGGTGTCTCCTAGGGAGTCCGCCGTTGCGCATAGCGAAGCATCACAGGGCCTGCAAGGCCTGATACTCCGCCCACAAAGAGGACGGCCAGAAGAACCCAGCGGATAACACCGAGGATGTCGCCAGGTGTTATTCCCGGTTTGGCTTGGCCGATATTCTGTTGCGGCCCTGACGAAGGGGGCGCCGAGCCGTTCGCGACGGATGCCTCGGACGTCGGCCCGCCGGTGTCGCCGGACCCGGACCCGCCCGCGCCGGACCCGCCTCCGCCGGCCACGCCGGAGTCGGCCCCTCCGCTGCCCGCTCCGCCGGTGAGTCCCCCTGAGCCGTTCGCGTTCGGATCGTCCGGTGAGGTACCGCTCCCGGGGTCACCGTGCTCCAGGTCGACGGCGGCGGCCTCGGCCTGCTTGCGCAGCTTGGCCGGCAACGGTGCGTAGCCGGGGGGAAGTTCGCCGGCCGCCCGGCCCTGGGTCTGGCCCGGTCCCGCCGCGTACCTGATGAAGTCGGCGTACGCCTTGCGGTCCTTGGCGCCCTGGTCCACCGAGGCCGCGGCGTAGGTCACGGCGGTCAGCGGATACGCCTGGCCCTTGGCCCGCGCCGGATCCGGCTTGAGCACACCGGAGTTGTCCGGCGACGGCCGCATGGCGCCGACGGCCGCCTGCAACGTGCCGGCCGAGGGCTGCACGAAGGTGCCGTCCGCGTTGCGCAGGGCCGCGGTCTGCAACCCGTACCGTGCCGCCGACGCGGCGTCGACGACCGCCATCACCACACGACGGCCCGGCGGGGGAGCCACGTTGACGACCTTGGCCGGCACCTGGTCGTTCGGCTGCTGCCACACGGTGGTGCGGCCGTTGTTGCCGCGGCGGGTCTTCACGGCGCCGTCGTGCAGGTCGACCGTGTACGGGTCCAGGTCCAATATCGTGTAGCTGGCCGACCCGAGCGGCGGATAGTCGTTGATGGCCGGCTTCACCGTGGGGTCGGACTTGGGAAAGTTGGTCAGACCGGTCTCGTCCGCCAGGTTCAGCTCCTGGAAGTACGGGTTGATCCGCATTCCCTGTTCATCCGGCTTCCCGGAGAGGAAGTCCCGCGCCGCCTTGTCCGACTGGATCCAGTTCCAGAGCAACCGCGTGGTGTCGGAATCCCCCTGCGGCACCATGAGGCTCATGGGGTCGGCCTGGGGGTCCAGGTCGGCGAATTCCGGATTGAGGTCCAGGAATTCTTTGTCCTGGGTGAAATACAGCGGGTTTCCCTTGAGGTGGTCCGCCTCGGCCGATTCACAGGTGGGCGGGTTGCAGACATTCGTCCAGGGAATATCGTGCACATATGAATGAGTGAGCATCTTGGCCACGAGCCGCGGCGTCAGTTTCATGTCCTGCAGCACACCGTTCGTGCCTTCGATGAAGAACCCGATCGCGAGCCCGGACACCGCGATCGGCGCGTGCACGACGCGCGGCCCCTCCCCCGGCTGAGCCACCGGATCGACGGTGACGCCCATCGCGGGCGTCTCCTCGCTCCCGCCCAGCACCTCGTCCCTGGCGGCAGCCTCGGGCCCTCGGTTGAAGGTGAACGTGTTCCCCGTGGACGTACACAGCTTGGGAGCCCACGACGAGACGGCGTCGTCCGCGAGTTCGGAGCCGGGTACGGCCCGCTCGGGCTGGCCCTCCGGGCAGAACTGGTCGACCGGCTGGAAGTCCAGGCGGAAGACGATCCGCTGGGCCCAGTTCGTCGCGGACAGCGGCGAGGAGACGAGCTTGTCACTGCCGGTGACCGCATTGCCGCTCGGCTCGTGGGTGCCCCGCGGCACGACCACCAGCCAGCAAGGGCGCGGAGCGGCAGTACTGCCGGAGGCCGCTTTGTTCACACCACAGCCGAGGTAGTCCGCCTGCACCCCGTCCTGCACCTCGAACTCCGTCTCGCCGGTGCCGTTGGCGAAGGTCCGTACGGCCTTCTGCTCGTTGCTGTCCAGCAGGCCGAAGTAGGTGTAGTCGTGGGACGACGTGGTGGGCGGCTCGCCGTTGGCCGGGCGGAA
This sequence comes from Streptomyces sp. NPDC004629, assembly GCF_042873595.1. NCBI lineage: Bacteria > Bacillati > Actinomycetota > Actinomycetes > Kitasatosporales > Streptomycetaceae > Streptomyces > Streptomyces sp. NPDC004629. The sequence continues at coordinate 277,274 of NZ_JBIALO010000001.1, read as the reverse complement.
GGGGACGAAGGGGAACGAGCCCGTGTACTTCTCGTCCTCCTCGGGGTCGTCCTCGCTACCCGAGGCCGTCCCGGTCCCGTAGCGCACGATCCGGCCGTTCCCTGCCCCCACCGTAGTGCCGGCACCGAAGACGCACTGCTCCCGGTCGGGACCGGACGGATCGTCACCCCAGCACTGCATGATCTGCAGGTAGTTGCGGTTGAACGAACCCTCCGTCTCCGTAGGAGCCCCGCCCTCCCAGCTCACCCGCACGCTCTGGGAGTGCAGGTTCTTCGTCTGGTGAACGGTCACCTTCAGATCGGAGAAGTCGTCGTGCCTGCCCTTCGTCCCCGACTTCGTCACGGCGGAGTCCTCGCCGGCCGCCGCCGCGGCGGGCGTCGTCGCCGGCGGCACCGGCAGCAGTGCCACCAGGAGCCCGGCCAGCAGGCAGCCCACGGCGACCAGGATGCGCGGCCGGGGCCGCCCCGTCAGCGGCTTCGTCATGCCGCACCGCCCTTGCGGCGCGCCCGGTTGGCCATCACCCGCGCGACGGCCGGTGGCCCGACGACCACGCCGACGAGCAGCGCGGCCGACAGCGCCATCAGCGCCGTCCGCAGTCCGAGGGCGTCGTCCGCGCCCAGGGAGACCGGGCTGGCGGCGACGGAGGAGTCGCCGGTGGACTGGCCGCCGCCGAGGACCTCACCCGTGTCGGGGTCGACGACGGACCCGCCGGTCGTCCCGCCCGTGCCACCGGTGCTGCCCGCCGTACCACCGCCGGAGGAGCCGCCCGTCGAGCCTGCCGAGCCCGTGGAGCCCGAGCCGCCGGTCCCTCCCGAGCCGCCCGTGGAGCCGGCGCCGCCGGAGCCGGAACCGCCCGAACCGGAACCGCCGGAACCACCGTTGCTGACCGGCGTGGGGGTCTTGGCGCCACCGGTACCGGTGGCGCACTGGTCCGAGCCCTTCTTGTCGCACGCCTGCGGATAGGGGGCGTTCTGGATCAGGAGGTTCTTGCCGCCGGAGAACGTCGGGTTGTTGCACTTGTTGATGTCGATGCTGTCACTCACGGCACCCGGGATCTTCCGCGTCTGGTCCATGGCTGCTTCCACCAGGTTCTTCGGCAGCGGCGAGTAACCGAGCCGGTCGGCCTGTTGCTGGCCGTCGCAGAGGAAGTAGTTGTTGAAGGCGCTGAGGGTCCTCCCCTTGGCCTTGGTGAAGCCGCTCTCCTCCTTGGTCGGGATGATCATGTAGCTGTAGCTGGAGAGCGGGTAGGTGCGCTTGTCCCCGAAGGTGTAGACGTTGTCCAGCTTCTGGGTCAGGTAGTTCGCGGAGCGCGGGTCATTGTTGATCTCGGCCTTGGTCAGGGCGACCGCCACGCTGGAAGCGGTCGGTTCGACGTAGTAGCCGGAGTGGTTGAGGACCTTGGACACCGGGAATCCCGCGTTCCTGGCGTACGAGTACTCGACATAGGTGATGGCGCCCTCGGCCTGGGACTGCTTGACATAGCCCGCGACGCCGAGCGACTGGGACTGGGCGACGAAGCCGGACCCGGGGATCACCGGGAAGTACGAGGTCAGACCGCACGGCGTCGACTTGCCCGCCCGGCGGCAGTAGTCGTTCCACAGGGAGCCGTACTCCTTGGACATCCACAGCGTGAACTGCGCGGTCGTACCGGAGCCGTCGGAGCGGACCACCGGGACGATCCGGCGGGCCGGCAGGTTCAGCCGGGGGTTGTCCGCCTTGATCTCCGGCGCGTTCCACATCGTCAGCCTGCCGGTGAAGATCTTGGTCAGGACCTCACCTGACAGCCGGAGGTTGGTGACCTGCCGGCCGCCGATCTTCAGGTTGTACATGAACGACGTACCACCGGCCACGATCGGCATGTAGGCGTACTTGCGCGTCGGCGGCGGGTCCGACTGGCCGAGGTCGTTGAGCCCGTAGGGGATCTCGGACACACCGAAGTCGGAGGTGCCGTTCTTGAACTGCTGGCGGCCGACCGACGAGCCGACCGCCGAGTAGTTCACCGTCATGCCCTGCTGGCGGACGTTGCGGCGCCACTGTTCGATCGCGTTGGAGCTCCAGGTCGAACCGGAGCCGCTGATCTTGGTGTAGGTGTCCGCGAAGGCGTTCGGCGGATGGACGGCGATCAGCGCGCAGACCGCGGCGACGAGCAGCGCCAGCGCCTGGTACACGCGCGTAGCGCGCGGACGACGACGGACAAGTGCGGGTATCACGGGGTGCTCCTCGTCGGTGCGGGACTGTCTGACGGCCGGTCTGCGGGGGCGTGCGCCGCGAAACGCTTCGCGTCACGTCGGGAGGCCCTGACCCGGCGGTGTTCCTGACGGCGGGTCAGCCGGCCCGGTCCGCGCCCGCCGAGGATGCGGGCCAGGACGAACAGGATCAGCACCAGCACGAGAAGCACCGCCGCGGTGCCGAAGCCGCGGGCGATGTAGGTGGGCTCGGGGGACTTGACGAGTTCGAAGGCCGCCAGCGGCAGCGACACCATCGGGTCGTGGAACGGATTGGTGTTCAGCTCCGCGGTGTAGCCGGCGGTCAGCAGGACCGGCGAGGTCTCCCCCACCCCGCGGGCCGTGCCCAGGATGATCGCCGTCGTCAGTCCGGACCGCGAGGTGGGCAGCACGACGTGCCACACCGTGCGCCACCGCGAGGTGCCGAGGGCGTACGACGCCTCGCGCAGCGTCCCCGGGACCAGCCGGATCACCACGTCCGCCGCGCGGATGATGATCGGCAGCATCATCACGGAGATCGCCAGCGCGGCGGCGAGGCCGGAGCGGTCGAAGCCCAGCGCCAGGATGAAGGTCGCGTAGATGAACAGGCCGGCGACGATGGACGGCAGAGCCGTCATCGCCTCGACCATGGTGCGGACGAACCGGCTGAACGCCCCCGGTACCTCGTTCAGGAAGACCGCGCACACCAGCCCGGCCGGGATGCAGATCAGCAGGGCGATGGAGATCTGCCACAGGGTGCCGACGATCGCGTGCAGGACGCCGCCGACGTCGAGCGGCTCGATCGGGCCCGCGTCGGCCATCGACTCGGTGTAGAAGTTCAGGTGCGGCAGCGCCTCGCGGCCTTCGTAGAGGGTGTAGACGACCACGAACGCCAGCACGGCCAGCATCACCACGCCGAGGCTCTGGACGACGGCTGCGGCCACCCGGTCGCGCACCGCGGGCCCGTCCTCGTCGAAGGAGACCAGCAGCGCGTACAGGCCGAGGAAGAGCAGGTAGGCGACGACGACGAAGCCCAGGGCGCCGTTGAAGGGCAGCAGCCGGTCGAACATCAGCCAGGTGACGCAGAGGGACGCGGCGCCGGCACCGAGCATGGCGTACACGTCGGTGGCGCGCAGCGTGGCCAGGTTGCGGCGTGACTCGGTGAGCGTCCTGCGGCGCGCGGGCAGGGTGGTGCCCGCCACCGGCGGCTCGGGCGGTTCCGCCGGGTTCGGCTGCGGCCCCTGGTCGCCGGGCGGGCTCTGTGCGGTGGTGACGGTCATCGGGCTCGGTCTCCTCAAGAGTCGCTCGTCGCGCCGGAACGGCTGCGGGCGACGATCGACGACGCGACGAAGTTGACGACGAGGGTCAGCAGGAAGAGCGCGAGGCCCGCGGCCATCAGCGCCGACATGCCGATGGGACTGGCCTCGCCGTAGCGCAGGGCGATCAACGAGGAGACGGAGCTGGTGCCGTTCTGCAGGATGTGCGGCTGGATCTTGAACACCGGCGAGATGATCAGGTACACGGCGATGGTCTCGCCGAGCGCCCGGCCCAGGCCCAGCATGGTGCCGCCGATCATGCCGCCCTTGCCGAAGGGCAGCACGACGCTGCGGATCATGCCCCAGCGGTTCGCGCCGAGCGCGTACGCGCCCTCCCGCTCGCCGACCGGGGCCTGCGAGAACACCTCCCGCATCACCGAGCAGATGATCGGCGCGACCATCAGGGACACGACCATGCCGGCGATGAAGGTGGAGGAGGTGTAGACGGTGGCGGTGGCGAGCGGGTCCCGCGGATCGGCGCCGTCGACCTCGAAGACCGGGATCCAGCCGAAGTACGTGGCGAGCCAGCGCGACAGGCTGACCACGTGGCCCTGGAAGAAGAACAGACCCCACAGTCCGTAGACCACCGAGGGCACGGCGGCCATCAGGTCCACGATGCTGATGAGGGTCTGCCGGATTCTCGGCGGGGCGTACTCGGAGATGTAGAGCGCGGTGCCGAGCGCCATCGGCACCGCGAACACGATGGCGACGAGCGCGACGAGGATCGTGCCCACGAGGACGGCGGCGATACCGAAGTTGCCGCCTTCGGGCTCCCAGCTCTCGGTGGTGATGAAGCCCCACTTCGCGACCGACAGCGCCTGCCAGGCCCGGTACGTCAGAAAGCCGCCGACGAGCAGCATGATGGCGAGCACCAGGGTGCCGCCCCCGCGCAGCACGCCCCGGAACAAGCGGTCGGCCACGCCGGGATCGGCGTACAGGCGTCTCGGAGGATCCTCCGCCGGGGCCACAGGTCGCTCATACAGTCGCGTCGTCACATGTGCCGACGCTCCTGAGGCCCAGTGGACTGCTGCGCACACAAAGGTGAACGAGACACCCCCAACAGGCAACTTCCGGGTTTGACGTGAACGCGGCGATGTGAAGAAACGAAGGGGTCCGGGCCCGCCGGTGCGGCGGCCCGGACCCCTTCCCGTGCTGGTGAACTGCGCAGCCGACGGCTGGTCAGGTCAGTGCATGTCGTCCCACGCGATCACCCCGGCCGAGCCCAGTTCGGCCAGGAGCGCCCGGAATCGTTCGTAGGCGGCTTGGCAGGTCGAGTGCCGCTCATAGGCGCGCGACGACACGGCCAGGGCGCCGCCGGCCGGGTCCCGCAGCCGCCAGACCCAGCCGTTCCCCTCAGAGGTGTGGTGCACACCCCCGGCTAAGCCCGCCACTTGGGCGCACATCTGCTCGAACGCCGCCCGGCATTCCTCGTAACTGCGGTACGTCAGGGCCGCCACGGCGATCACCCGCCCGTTCGTGGCGGTGAGCCGCCACAGGTAACTTCCGTCTGCGGATATGTCTATCTGACAGCGCGTGCCGGGTACGGCCGCGCCCCCCTGTCTTGCCGCCATCCATCCCCACCCCTGCGGTTCCCGACGTCAGGAAGGCCGCACGGTTCGACGACGGATCGTCATTTGTGCGGCATCCGCAGAGTAGTGAGACGCGATTGACAACGATTGCCCTGTCTTTACTGTACCCGGCATGCTTCATCGGAAAGTTGCCCCTCGTTCACATGGCCGCCGTACAGCGACCGTGAGGCGTGGGCGACGGCTCCGCCACGGCGGTGGCCGGGCCGCGGGTACGCGTAGGTGGTCACCAGGTCCGCTGAAATTCCAGTTGAATTTCCCCTTCGGTTTTCCATGGAATCGGCGCACCCGATATTCGCCCGCACTTCTCCGACGGAAAAACGGCGACGCCCTTCACGCCGCCGCCAAGAACGTTCCTAAATCTCCACAAGGTGAGTACGCTGCAGGCATCAATTCAGGCCCGCCGACCGGGAATTGGCGGACCTTGGCGTACAACTTGAGGAATTCGCATGCGCATTTACTCTGCCGCCCTCGCCGCCTGTGGCGTCGTGGCCCTGTCCGCCCTCGCCGTTCCGGCCGCGCACGCGGACGAGACGTTCGGCGACACCGACATCACCGGCGTCGTCGTCAACAGCGGTGACCCCGTCGTCCTCGGCACGAGCGCGAGAACCGTCACGGTGGAGGTCACCGCGACCGACCCGTCCGGCTTCGAGCAGATCAACGCCACGCTCTACCACGGCTCGTACACCAGCCAGGACAGCACCGTTCCGGCGACCGCGGCCTGCGGTCCGACCACCGCCGCGACCAGCACCTGCACCCTCACCTTCACCCTCACCCCGGGCAGCGCGCCGGCCGACGGCTCCCTGGCGGGCGCCTGGAGCGTCAGCGCCTACGCGATCGCCGCCGACGGCGACGCCGAATTCCTGGAGAAGGCCGCCGGCTTCGACCTGCGGCGCGACACCCACGTCGGCGTCGCCGCCCCGGACCGGGTGAAGTGGGGCAGGACCCTGACGGTCACCGGCGGCGTGCAGAACGCGGACTGGGCGACCGGCACGTACGGCGCCACGACGGCCGGCCGGCCCGTGCAGCTGCAGTTCCGTCTCAAGGGCTGCGCCACGTACACCACCCTCAAGACCGTCGACACCGCCGCCGACGGCACCGTGTCCGCCACCGTCCGCGCATTCGCCGACGGCGACTACCGCTGGTCCTACGCCGGCACCGCCGACACCGCGGCCGCCGTCTCCAAGGGCGACTTCGTCGACGTGCGCTGACCTCTGAGAACACCGGTGCCGGCCACCCCCGCGGGTGGCCGGCATCACAGCCTGAGCAGACCCGGCGAAGTCCCTAGCGGTTCGACAGCGCCCCGAAGGGGCGCGGGGAACTGCGCGACCAGCCACGACGCCGCCGCAGACAACCGACGGCAGAGCGCGCCGCCCGCTCCGGTCAGCCCACCGCGAGCAGGATCACCAGCAACACCGCACCGGCCACCGCCGGCACCACAACCTCATACGCCCACCGCACCACGACCTCACCCTGAGCACCCGCCTCACTCCCCCGGCGCTCCAGCACCTCCCGCAGATCCTCCACAACCTGATCACCCTCAGCCCGCCCCACAACGGAGGCCCCCGTGCTCGGCCCGCCGGACCGGCCACCGCCGCCGTCGCGCGTCGCGGCCTCGGACCGGGCCTGCCGCCGGGCGGCCCTCTTGCGGGCCCGCAGCGAGACCGGGACGGCCCACAGCTGGTACTTGGCGCCGGACTTCGCGACGACCTCGTTCGAGTAGCCGGAGCGCAGGGCGGCGATCTCCCCCCAGGGCAGGGTGATCATCCGGAACGGGTTGCGCACCCGCAGCCGGTCCTCGCCCACGAACACGGCCGGGCGCAGGGTGAAGGCGACCACCAGCGGCACCACGAGGATCATCGTGGCGAGGGCCAGCCAGGGGGTCCGGCCGTGCCCGTTGAACAGCGCGTCGATGCCGAGCCACAGGACGATGGCGAGCATCACCACCCCGCCGGCGATCGCCGCGGACGACCGGTGCACCCGGTCCTTGGCGGTGGGCACCGGCGGCTGCGGCTCGGATGGCTGGTGGTCCGGGGTCGTCATGGTCCCGATTCTGCCCGACGCCGTCGGTGGCGTTCATCCGCGGTACCGGGGCGGCGGGCGGGGTCGCGGCCCGGGTTCGGGGCCGGTCCGGGGGCTGTACAGCCGCTACGCGCGTAGATATGCTCGTCTGGTGACCATGCCCACCTCTGCTCCCACAGCGCAGGCTCTCGCCGACGTGACCGCGTCCGACAGCACGCTGCGCCGCTTCCTGCACGGGCTGCCCGGCGTCGACGCGGTCGGCCTGGAGGCACGCGCCGCCTCGCTCGGCACCCGTTCCATCAAGACCACCGCGAAGGCGTACGCCATCGACCTCGCCATCTCGATGGTCGACCTGACGACGCTGGAAGGCGCGGACACCCCGGGCAAGGTCCGGGCGCTCGGCGCCAAGGCGGTCCACCCGGACCCGACGGACCGTACGACCCCGACGACCGCGGCCGTCTGCGTCTACCCCGACATGGTGGCCGTCGCGAAGGAGGCCGTCGCCGGCTCCGGCGTCAAGGTCGCCTCGGTCGCCACCGCCTTCCCGGCCGGCCGCGCCGCGCTCGACGTCAAGCTGGCCGACGTGCGCGAGGCCGTCACCGCGGGCGCCGACGAGATCGACATGGTCATCGACCGGGGAGCGTTCCTCGCCGGGAAGTATCTGAAGGTGTACGACGAGATCGTCGCGGTGAAGGCGGCCTGCGGGACGTCCGCCCGGCTGAAGGTCATCTTCGAGACGGGCGAGCTGTCGACGTACGACAACATCCGGCGGGCGAGCTGGCTCGGCATGCTGGCCGGGGCCGACTTCATCAAGACGTCGACGGGCAAGGTGGCGGTGAACGCGACCCCGGCCAACACCCTGCTGATGCTGGAGGCGGTGCGCGACTTCCGGGCCCAGACCGGCGTCCAGGTCGGTGTGAAACCCGCCGGCGGCATCCGCACCAGCAAGGACGCGGTCAAGTTCCTCGTCCTGGTCAACGAGACCGCCGGTGCCGACTGGCTGGACAACCACTGGTTCCGCTTCGGCGCGTCCTCGCTCCTGAACGACCTGCTGATGCAGCGTCAGAAGCTGGCCACCGGCCGCTACTCCGGCCCCGACTACGTAACGGTGGACTGACCCATGGCATTCGAGTACGCTCCCGCGCCCGAGTCGCGCGCGATCGTCGACATCGCCCCGTCGTACGGCCTCTTCATCGACGGCGAGTTCGTCGAGAGCGCGGGCGGGGATCTCGCCAAGACGGTCTCCCCCGCCACCGAGGAAGTGCTCTGCGAGTACACCCAGGCCACCGCCGAGGACGTCGACCGGGCGGTGCGGGCCGCCCGCAAGGCGTTCGAGAAGTGGTCGGCGCTGCCCGGTGCCGAGCGCGCCAAGTACCTCTTCCGTATCGCGCGCATCATCCAGGAACGCAGCCGCGAGCTGGCGGTCCTGGAGACGCTGGACAACGGCAAGCCCATCAAGGAGACGCGCGACGCGGACCTCCCCCTGGTCGCCGCGCACTTCTTCTACTACGCGGGCTGGGCGGACAAGCTGGACCACGCCGGTTTCGGCCCGTCGCCGAGGCCGCTGGGCGTGGCCGGCCAGGTCATCCCCTGGAACTTCCCGCTGCTGATGCTGGCGTGGAAGATCGCCCCGGCGCTCGCCACCGGCAACACGGTGGTCCTCAAGCCCGCCGAGACGACCCCGCTGTCCGCGCTGTTCTTCGCGGACATCTGCCGTCAGGCGGGCCTGCCCGCGGGCGTCGTGAACATCGTCACCGGCGACGGCCGCACCGGCGCGGCCCTCGTCGCACACCCGGGCGTCGACAAGGTGGCCTTCACCGGTTCCACGTCCGTCGGCAAGGAGATCGCCCGCACGGTCGCGGGCACCCGCAAGAAGCTCACCCTCGAACTCGGCGGCAAGGGCGCGAACATCGTCTTCGACGACGCCCCCATCGACCAGGCGGTCGAGGGCATCGTCACCGGAATCTTCTTCAACCAGGGCCAGGTCTGCTGCGCGGGCAGCCGGCTGCTGGTCCAGGAGTCGATCCACGACGAGCTGCTGGAGTCCCTCAAGCGCCGTCTGTCGACGCTGCGGCTCGGCGACCCGCTCGACAAGAACACCGACATCGGCGCGATCAACTCCGCGGAGCAGCTGGCCCGGATCACCGCGCTGGCCGAGCGGGGCGAGGCGGAGGGCGCCGAGCGCTGGTCCCCGGCCTGCGAACTCCCCTCCTCCGGCTACTGGTTCGCCCCGACGCTGTTCACGAACGTCACCCAGGCGCACACGATCGCCCGCGAGGAGATCTTCGGCCCGGTGCTGTCGGTCCTCACCTTCCGCACCCCGGACGAGGCCGTCGCCAAGGCCAACAACACGCCGTACGGCCTGTCGGCGGGCATCTGGACGGAGAAGGGTTCGCGGATCCTGGCGGTCGCGAACCGGCTCCGGGCGGGTGTCGTGTGGTCCAACACGTTCAACAAGTTCGACCCGACCTCGCCGTTCGGCGGCTACAAGGAGTCGGGGTTCGGCCGCGAGGGCGGCCGCCACGGCCTGGAGGCGTACCTCGATGTCTGACAACGTGTCCGTGGGCGGCTCCGCCGCGCGGCGTCTCAGTGTCTTCAAGACCTACAAGCTGTACGTGGGCGGCAAGTTCCCGCGTTCCGAGAGCGGCCGGGTGTACGAGGTGACCGACTCGAAGGGCAAGTGGCTGGCGAACGCGCCCCTTTCCTCCCGCAAGGACGCCAGGGACGCGGTGGTCGCCGCCCGCAAGGCGTTCGGCGGCTGGTCGGGCGCGACGGCGTACAACCGGGGCCAGGTCCTCTACCGCGTAGCGGAGATGCTGGAGGGGCGGCGGGAGCAGTTCGTGCGCGAGGTCGCCGACGCCGAGAGCCTGTCGAAGGCCAGGGCGACCGCCGTGGTGGACGCGGCCGTCGACCGCTGGGTCTGGTACGCGGGCTGGACCGACAAGATCGCCCAGGTGGTGGGCGGCGGCAACCCGGTCGCGGGTCCGTTCTTCAACCTGTCCTCCCCCGAGCCGACGGGCGTGGTCGCCGTCGTCGCCCCGCAGGAGTCGTCCTTCCTGGGCCTGGTGTCGGTGCTCGCCCCGGTGATCGCGACCGGCAACACGGCCGTGGTGGTGGCGTCCGAGAGGTCTCCCCTCCCGGCGCTCTCCCTCGCCGAGGTGCTGGCCACCTCGGACGTGCCCGGCGGTGTCGTCAACGTGCTCTCCGGCCGTACGGCGGAGATCGCCGCGCCGCTGGCCGCGCACCAGGACGTCAACGCGATCGACATCGCGGGCGCGGACGAGGCGCTGGCGAAGGAACTGGAGATCGCGGCGGCGGACAATCTGAAGCGCGTCCTTCGTCCACAGCCTGTGGATTACTTCGAGACACCCGGAATCGAGCGGCTGACGGCGTTCCTGGAGACGAAGACGGTGTGGCACCCGACGGGGGCGCTGGGCGCGGCCGGTTCCTCTTACTGACGGGGTTCCGGCGGGGAACTGCTGTGTGGTGCGCCGACCGCAGGTCGTCCGCGGCCGGCCGCACGGTTCCCCGTGGCCCCGGCGGGCGCCTCAGCGGCCCAGCGCTCCGAGGAGTTGCCCGGCCACCGGCAGGCTGCCCAGCGACTCCGCCTGAGCGATCGGGGCGGTCAGCGCCCTGGAGGTCACCGGCTTGAAGTCGGCGAGCTGGGTGCCGACGCCGTTGTCGAGGGGGTCGACGCCGGTGCCCGCCAGCGGGTTGGGCTTGAGATCGGCGATCGGGCCGGTGACGTAGCCGACCGATTCGGTGAGGGCCGCCAGTCCCGTCTGCGGGTCGATGTGGCCGGGCGAGGCCGGCCGGAGCGGCACGTCCGCGACCGGTCCGGCGGCCGCGGACGCCGTCGCGGCGCCCGCGCCCAGGGCCGCCGAGGCGGTCGCAAGGGCGATCAGCACGCGCTGCGCGGTGCGGTGCCGGGAGGAGCTGTGTCGGGCCATCGTGGGTGCCACCTTCTGGTGCGCCGGGTAATCATGTCGACACGAAGGGTAGTTGAGGCGTGATACGCGTTCCAAAGCCGACCCGCGGGGTCGGCAAGGGCCGCATCATGCGTCAAACTGGTGTTCCGTGAACATTCATCCCCCGTCCCCCGCCCGTGTGGTGCTGCTGTGCGGCCCCTCGGGTTCCGGCAAGTCCCTCGTCGCCGCCCGTTCCGGGCTGCCCGTGCTGCGCCTCGACGACTTCTACAAGGAGGGCGACGACCCCACGCTGCCGCTGGTGGCGGGGAGTTCGGACATCGACTGGGACCACCCGCGGTCCTGGGACGCGGACGTCGCCGTCGACGCCATCGCCCGGCTGTGCTCCACGGGGTCGACGACCGTGCCGGTGTACGACATCGCGAAGAGCGCCCGCACCGGCGAGGAGGCGCTGCACATCGGGCGTACCCCGCTGTTCGTGGCGGAGGGCATCTTCGCGGCGGAGATCGTGCCGCGCTGCCGTGAACTGGGCCTGCTGGCCGACGCGTTGTGCCTGAGCCGCGGTGCGCTCACCACCTTCAGGCGGCGCTTCCTGCGGGACCTCACGGAGGGCCGTAAGTCGGTGCCGTTCCTACTGCGCCGCGGGGTCCGGCTGATGCGCGCGGAGCGGTCGATCGTCGCCCGCCAGGTGTCGCTGGGCGCGCACGCCTGCGACCGGGACGAGGCACTGAGCCGACTGGCCGCCGCCGCGGTACGCCGGGTACGGCAGGCCGCACCGCCGCAGGAGCACACGCCCTTGGCGCCGCAGACACAGACACCGGCGTAGTCACCACGCACCGAAGAGGCCGCCGTACCCGGGAGAAGGTCGTACCCGGGAGAGACAGACGAGGCACAGGCCGTACACGGTGACACACAGGAGAAGCGGGACTGGATGGACCCCCCGGCCCTCCAGTCCCGCTGTTCCCCCCGCTTCCCCCCGTGCTACCCGCGGGTCCCCCCGGACTCACGGGCCCCCGTGTTCCCCCGTTCCCCCCGCCTTCAGGCGACCAGCTCGCCGAAGGCGTTCTCCTCGTCACGGCCGACGCTGAGGACCTCGTCGTCGCGCAGCCGGCGCAGCGACCGCCAGATGCTGGACTTGACCGTGCCGACACTGATGCCGAGGATGTCCGCGATCTCCGGGTCCGTACGGCCCTCGTAGTAGCGCAGGACCAGCATGGTGCGCTGGAGTTCGGGCAGCCGGGCCAGCGCCTGCCACAGGACCGCGCGCAGTTCGGTGCCGCGCATCGCGTCCGTGTCGCCGGGCGTCTCCGGCAGTTCCTCGGTCGGGTACTCGTTGAGCTTGCGGCGCCGCCAGGCGCTGATGTGCAGATTGGTCATGGTGCGGCGCAGATATCCGCCGACCGCCGCCTTGTCACTGATCCGGTCCCACGCCCGGTACGTCGAGAACAGCGCGCTCTGCAGCAGGTCCTCGGCCTCGAAGCGGTCGCCGGTCAGGTGGTAGGCGGTTGCGTACAGGGAGGCGCGGCGCTCCTGGACGTAGGCGGTGAACGCCGCTTCGGCATCCGCAGTCTCCGTCAGCGAACGACGCTCCCCCGAGTCCTCCCTGTACGCGGCTCCCCCGTGGTCCCCCGTGACCCCCGTCGTGCTTCCCCCCGCAGGAGCGTCAACCACCGACATGTACGCGGTGTGCTGACGCCCGGTGCCGCGAGCGCACCCCCGCCCTCCCCCACGCTCGAACACGCTCGCGCGGGAGGGACCCCCATCCGCACCGGACTTCTCAGAACCCCGGTTCACGTCGTGCAGACGCGTGACGACCGCGCTGGTGCTCATGCCGTGCAGCGTGTTCATCTCGCGCCCCCTGTCGTGGACTTCGGTGTTCGGCCTGCTTCCTTGCCTGTGCCGAAAATCTTGCCCGGGTCACTTCATGGCCGTGTCCGCCGACTGTCACAGACCTGTCACAGGGGCCCGGCACGGTTGCGTCACCGTGCATGCACAGACTGTGACGGTATCGGGGTTTCCGGGCGCCGACGGGCCCCACAGGTCGTCCGGCACCCCCTCCATGGGCCAGAATGAGGCCCGTGCCTTCCCTGTTGCTGATCGAGGACGACGACGCCATCCGTACGGCCCTGGAGCTCTCACTGACGCGCCAGGGACACCGGGTGGCCACCGCTGCCACCGGCGAGGACGGTCTGAAACTGCTGCGCGAACAGCGACCGGACCTGATCGTGCTGGATGTGATGCTGCCCGGCATCGACGGGTTCGAGGTGTGCCGGCGCATCCGGCGCACGGACCAGTTGCCGATCATTCTGCTGACCGCGCGCAGCGACGACATCGACGTGGTGGTCGGGCTGGAGTCGGGCGCCGACGACTATGTCGTCAAGCCGGTGCAGGGCCGCGTGCTGGACGCCCGGATCCGCGCCGTGCTGCGCCGCGGGGAGCGGGAGGCCAGCGACTCGGCGACGTTCGGGAGCCTCGTCATCGACCGCTCGGCGATGACCGTGACCAAGAACGGCGAGGACCTTCAGCTCACCCCGACCGAGCTGCGGCTGCTGCTGGAGCTGAGCCGGCGGCCCGGTCAGGCGCTGTCCCGGCAGCAGTTGCTGCGGCTGGTCTGGGAACACGACTACCTCGGTGACTCGCGGCTGGTGGACGCGTGCGTCCAGCGGCTGCGCGCCAAGGTCGAGGACGTGCCGTCGTCGCCGACGCTGATCCGTACCGTCCGTGGTGTCGGCTACCGCCTGGACGCTCCTCAGTGACCAAGGCGCAAGGGGGGTTCCGCGGCTGGGCCGCGGGTCGCAAGGGAGTCCTGTCACGGCTGCGCTTCACCAGTCTGCGGCTGCGGCTGGTGGTGGTGTTCGGACTGGTCGCGCTGACGGCCGCGGTGTCCGCCTCGGGCATCGCCTACTGGCTCAACCGGGAGGCCGTGCTCACCCGGGCCCAGGACGCGGCGCTGCGGGACTTCAAGCAGGAGATGCAGAACCGGGCGAGCGCGCTGCCCGTGCATCCCACCCAGGACGAACTCCAGCGTACGGCGGGGCAGATGGCGGGCAGCAGCCAGCGCTTCAGCGTGCTGCTGGTCGGCCAGGACGCAGCCGGCCGGACGGTGTACGGCACCTCGGGCGGGCTCAGCGGGTTCGCGCTGGAGGACGTCCCCCGGTCGCTGCGGGCCGCCGTGGACAAGCGGCAGCCGGTGGGCGACGGCAACAAGTCCGCGTACCACCTGTACTGGCAGCGGGTCGCCGAGCACGGCACCCCGTACCTGGTGGCCGGCACGAAGGTGATCGGCGGCGGCCCGACCGGTTACATGCTCAAGTCGCTGGAGCCCGAGGCGAAGGACCTCAACTCCCTCGCCTGGTCGCTTGGCATCGCCACGGGCCTCGCGCTGATCGGCTCGGCGCTGCTCGCGCAGGCCGCCGCGACGACCGTGCTGAAGCCGGTGCACCGGCTGGGCGTGGCCGCCCGGCGGCTCGGCGAGGGCAGGCTCGACACCCGGCTGCGGGTGTCCGGCACCGACGAACTCGCCGATCTCTCCCGGACGTTCAACAACGCGGCCGAGGCGCTGGAGAAACGGGTCGCCGACATGGCCGCCCGCGACGAGGCGTCCCGGCGCTTCGTCGCGGACATGAGCCACGAGCTGCGCACGCCGCTGACCGCCATCACCGCCGTGACGGAGGTGCTGGAGGAGGAGCTGGACTCGGAGGCCGGGAGCATGGACCCGATGATCGAGCCCGCGGTGCGGCTGGTGGTGAGCGAGACACGGCGACTGAACGACCTGGTCGAGAACCTGATGGAGGTCACCCGCTTCGACGCGGGCACCGCCCGGCTGGTCCTGGACGACGTGGACCTCGCCGACCAGATCACCGCCTGTATCGACGCCCGCGCCTGGCTGGACGCGGTGGAGCTGGACGCCGAGCGCGGCATCCACGCCCGTCTCGACCCGCGCCGCCTCGACGTGATCCTCGCCAACCTGATCGGCAACGCGCTCAAGCACGGCGGCTCGCCGGTGCGGGTCTCGGTGCGGGTGGCCGGCGAGGAGGGTTCGCAGATCGTCATCGCCGTCCGCGACCACGGGCCCGGCATCCCCGAGGACGTCCTGCCGCACGTCTTCGACCGCTTCTACAAGGCCAGCGCCTCCCGCCCACGCTCCGAGGGCAGCGGCCTCGGCCTGTCCATCGCCCTGGAGAACGCGCACATCCACGGCGGCGGGATCACCGCCGCCAACTCGGCCGAGGGCGGTGCGGTGTTCACGCTGCGGCTGCCCCGGGACGCCGCCAAGCTGACGGAGCCGGCCGACGAGTCCGGACCGGCCGCCGACGCCGACGCCGGTGAAGGCGACCGCGACGGCGGCGGCCGGGGCGAGGGGGAGGCGTGATGACCGTACGGCGGCTGCTGGCCGTCCCCGTGCTCGCCGCGCTGCTCGCCGGCTGCGGGATCCGGACCACGGAGGTACCGACGGACTTCGGCGGCGCGCCCTCGCGGGTGCCGTGTTCGCTGTCCGAGGCGGACCTGTCGACGCAGGCCGCGCAGGGGGGCGTGCCGGTGCAGGTGTTCCTGCTGTGCGGTTCGTCGCTGGTGACCGTGGACCGGACGGTGCGCGTCCCGGACGGCACGGCGGACGCCCGGCGGCGGGTGCACGTGGCGCAGGGCCTGCTGGACCAGCTCGCCCGGACGCCGTCCGGCAGCGAGCGGAACGCGGGCTATGCGACGTACGTGCGCGGCGGCATGAGCGTGAGCGGGCCGGGGCCCAAGGATCCCGAGGACACGCTGCGGCTGAGCACGGCCCCGGAACAGCTCACCTCGTACGCGCTCGCCCAGATCGTCTGCACGTTCTCCGACTCGACGGCTGCCGAGGGCGACGGCTCGGTGGTACTGGGCGGGCCGGGCGGTGAGCCGCCGCGCCGGTACGAGTGCGGCGACGACGTCCGTTCCCGCCCAGGCACCGCCCGCCCTCCATCCACCACGGTCACAGACGGCTGACGGCCCCCGCCGGGGGCAGGGCCCGCGGGCGGTGGGCCTGCCCAGATCCCATGGACATGCCACACGCCTGACGGCCCCAGACCCCCGTGGGCGTGTCACACACCGACGAACCACCACGGGCCCACCACCCCAGGGAAGCGTCACAGATCCCATGGGCGTGTCACACACCGACCAACCACCGCTGGCCCACCACCCGGGCCTGCCCACACACCCCTGTGGGCGTGTCACACACCCGCCCGGACACCGCGGGCCCACCGTCCCAAGGTTGCGGACCGGTCCCGGGGATGTGTCGCACGCCTCACGGGCCCGTGCTGGGGCGATCCGGAACCGATCGTGCGCGGGGGCGCGTCTAGGGGGGCGTGCAGCGTCAAGGCTCCATCGGCGGCAGCGCCGCGAACCGCATCCGGGTGACAGGGGGCGTTCTCCTCGTCGCACATCTCACGCTCGTCGCCTGGCTGATGCTGCGCCCGCTGAACGTCCCCTGGGTGATGCCCGCCAACCTGCACCCGCTCGCCGGTATCCGGGCCGATCTGGCACTGGGCTGGCCCGAGGCGGCCCGGCGGATCGGCGAGGGGGTCGCCCTGCTCGCGCCGCTGGGCGTGCTGCTGCCGATGGCGCACGGCCGGCTCACCGTCTCCCCGCTCGCCTCCCTGATCCGTACGGCGGCGGCGGGCGCCCTGCTGTCGCTGGGCATCGCCCTGTTGCAGACCGGGGTGCCGGGCAGGGTCGTGGACGTGGACTCGCTGCTGCTGAACACCGTGGGCGTGGCGCTGGCGCACCTCGCCGTGGTCCCCGCGGGCCGCTCCTGGCTCCGCCGCAGGGGCGAGCGCGTACGGCGCACGCCCCTCCACCAGGAGGAAGCGACTCAGGGCCGGACCCCGACGATTCCCAGGGTCGGCATCGCACCGTAGAGCGACGCCCCGCCGCCCGCCGCTCCGTACCGTTGCAGACAGATGGGCAGCCGAGCCCACACACCACCGGTGTCACGTCGAGAAGGAGTGGTGACATGACTGCCCTCGCCCGCCCCACCCACGGCCGCGTGATGGGCGGAGTGTGCGCAGCGCTGGCACGGCGCTTCGGCACCTCCGCGACGACGATGCGGGTGATCTTCCTGGTCTCCTGCCTGCTGCCGGGCCCGCAGTTCCTGCTCTACCTCGCCCTGTGGATCCTGCTGCCCTCGGAGGGGAAGGCCCGGTCGGCGGCCTGGTAGCCGCCCGGCGCGGTCCGAGCGCGAGAACGCCGTCGGAGCGCGAGAACGCCGTCGGAGCGCACCCCGGGAGGAGGGGGTGTGCCCCGACGGCGCGTCGTGGAGTACGGCTCAGCCGAGCGGAATCCCGTTCACCGGCAGGCCGTGCGTGGGCAGGCCCTGCACCGGCAGTCCGCCGAGCAGGCCGCCGACCGGCGCGGCCGGGCCCTGGGCGAGCGCCTTCTGGGCGGCGGGCTGGGCGGCGGCCAGTCCGGCGCCGACGGCGGACTGCCCCTGGGCGAGCGCCGCATCCGCACCCGGCAGCACCGTGGCGACGTTCTCGGCCGGCAGCGTCCGGGTGATGCCGTCGAGCGCCTGGGTGGCGTCCGGGACGGCCGGGGCCGCGTCGGCGGCGCCCGCGCCGGCCGCGGCGAAGGCGGCACCGAGGGCGGCGACACCGAGGGTCTTGACAGCAGACTGCTTCATGGGGAATGCGTCCTTGCATGCGATGACGGGGTTCAGCGGTCCCGACCGTAAACACGGCGCACTGCCCGCCGCAAACATCGAAATGCGGACGGATGGTGAAGCCCGCCCGTGTTCCGTGTGCCGCCTCCCGGGTGTAGTCAGCCCTCCTGAGCGACAGAACCGCTGGTGGAAGCGGTCTGCCGGAACAGCCATTCGGATTTCAGCTCCGCGTATCCGGGCTTGACGACGTCATTGATCATGGCCAGTCGTTCATCGAAAGGAATGAACGCTGATTTCATCGCATTGACGGAGAACCACTGCATGTCGTCGAGCGTGTAACCGAATGCCTCGACAAGGTGCTCGAATTCCCGGCTCATGCTGGTGTGCGACATCAACCGGTTGTCCGTGTTCACGGTGGCCCGGAAGTGCAGCCGGCGCAGCAGCCCGATCGGGTGCTCGGCGTAGGAGGCGGCGGCTCCGGTCTGCAGGTTGGAGCTGGGGCACAGCTCCAGCGGGATGCGCTTGTCCCGCACGTACGAGGCGAGCCGTCCGAGCCGCACCGAGCCGTCCTCATCGACCTGGATGTCGTCGATGATCCGCACCCCGTGCCCGAGCCGGTCGGCGCCGCACCACTGGAGGGCCTGCCAGATGGACGGCAGCCCGAAGGCCTCGCCGGCGTGGATGGTGAAGTGGTTGTTCTCGCGCTTGAGGTACTCGAACGCGTCGAGGTGCCGGGTGGGCGGGTAGCCGGCCTCGGCGCCCGCGATGTCGAAGCCGACGACGCCCAGGTCCCGGTAGCGGTTGGCGAGTTCGGCGATCTCCAGGGCGCGTGCGGCGTGCCGCATGGCGGTGAGCAGGGCGCCGACCCGGATCCGGTGGCCGCTCTCCCGGGCGAGCGCCTCGCCCTGCCGGAAGCCCTCGTTGACGGCCTCGACCACCTCTTCCAGGCTCAGCCCGCCCTCCAGGTGCTGCTCGGGGGCGTAGCGCACCTCGGCGTAGACGACGCCGTCGACGGCCAGGTCCTCGGCGCACTCGCGGGCGACGCGGATCAGCGCGTCGCGGGTCTGCATCACACCCACGGTGTGCGTGAAGGTCTCCAGATACCGCTCCAGGGAGCCGGAGTCGGCGGCCTCACGGAACCAGATGCCGAGTTTGTCGGGGTCGGACTCGGGAAGCTGGGAGTAGCCGATGTTCCGGGCGAGGTCGACGACGGTGCCGGGGCGCAGGCCGCCGTCGAGGTGGTCGTGCAGCAGGACCTTGGGGGCCCGGCGGATCTGGTCCGGCGTGGGGACGGTCCCGGTTGGTGCAGTCTGGCTCGTCATTTCCGCACTCTAACTCCTACGCGCGTAGATCACGTGCCGCGGGCCTCCGTCGATACGCAACGGTGACCGCACGGAAGGGTCGCGTGCACCGGTCCTTCTGACACTGTTCTGCCATGGCACAGCAACTGACGCCGGTGCGAACGGCCAGGCTGGGAAGGGCAGTCGGCCGGGAGCCGACGGCGGTGAGCGGGGCGGTGCTGATCCTGCCCGGCGGGGAGGAGGTCTCCGCCCGCAGACCGTCGCCCGTGTGGGCGACGGCGTTCGTCCGCGCGCTCGGCCGGACGCTCGCCCGTGCGGGCCGCGGCGAGGGGCTGGCGACCCACGCCGTGCACTACCGCTACCGCGGCTGGAACGGCAGCGAGGCGCATCTCGCGGGGGACGCGTCCTGGGCGGTCGACGAGGTCGTGCGCCGGTACGGCGATGTGCCGGTGTGCCTGGTCGGGGTCGGCATGGGCGGCCGGGCGGCGCTCCGCGCGGGCGGCCACGAGGCGGTCAACTCCGTGGTTGCCATCGCCCCTTGGCTGCCCGAGGAGGACGTGGCGGCGACGCCGGAGCCGGTACGGCAGCTGGTGGGGCGGCGGGTGCTGATCGTGCACGGCACGAACGACGAGCGGACCGACCCGGAGCTGTCGTTCCGGCTGGCCACCCGCGCGAAGAAGGCGAACCGGGACGTGTGCCGGTTCGAGGTGCACTCCGACGGTCACGGGCTGCACCAGCACCGGGACGAAGTGCTGGCGCTCGCCGCGGACTTCGCGATGGGGGCGCTGTTCGGGCACGTGCTGTCCCGCCCCGTGGAGGACGCCCTGGCCGCGCCCCCGCCCATCGGACTCCGCATGCCCCTCGCGACCGGCTTCGGCCGTTCCCTGCGCCGGGTCTGACCCGCCCCCGCCCGACCGGCTCTCCCTTCTCTGCCTCCTGGTGACGGATCAGGGCAGCAGGTTGCCGCGTTTGGACAGGAGGAACCTCTTGAACGCGGCCACCGGTGGGGTGTCCGGGTGGCCGTCCAGCCAGGCCACGCCGATCTCCCGTACCGCGCGGGGGGCCGTCACCGTCAGCTCCACCACGCCCGGACGCGGGACCGCGGGCGGTGGCAGGAGGGCCACTCCGAGCCCCGCCGCCACCAGCCCCCGAAGGGTCTCCGCCTCCTCCCCCTCGAAGGCGATCCGGGGCTTGAAGCCCGCCTCCTTGCACACGGCGTCGGTGATACGGCGCAGGCCGTAGCCGGGCTCCAGGGTGACGAAGACCTCGTCGGCGGCCTCCGCGAGCCGGATCCGGCGGCGGCCCGCGAGACGGTGGTCGGCGGGCACGACCAGGCGGAGCCGCTGCTCGTCCAGGCGGCGCGCCACCAAGTCGGGGGCGTCGGGGACCGGCGAGGTCAGACAGAGGTCGAGTTCACCCGCGCGCAACCCCTCCAGCATGGCCTCGCCGTAGTTCTGCACCAGGCTGAAGCGCACGCGCGGATGGTCGGCGCGGAACGCGTGGAGGAGGCCGGGGACCGTCTCGGCGCCCATGGTGTGCAGAAAACCGAAGGCGACCTTGCCGGAGGCCGGGTCGGCGTCGGCGCGCACCTCGTCGGCGGCCCGCCCGATCTCGGCCAGGGCACGTTCGACGGAGACGAGGAAGGTACGGCCGGCCAAGGTGAGCGAGAGGGTGCGGCCGCGGCGTGCGAAGAGGTCGACGCCCAGGTCCTGTTCGAGGCGGACCATGGCCCGGGACAGGGTGGACTGCGGGACCTGCGCCTCCAGCGCGGCCCGTGTCACATGCTCGGTACGGGCGACCGCGGCGAAGTAGGCGAGCCGCGGGGCGAGCAGCCGCGCCATGTCGGTCATGTCTTCTGCGTCACTGGACGGTGACAGACGAGGCTGTGACCTTTGCTGATGCACCATGGGAACGATTATGCCGATTCCATGCATTGGACGGATCAGCGGCGGGCTCCGTAACTTCGAAGCATGTCTCCCGCCAGTACCGGGGCGTCCACCGACGTGGACGCCGCCCCGCCCGTCTCCACCGCCGTATCCGCCTCCGCTCCCGCCGCCGACTCCCGTCTCACCCCGGGCGGCCCCGGCTACCGCCGGATGAGCCTCGCCCTCTTCCTCGCCGGTGTCGCGACC
Source organism: Streptomyces sp. NPDC004629 (assembly GCF_042873595.1). Lineage (NCBI taxonomy): Bacteria > Bacillati > Actinomycetota > Actinomycetes > Kitasatosporales > Streptomycetaceae > Streptomyces > Streptomyces sp. NPDC004629. Next base: position 256,159 of record NZ_JBIALO010000001.1, on the reverse strand, counting down.
TTCGCACTCCTCTACTCCACGCAGGCCCTGCTGCCGCTCATCTCCGGCGAGTTCGGGGTGGCGGCGAGCGAGGCGAGCTGGACGGTGGCCGCCGCGACCGGCGGCCTGGCGCTGTTCGTGCTGCCGATGAGCGCGCTGTCGGAACGTTTCGGCCGCCGTACGGTGATGACGGCGTCGCTGGCGGTGGCGGTGTCGGTGGGCGTGCTGGTCCCGTTCGCCCCCTCGCTGGGCGTGCTGGTGGCGCTGCGGGCGGTGCAGGGTGCGGCGCTGGCCGGGCTGCCCGCCTCGGCGACGGCCTACCTGGCCGAGGAGGTCCGGCCGCGGGCGCTGGTCACGGCGATCGGGCTGTTCGTCGCGGGCAACAGCGTCGGCGGGATGAGCGGCCGGGTCATCACCGGCTGGGTCGCCCAGGAGTGGGGCTGGCGGGTCGCGGTCGGCGTGATCGGCGTGATCGCGGTGGGCTGCGCGGTGGCGTTCCGGATGCTGCTGCCGACGCCGCGGCACTTCAAGCCCGGCTCGCTGCGGCCGCAGGTCCTCGCCCGTGCGGTCCGCGACCATCTGGCGGACCCGCTCCTGCGCCGCCTGTACGCGATCGGCGCGCTGTTCATGACGGTGTTCGGCGGCGTGTACACGGTGATCGGCTACCGGCTGACGGAGGCGCCCTTCGGGCTGCCGCAGGGCATCGTCGGCTCGATCTTCCTGGTGTACCTGGTCGGCACCGTGTCGGCGTCGACGGCGGGCTTGCTGGTCGTACGTCTCGGCCGGCGGGGTGCCCTGTACCTGGCGGGCGGCACGACCGCGGCCGGCCTGCTGCTGTCCCTCGCGCCGTCGCTCCCCCTGGTCCTGCTGGGCCTCGTGCTGATCACGGCGGGCTTCTTCGCGGGGCACGCGGTGGCGTCCTCGGCGGTCAGCAAGACGGCGACGCACGGCCGGGCGCAGGCCGCGGCGCTGTACCAGTCGGCGTACTACATCGGCTCCAGCGCGGGCAGCACGGTCGGCGCCGTCGCCTTCCACGCGAACGGCTGGGCCGGGACGGTCGGGGTCGGGGTGCTCGCGGTCCTCGGCGTCGTGACGATCACGGCCGCCGGCTCCCGCGCGGCCCGACTCGCCACCCGAAGCAACCCGGCCCCGGCCACCCACTGAGCCCACGGACCCCATCCTGAGACCGCCGCCCCCGGCCAACCTGAGACCGCCGCCCCCGGCCCACGAGAGCAGCCGCCGGCCCCGACGCGCGAGCGTGGGCGACGACCCCGCCGCGCGAGCGTGGGCAGCGACTGCGGCATGTGAGGGTTCACGGCCCCCGCCCGTGAGAGCGGGCGGCGCCCGCGCGCGAGGGTGGGCTGACCTGCTCATGGCCATCACCGGCCCGCCCCCGGAGGCGCCCCCGCCTGAGGGCGGGCTGCCCCGGCGGACGACGACGGGACTCCCGACGCGTGAGGGCCGCCGGTCCCCGCACGCAGATGGGCGCTGTCCCGCGTAGACATCGACGCCCACCAGCACGCCGGCCCCCGCGCGTGCGGATGAGCGCTGAATCCCGGCCACCGGTCCCCCCGCGTGAGGGTGGGGCTCCGGGACGTTACCCCCGCCCCTGTCCCTGCCCCCGGCTCTGCCCGAGAGCGACCCGTTGCTGGGGCGCCGGGGGGGTGTCAGTAAGGGGATTGTTCTGGAAGGAATCGGTCTGACCTGGGCGTTTTTGGGCTCGGGGGGCCATTGTCAGTGGGCTGCGGTAGCTTCCGGAGTACTGGGCGCAAGGGCGCGCAAACAGGAACGGCCACAGGGGTGGGTGGACGATGAGCGACAGCACCGCGACGACGGATATCGACGTCGCACTGGAGAAGCACCGGGTCGAGCTGACCGGCTACTGCTACCGCATGCTCGGCTCCTCCTTCGAGGCCGAGGACGCCGTGCAGGACACCCTGGTCCGCGCCTGGCGGAGCTACGCGAAGTTCGAGGGCCGCTCCAGCCTCCGCTCCTGGCTGTACCGGATCGCGACGAACGTCTGCCTGGACATGCTGACGGCGGGCAACAAGCGGGCGCGGCCCATGGACCTGACCGGCGCGACGCCGCTCGCCCAGGCGGCCCTCACCCCCCGCCCGGACAACACCTGGCTGGAGCCGATGCCGGACGCCCGTGTACTGCCCACCGTCGACGACCCGGCGGAGGCCGCCGTCGCCAAGGAATCGGTCCGGCTGGCCTTCATGGCCGCCCTGCAGCAACTGCCGCCCAAGCAGCGGGCGGTGCTGATCCTGCGCGAGGTGCTGGCCTGGAAGGCGAGCGAGGTCGCCGAACTGCTCGGCACCACGGTGGCGTCCGTGAACAGCGCGTTGCAGCGGGCCCGCGCGACGCTCGCCGAGCGGGCTGGCCAGGGCGCGGATGCGGCCGTCTCCGACCCGCTCGACGAGGAGCAGCAAAGACTCCTGGAGCGCTATGTGAAGGCGTTCGAGGGGTACGACATGGCGGCGCTCACCGCGCTGCTCCACGAGGACGCCGTCATGACGATGCCGCCGTTCGACCTGTGGCTGAGCGGCCCGGCCGACATGACCGGCTTCATGACCACCCTCGGCGCCTCCTGCGCGGGTTCCCGCCTGCGGAGGGTCGAGGCCAACGGCCTGCCGGCCTTCGCGCACTACAAGCCGGACCCGGAGAAGGGCGGTTTCACCCCCTGGGCGGTGCAGGTGCTGGAGGTGTCAGAGGGCCGTATCACCGGTCTGCACTGCTTCCTCGACACCGCCCGCTGGTTCCCCCTGTTCGACCTGCCGCTCCATCTGGAAGCGGAGGCCGACGAGGTCGAGGAGGGCGCGTAGCGCGGGGTCGGCGGCCCGCAGCCGGGTCCGCCCGCCGGCTCTGCGCGCGGTCAGCTCCAGCCGGGCCAGCAGCTCCACCGCCCAGAGCCCCGGCGGGCCGAGCCCGCCCACGTCCACGACGACGATCCCGAACCCGCTGACCTCCAGCAGCCCTCGCAGGTCGTCGCAGAGCCCCGTCACCTCGTCCCGGGTGACGGGGCCGGTCAGCACGAGCACGGCGGGTGTCCTGGCATCCACGTACTGTCAGACCGCCGGAACACCCCCAACTCATCGGCGCCCAAGGGCGTTACCGCGCGGCGTTACTCGGCCGGGAACTCTCCGGTGTCGATCGTGACGCCGAACGGCTCCGGCAGCGTGATGGGATCACCGAACTTCACGGCGCTCAGAACCCGGTAGACATCGCCCTTCGGCTCTCCGTAGAGCGTCACGGTGGGGCCGCCGTGGGCCCAACGGTCGACGAGCAGGTAGAACGGGATGCCCGCGGTGGCGTAGGCGGCGGCTTTGGTGACGCGGTCGTGGCGGGCGTTGGACTTGGACGTCACCTCGACTACCAGTTCGGCCAGGGCTGCTGGGATATGAGAGTCCACCTCCCGGCAGTCCTGCAGCAGAGGAGTCACCACCAGGTCCGGGACGAGCATGCCCAGGCGTGACGGTACGGCGATCGCCTGTGTCTGGAAGATCTCCCAATCGTCCGGGATCACGGAATAGATGCGACGTTGGATACGGGCCGCGGCCACGTTGTGACGGTACGCGGGAGAAGGTGACACGGTGATGATCCCCTCGATGATCTCCACCTTGCTGCCCTCGGGCCATTCCATCTCCTCCCAGTACCGAACGAGGTCGTCCCAGGTCTGGTCAGGGTTCTGGCTGACGGTGAGTGCGCTCATGGCGGTATCTCCTATCGGTGCGTCACCGATCCCAGCATGCCGAACGGGACCGGTGTCGGTCCACCGATCCCGTTCACCCGAACGGGGAAACCGCAGGTCAGGCGATACGTTCCAGCACCACGGGCGACGCCGTGAAGGCCGTACCCGGCGCCGCGATGTCGTAGGAACCCTCCACCGCCTGGAGCGCGTACGCGAAGCGCTCCGGGGTGTCCGTGTGCAGGGTCAGCAGGGGCTGGCCCTCGGTCACCTCGTCGCCCGGCTTGGCGTGCAGTTCGACGCCCGCCGCCGCCTGCACCGGGTCCTCCTTGCGGGCGCGGCCCGCGCCGAGGCGCCAGGCGGCGACGCCGATGTCGTAGGCGTCGAGGCGGGTGAGGACACCGCCGGCCGGGGCGGTGACGATGTGCTGTTCGCGCGACGTGGGCAGCGGGGCGTCGGGGTCGCCGCCCTGGGCCGCGATCATCCGGCGCCAGACGTCCATGGCGGAGCCGTCGGCCAGCGCCTTCGCCGGGTCGGCGTCCGTGATGCCCGCCGCGGCCAGCATCTCCCGGGCCAGGGCGAGGGTCAGCTCCACCACGTCCGCGGGGCCGCCGCCGGCCAGCACCTCGACGGACTCGCGGACCTCCAGGGCGTTGCCGGCCGTGCGGCCGAGCGGGGTCGCCATGTCCGTCAGGAGCGCGATGGTCCGCACTCCGTGGTCGGTGCCGAGGCCGACCATGGTCGAGGCCAGCTCGCGGGCGTCCTCGATGGTCTTCATGAAGGCGCCGGTGCCCACCTTGACGTCCAGCACGAGCGAGCCGGTGCCCTCGGCGATCTTCTTCGACATGATCGAGGAGGCGATCAGGGGGATCGCCTCGACCGTGCCGGTGACGTCCCGCAGCGCGTACAGCTTCTTGTCCGCGGGGGCCAGGCCGTCTCCTGCCGCGCAGATCACCGCGCCGGTGGTGTCGAGGACGTTCAGCATCTCCTCGTTGGAGAGCAGCGCCCGCCAGCCGGGGATGGACTCCAGCTTGTCGAGGGTGCCGCCGGTGTGGCCGAGGCCGCGGCCGGACAGCTGGGGCACGGCGGCCCCGCAGGCCGCCACCAGGGGCGCCAGCGGCAGCGTGATCTTGTCGCCGACGCCTCCGGTGGAGTGCTTGTCGGCGGTCGGGCGGGACAGCGAGGAGAAGTCCATGCGCTCGCCGGAGGCGATCATCGCGGCGGTCCAGCGGGCGATCTCGCGCCGGTTCATGCCGTTGAGCAGGATGGCCATCGCGAGCGCGGACATCTGTTCGTCGGCGACCTCCCCGCGGGTGTAGGCGTCGATGACCCAGTCGATCTGCTCGTCGGTCAGCTCTCCGCGGTCCCGCTTGGTGCGGATGACGGAGACGGCGTCCATGGCCATGGCCTTCCTTCCGGAGTTGCGCAGGGGTGCGGCCCCCGAGCCAGGTCGAAGGGGCCGCACGGGAGTTACTTGGTGAGGTGGTCGGGGCCGAAGGCCTGGGGCAGCATCCGGGACAGCGGCAGGACGCCCTCGGGGGTGTCCAGGAGCAGCCCGGACCCGCCGAACTCGTACAGCAGCTGGCGGCAGCGGCCGCACGGCACGAGCAGCGCGCCCGTGCCGTCCACGCAGGTGAAGTGCGTGAGCCGGCCGCCGCCGGTGCGCCGCAGTGCGGAGACAAGGCCGCACTCGGCGCACAGGCCGAGACCGTAGGAGGCGTTCTCGACGTTGCAGCCGGAGACCGTGCGCCCGTCGTCGACGAGGGCCGCCGCCCCGACGGGGTAGCCCGAGTAGGGGGCGTAAGCGTGGGTCATGGCCTCCCGCGCCTCGGCGCGCAGCGCCTCCCAGTCGACGGCGGCGGGCCCGGTCACTTGCCTTGTCCCTTCCGGTACGGCAGGCCGTCCGCCTTCGGCATCCGCAGGGACTGCGCGGACAGCGACAGCACGAGCAGGGTGACGAGGTAGGGGGTGGCGGTGACGAGCTGGCGCGGGACCTCGTTGGTGGTGGCGTACCAGACGAACATCAGGGCCGCGATCACGGCGGTGACGACGGCCGGTACGTACCGCTTGCGCCAGGCGAGGTAGGCCGCGCCGAACACCAGCAGGATGGCGAGGAGCAGGATCAGCGCGTGCACGTTCACCGTGCCGCCGCGCAGGTTGAGGCTGTCGGTGTAGCCGAACAGGCCGGCGCCCAGCGCGAGGCCGCCCGGCATCCAGTTACCGAAGATCATCGCGGCGAGGCCGATGTAGCCGCGGCCGGCCGTCTGGCCGTCCAGGTACACGTTCGAGGCGACGATGGACAGGAACGCGCCGCCGAGGCCCGCGAAGCCGCCCGAGATGATCACCGCGATGTACTTGTACTTGTAGACGTTGACGCCGAGGGACTCGGCCGCCACCGGGTTCTCGCCGCAGGACCGCAGCCGCAGACCGAAGGCCGTGCGCCACAGCACCCACCAGCTGAGCGGCACCAGCGCCACCGCGATGACGGTGAGCGGCGACAGGTCGGTGACCAGCCCGCCGAGCAGTCCCGCGATGTCCGAGACGAGGAACCAGTGCTTCTGGTTGAGGGTGTCAAGCCAGCCGGACAGGCCGGGGATGTCGAAGCTGCCCAGCGAGCTGATCGGCGGGGACTGCTTGGCGGAGCCCTGCGGCGCGTCGGCGAAGGTGAACTTCGACAGATAGCGGGTGGTGCCGAGGGCGAGGATGTTGAGGGCCACACCGGAGACGATGTGGTTGACGTTGAAGGTGACGGTGGCGATGGCGTGCAGCACGGCGCCGAGGGCACCGCCGATCACGCCGAAGAGCACACCGGTCCACGGGCCCCACTGGTAGCCGGCCCAGGCGCCGAACCAGGTGCCGAGGATCATCATGCCTTCGAGGCCGATGTTGACGACGCCGGAGCGCTCGGCCCACAGGCCGCCGAGGCCCGCGAGGCCGATCGGCACGGCGAGGCGCAGGGCGGTGGACATCTGGCCGGTCGAGGTGATGCCGTCGGCGCCGGTGACGAGGCGGACGATCGAGGTCAGCACCAGGACGCCCGCGATGACCAGCAGGAGTACCGGGAGCGACAGGCGGCGGCCGCCCCTGGCGGGCTGCTTCGCCTTCGGCTTCGCGACGGTCGCGGTGCTCATCAGGCCGCCACCTCTTCCTTCTTGACGTTGCGGGCGGCGGCGGCCAGCTCGGCGCCGACCTGGCGCTGCTGGCGGCGCAGACCCCACTGGCGTACGGCCTCGTACGAGATGACGACCGCGAAGACGATCAGGCCCTGCATGATCGTGGCGATCTCCTTCTCGTACGCCACCGGGGTCGCGTAGTCGAGGGCGGGCGAGGCCTTGTCGAGGAAGGCCCACAGCAGGGCGGCGAGGGCGATGCCGCCGGGGTGGTTGCGGCCGAGCAGGGCGATGCCGATGGCGGTGAAGCCGAGGCCCGCCGGGAAGCTCAGGCTGTAGGTGTGGGTGTCGCCGAGCAGCAGCGGCAGGCCGGACAGGCCCGCGACCGCGCCGGAGATCAGCATGGACATCAGCACCATCCGCTTGGCGTTGACGCCGGAGGCCGCGGCGGCGGTCTCGGAGGCGCCGGTGGCGCGCAGGTCGAAGCCGAACCGGGTGCGGTTGAGGACGATCCGGTACAGGACGCCCAGCAGCACGGCGAGGAAGACCAGGCCGTAGATCTCGCCGACGTCTGAACCCAGGTCGATGCCCGGGAACCAGCCGGACTTCTCCATGACACCGGTCGTCATGTTGTTGCCGACCTGGACGCCCCAGACGTCGGCGAGGGTGACATAGCCGATGAGCGAGGTCGCGATGGAGTTCAGCATGATCGTGGCGACGACCTCGCTGACGCCCCGGGTGACCTTCAGGACGCCCGCGATGCCGGCCCAGAAGGCGCCGGTGCAGATGGCGACCAGCAGGAGCAGCGGTATCTGCAGGAAGCCCGGCAGGGCGACGTTCGCACCGACGACGGCGGTCATCACCGCGGCGAGCCGGTACTGGCCGTCGACGCCGATGTTGAACAGGTTCATCCGGAAGCCGAGGGCGACCGCGAGCGCGGCGATGTAGTACAGGGACGCCTGGTTGACGATCAGGACCTGGATGTCCGAGTAGGGCAGCTGCTCCAGCATCAGCCGGTACGGCTCGAACGGGTTCTTCCCCGAGGCGAGCAGCACGATCGAGGTCAGCGCGATCGCGAGGACGAGCGCGATGACCGGTCCGGCCACCGCGAGGAGCACCCGCTCCTTGTCGAACTTCTTCATGGGGCCTCGTCCTCCGGACCGGCGCTTGCGTGTTCGAGGTGGCCGGAGGCGGCACCCGTCATGGCCGAGCCCAGTTCCTCCGGGGTGATGGCGGCCGGGTCGGCGTCCGCGACCAGCCTGCCGTCGTAGATCACCCGCAGGGTGTCCGACAGTCCGATCAGCTCGTCCAGGTCGGCGGAGATCAGCAGCACGGCCAGGCCCTCGCGGCGGGCCTCGCGGATGCGGTCCCAGATCTGGGCCTGGGCGCCGACGTCCACGCCGCGGGTGGGGTGGGCGGCGATCAGGAACTTCGGGTCGTGGCTCATCTCGCGGCCGACGATCAGCTTCTGCTGGTTGCCGCCGGACAGCGAGGCCGCGGTGACGTCGATGCCGGGGGTGCGGACGTCGTACGCCTCGACGATCCGGCGGGTGTCGGCCTGGGCGCCCTTGGGGTCGAGCCAGAAGCCCTTGGCGTTGGGCTTCTCGGTGACGTGGCCGAGGATGCGGTTCTCCCACAGCGGGGATTCCAGCAGCAGGCCCTGGCGGTGGCGGTCCTCGGGGATGTAGCCGACGCCGGACTCGCGGCGCCTGCGGGTGGGCCAGGGGGTGATGTCCTCGCCCAGGAAGCGGATCCGGCCGAAGTCGGCGTTCTTGGTGCCGATCAGCGCGTCGATCAGCTCGGTCTGCCCGTTGCCCTCCACGCCGGCGATGCCCATGACCTCACCGGCGCGGATGGTGAAGGAGACGTCGTCGAGGACGCGCTTGGCCTCGCCCGCGCCCGCGAAGGTGGCGAGCCCGTCGCCGGCGGGCTCGGCCTCCGCGCCGAGGGAGGCGCCGCCGGCGTAGACGGTGAGGTTCTCCACCTCCAGCACGACCCGGTCGGTGACGGTGGACTCGGCGGTCTCCGGGGTGGGCAGTTCGCTGCCGACCATCATCTCGGCGAGCTGGCGCGAGGTGGTCTCGGCGGGGATCGCGGTGCCGACCGTGGTACCGCGCCGGATGACGGTGATGTCGTCCGCGACGGACAGCACCTCGCCCAGCTTGTGCGAGATGAAGATGACGGACAGGCCCTCGGCCTTGAGTTCCCGCAGGTTGTCGAAGAGCGCGTCGACCTCCTGCGGTACGAGGACGGCGGTGGGCTCGTCGAGGATCAGGGTCCTGGCGCCGCGGTAGAGGACCTTGAGGATCTCCACCCGCTGCCGGTCGGCGACGCCCAGGTCCTCCACCAGCGCGTCCGGGCGGACGCCCAGGCCGTACCGGTCGGAGATCTCCTTGATCTTCCTGCGGGCGGCGCCGCCGATGCCGTACAGCTTCTCGCTGCCGAGCGCCACGTTCTCCAGGACGGTCAGGTTGTCCGCCAGCATGAAGTGCTGGTGGACCATGCCGATGCCGCGCGCGATGGCGTCGGCGGGGCTGCCGAAGGCGACCTGCTCGCCGTCCACGGAGATGGTGCCCTCGTCCGGCTTCTGCATGCCGTAGAGGATCTTCATCAGGGTCGACTTGCCGGCGCCGTTCTCGCCGACGAGGGCGTGCACGGTGCCCTTGTGGACGGTCAGGTGGATGTCGTGGTTGGCGACGACACCCGGGAATCGTTTGGTGATGCCCGCAAGCTGCACCGCGGCTGTCGTCGGAGTGGTGGGCGGAGGGCTGCTGGACGCGTCGATGGCGCACTCTCCTCGGGAAAGGGGCCTCTCTACGCGCGTAGCGCCCCTACTTTAAATAGTGCTCGGAACCGGTCGGCCTTTTTCGCACTCGATCCGTTCCGAGCATTCTGCCGTGCGAACGGGGCACGGAGAGGTCATCCTCCCCGCACCCCGTTCCGTGGCCGTAACGCTGCCATTACAGCGCTCTTTTGACCATGCCCCGGACAACGCCGGACCCCTCGGTCAGGAGGTCTTGACCTTGATGCTGCCGTCCTTGATGCCGTCCTCGGCCTTCTTGATCGCGGCCTGGAGGTCGGCGTTGCCCTTGAACGTCGGGTTGGTGTCCGCGAGGCCCACGCCGCCGTTGTCCAGGGAGCCGCGGATCTCGCCCGAGAGCGGCTTCTTGTCCTTGATCACGGACTGGGCGAGGTCGTACACCGCGCCCTCGACGTTCTTCAGCGCCGAGGTCAGGATGTAGTCCTTGTACTTGGCCAGCGCGGACTGCTCGTACTGGTCGGAGTCGACGCCGATCGCCCACACCTTGTGCGCGGCGGCGGCCTTGATGACGCCCTGCCCGGAGAGACCGGCCGCGTGGTAGACGACATCGGCACCGGCGTCGATCTGACCGTTCGCGGCGTTCTCGCCCTTGTCCGGGCTGGAGAAGCCGCCCTCCTGCGCGGTCTCCGTCAGATACTGCTTCTCGATCTTGATCTTCGGGTTGACCGACTGCGCGCCCTGGATGAACCCGGCCTCGAACTTGTGGATCAGCGGGATGTCCACACCGCCGACGAAACCGATGTGGTTCTTCTTGGTGGTCTTGGCCGCGGCCACACCCGCCAGGTACGACGCCTGCTCCTCGTGGAAGACCATGTCGGCGACGTTCTTCGCCTTGATCGTGTCGTCGTCGACGATGCCGAAGGTGACCTTCGGGTACTTCGCCGCGACCTCCTTCACGGCCGGGGCGTAGGAGTAGCCGACCCCGATGATCGGGTTGTAGCCCTGCTTGGCCAGCGTCTCCAGGCGCTGCACCTTGTCCGCGTCGGACTCGCCGTCCTGCGGCTCGATGTCCCGGCCGCTGACGCCGAACTCCTTCTCGGCCTTCTGAAGGCCGGCGTAGGCGGCGTCGTTGAACGACTGGTCACCCTTGCCGCCGACGTCGTACGCCAGACCGATGCCCTTGGACTCCCCACCGTCCTTGGACGAGGTGGACGAGCTGCCGCAGGCGGAAACGGTGACGGCGAGAGCTGCGGTTGCAACGCCTGCAACCGCGATACGGGACACCCGGCGCATGGAACGAGACTCCTTCGTACAAGCGCCCATACAGGCGCTGATTCCGCCGCAGCGTAACGCGCGTAGACCAGACGGAAAACCCCTTCTGTCCGGTCCGTTACCGAGCTGTGGCCGCAGTCGGGGCCGTATTGACACACAGCGGTGCGCCCTTGCGGATGGCAAGGGGCGCGCACGCTGCGGCGATGTCCGCGCGGCCGGGCCGGCCGCGCGGCGCCGCGGGATCACCGGGTGTTGATCACTGGGTGTTGACGGTCACCTTGCCGCCGACGATGTCCTGCTCGGCCTTGTCCACGGCAGCGACGACGTCCTTCATCGCCTGGTACTTCGGGTTGCTGTCCGCGAAGCCCACCCCGCCGGACTTGAGGTCGCCGCGCACCTCGCCGCTGAGCGGCTTGCCGTCGACGACGGACTTGGCGAGGTCGTACACGGCACCGCCGACGTTCTTCAGGGCCGATCCGAGGATGTAGTCCTTGTACTTGGCCAGCGCGGACTGCCCGTACTGGTCGGAGTCGACGCCGATCGCCCACACCTTGTGCTCGGCTGCGGCCTGGATGACGCCCTGCCCGGAGAGACCGGCCGCGTGATAGATGACGTCCGCGCCGACCTCGACCTGGCCGTTGGCCGCGTCCTTGCCCTTGTCGGGGCTGGAGAAGCCGCCCTCCTGCGCGGTCTGCGTCAGATACTGCTTCTCGATCTTGATCTTCGGGTTGACCGACTGCGCGCCCTGGATGAACCCGGCCTCGAACTTGTGGATCAGCGGGATGTCCACGCCACCGACGAAACCGATGTGGTTCTTCTTGGTGGTCTTGGCCGCGGCCACACCCGCCAGGTACGACGCCTGCTCCTCGTGGAAGACCATGTCGGCGACGTTCTTCGCCTTGATCGTGTCGTCGTCGACGATGCCGAAGGTGACCTTCGGGTACTTCGCCGCGACCTCCTTCACGGCCGGCGCGTAGGAGTAGCCGACCCCGATGATCGGGTTGTAACCCTGCTTGGCCAGCGTCTCCAGGCGCTGCACCTTGTCCGCGTCGGACTCGCCGTCCTGCGGCTCGATGTCCCGCCCGCCGATCTTGAACTCCTTCTCGGCCTTCTGAAGCCCGGCGTAGGCGGCGTCGTTGAACGACTGGTCACCCTTGCCGCCGACGTCGTACGCCAGACCGATGCCCTTGCCCGAGTACGTGCCGTCGTCGGACGAGCCGGCGGAATCGCTGCTGGACTTGCCGCATCCGGCGGCCGCGAGGGCGACGACCGCGACGGTCGCCGCAACGTGGGAGAACCTCGTCCTCCGAGAGATCAGACGCACAGCAAGCACCCCTTTGTCCCCACGGCACCGTCACCGGTCCGCTTCTTCCCCGACCTGCCGCCTCTGGTGGCGATTCCGGCGCACAGTAACGCGCGTAGAAGGGGAGAGGAACGGGATTGCACCCCGCCGTTATCGATTCGTGCCGCCCCTGGGTTACCACCACGCGTCACCGGTTACGCCCGGGTGACACAAGGGGACGAAGGGGTGCCGGTCCGGCACCCCTTCGGTCCGCGCGCTACCGTCCCGCGTCGAGCAGGGCGGCGGCGGTGAACAGCTCCACACCCACCGCGATGGCGTACTCGTCCACGTCGAAGTCGCCCTGGTGCAGATCGCGCACCTGGCGCTCGCCGGGCGGCCGCACACCGAGCCGGGCCATGGCCCCCGGGACATGCTCCAGGTACCAGGAGAAGTCCTCGCCGCCCAGGCTCTGCTCGGTGCCCTCGACTGACTCCGCGCCGCGCCGCGCGACCATGGCGTCCCGCAGCAGTTCGGTCACCGCCGGATCGTTGACGACGGGCGGCACCCCGCGCACATAGGTGATCTCCGACTTCGCCCGGTGCAGCGTCGCGATCTCGTCGATGGCGGCGTGCACCACGTCGGGGGCCAGCCGCCAGGCCGCGAGGTCCAGGCAGCGCACGGTGCCCGACAGTTCGGCGTGCTGCGGGATCACGTTCGGCGCGTGCCCCGACTCGATCCGCCCCCAGGTCACGGCGAGCCCGCCACGGCTGTCCACCCGCCGGGCCACCAGCGCGGGTACGTCGACGGCGACCCGGGCCGTGGCGGTCACCAGGTCGGTGGTGAGGTGCGGCCGGGCGGTGTGTCCACCGGGCCCGTCGAGGGCCACTTCCAGCCGGTCGCAGGCGCTGGTGATCGCGCCCTGCCGCAGCCCGATCCGGCCGGCGTCCACCCGCGGGTCGCAGTGCACGGCGATGATCCGCCCCACCCCGTCGAGCACGCCGGACTCGATGGCATCGGCGGCGCCGCCGGGCAGCACCTCCTCGGCGGGCTGGAAGATCAGCCGGACGGGCCGCGGCAGCAGGCCCTGCCGGTGCAGCTCGGCGAGGACCAGACCGGTGCCCAGCACCACGGTGGTGTGCACGTCGTGCCCGCAGGCGTGGGCGCGGTCCGGCACGGTCGACCGGTAGGCGCACTCGCTCTTGGTGTCCGGGATGGGCAGGGCGTCGATGTCGGCGCGCAGGGCGAGGACGGAACCGGGGGTGGGCCCGGGGGCCGCGGCGGAGCCGGAGGCCGAGACGGGGGCGGGCTCGGAGGCTGAGGCGGGGGCGGAGCCGGGGGCGGCTTCCTGCCCCACGCCGATGTCACAGACGAGACCGGTTCCGAGGGGCAGGACGCGGGGTTCGAGCCCGGCCTGTTCGAGCCGGGCCTTGATCGCCGCGGTCGTACGGAACTCCTGGTTGCCGAGTTCGGGGTGCATGTGCAGGTCGCGCCGGAACGTCACCAGCTCGGCGTAGAGCGCCTCGCTCAGCGTGCCGGGGAGCACGGCATCCTCGGGAAGATCGGCCTCGGACTCTGTGGACATCAGTTGGTTCACCCTCTGAAGGGTATGCCGACCAGTCGGTCAACTACCCCTCGATCAACAAAACTTCAGCCCGTTAGGCGAAGAAAATCTGACCACTGGCCGCATAGCCGTCGACAAGGGTGGGTAAACTCACCCGTCCGCCGACCGTGTCGATCATGAACCCAACGGTTGCTCCCTCCACGGATACCATGTCCGACTTCCCCGGGACCGGGGCGTCCACCCACCGAAACCTCCGCCCCGCAGGCCACGGCGCCGGTAGCCTGCGCCGACGTGACCGACCCCACCCCGGATTTCCTCCAGGCCACCCGTTCCGCCCGGGACTACTCGGCCCCGCCCCGGTCGCCGACCTCGGCAGCGGCCCCGGACACGTCACCGCCCGGCTGCACGCACTGGGCGTGCCGGTGTTCGGGATAGACCTCTCCCCGCGCATGGTCGCGCCGGCCCGTGCGGCACACCCCGGCCTCCGCTTCCACGTCGGCTCCATGACGCGCCTGGACCTGCCGGACGGGACCCTCGGCGGCGTGCTCGCGCTCTACTCGACCATCCATGTGCCCGACGAGCACCTGCCGACCGCGTTCGCGGAAATGCGCCGCACGCTGGTGCCGGGCGGCCAGGTGCTGCTGGGGTTCCAGTCCGGCGACTCCGGTGACGAGGACGGCCGTACGCACCTCACCGAGCGCTACGGCCACGAGATCTCGCTCGACTTCCACCGGCGCACGCCGGAGACCGTCTGCGCTCTGCTCGCGGCGGCGGGACTGGAGCCCCGCGCCCGCGTCCTGCGCGAGCCCGAGTCCGAGCGGAAACTCCCCCGGGCCTTCATCCTGGCCCGCAAGCCCCGGGCGGCCTAGCCCGCGGTGCCGGGGTTCAGCGCACCGGGAAGCCGAAGGAGCGGCCCTGCTCCTTGAGCCAGGGGAGGATACGGCGCAGGGCCTCGACGGTCTGGGAGCGGTCGCCGCCCGCGTCGTGGAAGAGGAGCGTCGGCCCGCCCGGCAGCTCCCGCTCGACGGTGGCGACGATGGCATCCGTACCCGGCAGCTCGAAGTCCTTGGTGTCCACGTTCCAGCCCAGCGGGCGCATGCCCCGGGAGGCGGCCAGTTTGCGGCTGTACGGGGTGAAGGCCCCGCCGGGTGCCCGGTAGTACATCGGCCGTACGCCCCCGGACGCCTCGGTGATCATGCGTTCGGCGTCGAGTATCTGCTGCGACTGGAACGCCTGGGACTTGGTGTCCATGGCGGTGTCGTGCGACACCGTGTGGTCGCACAGCCGGTGACCGGCCGCCACCACCTTCTTCACCAGGTCCGGGTGGGCCTGCGCCTGCGGCCCCACCATGCAGAACGTGGCCTTCACCCCGTTCTCCCGCAGCACGTCCAGCACCTGAGGGGTCCACACGGGGTCGGGGCCGTCGTCGATGGTGATGTTGACGCCGCGCTCCCCCTTGTCCGAGGCGTGCACGATGGTCACATCCACCGGCGTGACATCGCCGCCCGGCGTGGCCGACGCGGAGGCACGGGGCGACGGGCTGCCGACGGCACCGGCCTGCGCGGTCCATACCGAGGCACCGGCGGCCAGCACCGTCACGCCGAGCGCCGCCCCGACCAGCTTGCCGTACCAGCCCCGCTTGGCGCCGTGCCGTGTCATACCCGCCCCGCTTTCCCGCAGTTACTCGCCGGTCCCTGGTCGCCGTCCGACCACATGACAGGACGACGGACGGCGCCCGGGGGATGCGTCTGTTACCGACCGCGGACACTTCCGGGGAAGTTCGCGGACAACTCCGCCGGGATGAGCCGCGCTTGCTCAGGCCACCGCGAGTTCACCCCGCACACACTTGCCTCCGCCCCGAACCACGCGGAGGCCCGCCACCCGGGACAGACCTCCAACGCATCTGCCCATCCTTGGACGTTGGGGCGGAGTCCACCCGAAGCACGGCCGGCCCGGTACCGACGCCGGCGGCAGGCGTGGCTTCAGTCTTGGAGCCAACCGGGGCTGACCATGCGGTACTCGTAGGCCATGACCACGACTTGGGATCGGTCGCGGGCGCCGAGTTTGGCCATGATGCGGCTGACATGGGTCTTGGCGGTCAGCGGGGAGACCACCAGTTGCGTGGCGATCTCGTCGTTGGTTCGGCCGGCGGCGATCAGTCGCATGACCTCGCGCTCGCGGCTGGTCAGGGCGTCGAGGCGGGGGTCGGGTTCGCGGGAGTTGTCCGGGCGGTCGGCGAATTCGGCGATGAGCCGGCGCGTGATGGAGGGGCTGATGAGCGCGTCGCCTCGCGCGGCGACGCGGACCGCGGCGAGGGCCACCGCTGCGGGCAGCGGTGCGCGGGCTCCGCTCCGCTCGACACGTATGTCCAGGCCGGCACAGAGCACCAGGGAGGCGGCCATGGTGACCAGGACGGTGATGGCCACCGCGAGGGCGAGGCCCTGCAGGGAGCCGAGTCAGTACCGTCCGGGCCAAGCTCGCCACCACCGAGGGCGTCGCCGAGGCCAGCCCCGCGCTGCCCTCCGCGGACGGCGCCCTGTCCACCGTCTTCGTCTATCCCACGACCTCTCCCCAGGCCGAGGGGACCGTGGACCTCGTCCACCACCTGCGCGACGATCTGGCCCCGCCCCTGGAACACACCACCAGGGCCGAGGTGTTGGTCGGCGGTGCCACCGCCGCCTCCCAGGACGTCTCCGAAACACTCGCCTACCGGCTGCCCGGGTTCGTCGCCGTCGTCGTCGGTGTCTCCTCGCTCCTGCTCCTGCTGGTCTTCCGGTCCGTCTGGATCCCCGTCAAGGCAGCAGTCCTGAACCTGCTGTCCATCTCCGCCGCACTCGGCGTGATCACCCTGGTGTTCCAGCACGGCTGGTTCGGCGCCCAGCCGGGCCCTGTCGAAGCCTTCATCCCAGCGCTGATCTTCGCGATCGTCTTCGGGTTGTCGATGGACTACGAGGTCTTTCTCGTCTCGCGCATCCACGAAGAGTGGATCCGCACCAAGGACCCCTCGCAATCCGTACGCTCGGCCTGGCCGTCGCCATCCTGCTCGACGCCGTGGTCATCCGCTGCCTGATCGTTCCTGCCGTCATGCAGATGCTCGGCAAGTGGGCCTGGTGGCTGCCTGCACCGCTGGCCCGGAAACTGCCCAAGATGTCCATCGAGCGCCCCGAGCAGAGCTGACCCGCGCACGGTTGCTGGAACGCGCCTCTTTCTCGGGCGGCCTGGTTGGGATACGGCGGGACGGAGTCGGATGCCGTATCTGAGCAATGATGCGTGTGGCTCCTCGCCGGGAGCGGTTCACGGCGGCCTTCGCCGTGACTTCTGCCTCCGGGACTGCATGTAGGCGGCCCTCGCCTGGGCACAGGCCACGGCGACCGAGGCGAAGCCCGCAGGCACCAGCTCGGCGCAGTCGGGATGCGCCCAGTACGCCCAGCCCGGTCCGCTGGCGGCCTCCTCATGGCCGAGGTAGACGGTGGCGCCCGGGCCGGTGTTCGTCTCCTCGCAGATGCTGCATACGCTCCCGGTCAAGGGGGGTATCACACCTCGCCCAGGGTCTCGTGGTGCGCGCACAGAGCCTCCAGCACGCGGGCCAGACGGCGCGCGTACGCGACAGTTCCGTACGCTCCGGGACCGGGCCGGGCACTCAGCTTCCCGCGCGCCTCGCCCACACACGCCAGCGCGCAGTACCGGGGGGTGCTCTCCTTCGCCAGCTTCCCGGCCGCCTCCTCGACCTGGGGGGTGATCAGCTCCAAGTGACTGCGCAGTGCGGCGATGAGCGTGTCCACGTCCGCAGGGGCCGGCGGCAGGACGTCGGGGCTGTCATCCGGGCCGAGCAGCAGGGCCGCCGTGGCCCGCATCGTGGCAACGTCCGGCGGGGTTCGATCCTGCCCTGCCACGGCGGGCGGGCGGGCTGTAGCTTTCATGTGTCGGCGCTCCCTCAAAGCGTTGGCCACGCCCCCGGACCGTCGCCACGGTCGCGGGGGTCCGGCATGTCCGGAAGCTCCATCGAATCGTTCGGGGCAGAACTGGGAGAGGAGCCGCACAGGGGGCCAGGGAGGGGCCACACTGGACGGGAGAGGGGGCCAGCGGGTGACGACTGAACGGCGACGGCAGTTCGGGGCGTACTTGGCACGGCTGAGGCGGGATGCTCATAAGAGTCAGAGGCAGCTTGCCGCCATGCTGTGCACGGTCTCGGACACGCAGTCACTCACGCGGAACGACGTCTCCCGATGGGAGCGCGGAGGACGCATTCCGGAATCCTGGCTCCTGTTCATCGCGGCAGTCCTGGGAGTTCCTGCCGTGGAGCTGGAACGGGCCGCTGCCTACGCCCGAGGCGAGTTGGACGTACCTGCGTTCGGGGCGGCCGTGGTCCTCTCGGAGCTGATCCCGCCCGGTGATTCACTGACACCACTGGCTACCCCGACCGGCCGCCGCGTCGGCGGCGATGACGTGGCACGCCTCGCCGCCCGCGTGCACGGCTTTCGACTCGCTGACGACGTGCTGACGGGGGGCGACCTCTTGGCGCCCGTGTTCCGGGAACTCAATGCGGCAATGCGGCTGTACCGCGAGAGCACGCACACAGAAGCCGTCGCCGGCACGCTTCTGGCCCAGGTCGGCGAACTGGCCCAGATCGCTGGATGGATCGCCAGCGACGCCGGGCAGCACGCACAGGCTGAGCGCGCGTATCGCATCGGGATCGAAGCGACACGGCAGGCGGGTGATCCCTCGCTGGTTGCGAACCTCGCAGGAAGCCTTGCCTACCAACTCAGCAATACCGGGCACGAGCGCGCCGGGCTTGATCTCGCCCGTGCTGCCGTGGACGAAGCCGGGCGGGACGCCCCTGCCAAGACGCGTGCGCTGTTCTTCGACCGCGTGGCGTGGGCTCATACGCGCGCCGGAGAGCCGCAACCCGCCATGCAGGCGCTCGGGCGGGCGCACGACGCACTGACAGAAGCCGACGACAGGGCGCCGCAGTGGGCGTACTGGGTGAGCAGGGAAGAGCTTGAGGTGATGGACGCCCGAGTCTTCACCGAACTGCACCGTCCGTTGCGCGCCGTTCCGTTGTTGGTTGACGTTCTGAATCGGTACGACGCCACGCACGCACGAGAGGTCGTCCTGTACCGCTCATGGCTTGCCGTGGCCCTTGCCGACGCCAACGAACCGGAGCAAGCAGCCGAGGAAGCCCGACGTATCGTCTCCGCATCGGTGGACATGAAGAGCGACCGCACTGCGTCGCGGGCTCGCGTCGTACTTCAACGGCTCCGGGATTTTGAGGGAGTGCCCGCGGTTCGCAACGTGCTTCACGATCACGGACATCTGCTCAGCGCGTAGGGGCGGCTGCGGCGCGGCCGTTGCCGTTGCCGTTGCCGTTGCCGTTGCCGTTGCCGTTGCCGTCTGAGCGTGCAGAGCAGTGGTGCCCCGCGTGGGCGTGCCGTCGCCCGGAGAGGCTTCGGCTTCCTGCTGTGTAAACGACCTATCCAGCAGCCGCCACCTCGTGCGCGGTGTCCGCGAGCCATGGCGGGGCGTCCCGGCCGATGGCACGCAGCGTGGACCGGAGGCGAACGCGGGTCCGGGACGATGTGACCACGCGCAAGATCGGTTCGAGCCGCAGCAGCGGCGCTTCGGCCTCCCGCCACGCTCCGAGCTGCACCAGAGCGGTCAACTCCGCGAGCACGTTGCCGAACTCCCGGCGGCCTCCGTCGCGAGAGGCCGCCGAACTGCGTTGGAGGTGCGGCAGCGCCGCGCGCGGGTCTCCTAGGCTCAGCAGCGTTTCCCCGGTGTGCAGGCCCACTTCGGTGGTGTCGATCCACCACGTGAATGCGGGGTCGTTGGCCTGTATCGAGTCCTGGAGTCCCCCTGTGGCCCGCTCCAGGGCGTCCAGGGCGCGCATCCGGTCTCCGGCCTGCGCGAGGCTGCGCGCGTGCCGTACGCGAGCCATGAGCGCCGCGCGGCCGGGCAGTTCGCGGCCGGTCAGCATCTCGTCCGTGATCGCCATAGCCTCACCGGCGCGGCCGGTGTGCACGTCGATCATGGCGATCAGATCCAGGATGAACCACTCCAGCGGGCCGTCCCCGGCAAGACGGGCCAGGGTGTGCGCCTGCGCGAGCGTGGCGCGTGCCTCGCGGAACCGGGCGGCGTCGTGGAGCAGCCACCCGGCCACTTCCCCGATCTCCGCTACCTGGGCGAGGTGCTGCTTGTCCTCACCTGTGATCCGGCCCCGTTCGGCCTCCCACACGTGCACGGCGGCGTCCGCCACGTGGTCCCCGCCGTGGCGGTCGTCGTGGGCGAGCAGCCACCCCACGGCGTCCTGCACGTAGGTGTCCGGCTCGCGGTCCGGGCACCCTGGCGGCTCTGCTTCGCCCCGGGCCCGCGCGGCTTCCCGCTCCAGGCCGTCCAGCGGCACCCCGAGCACCTGCGCGAGTGGCGGTAACCACGCGTCCGGGATGCGCCCGCCGCGCTCCCACCGGGAGACTTCGTTGCGCGTCAGTGTGGTGATACCGGCGGTGACGCACAGCCGGAGGGCCAGCGAGCGCTGCGAGAGGCCCGCGCTCTTGCGCAGGCCCGCCAGGTGGGCGCCGAACTGGGCGCGTCTCGCTTGGTCGTTCATGCGGTGCCTCCCTGCTACCAAGCTAGCCGCGCCGACCCCTCCCCTAGCCCTCTGAGCGGCCTCTCCCCCCAAGCTCCGCCCGTCCGTGGACCATCTCCCGACGCCTTGGAACCCCACCGCACCGAGTTCACCGTCCTGCTCAGGCCCCCGCAAGTGCGCACCACACGTACTTCCCCCGCTCCCCGAATCGGGCGGAGGGCCGCCAGCCCCAGTAGTCGGCGCAGGCCGTCACCAGGGCGAGCCCCCGCCCCTCCTCCAACTCGGTGGCGTGACACCGCGATTGCGGCGGAGGTGGCGGCACGGGGTCCGTGTCCCAGGCGCCGATCCACACCACGCCCTCCGGGGAGCGACGCACCCTGAGCGCCGCGGGCCCCCTTGGTATGCCGTACGGCATTGGAGACCAACTCCGCGGCCATCAGCTCCGCGGTGTCCACGAGGCCGATCAGCCCATGCAGGGTGAGGATCAGCCGGAGCGTGCGACGACAGATCGTGACGGCTCTGAGGTCGTTGGGGATGTAGAGGGTGTAGTCCCAGGTTTCGGACATGCGTCATCAACTCCGTTGGGATGAAGGATTAGGCGAGCGGTGGCATTGCTGCAGCGATCATGGGTGGACAGCGCAGTGCACTTCCGCTTCGCGTTCGTCGCATCACTGACAGTAGGGGCCAATTTTGGTCCCATGCAAGTCGTTGCCATAGTCTGGCGCTCGAACGAGTCACAGCCCGAGGGAAGTTGGGCGCGGAGGAGGAAACCATGCCACGCAGACGGCAGGCCACCGCACGTCAGGCGCGATTGGGTGCTGAGCTGCGGAAACTGCGCGAGGCTGCGGGACTCAAGGGACGTGAAGCCGCCGCGCTGCTGGGATCGGACTCCGCACAGGTGAGCCAGATCGAGGCCGGCCTCGCGGGCGTCAGCGAGGCCCGCCTGCGCAGAATCGCGGCTCACTACGCCTGCACGGACAAAGAGTTGATCGATGCCCTTGCGGCAATGGCAGTCGATCGAACGCGCGGCTGGTGGGAGGAGTACCGGGGCCGTCTGCCCACGTCGTTCCTGGACCTGTCGGAGCTGGAGTACTACGCCGCCTACCGGTGGGACGTGGAGTTCTTGCACGTCCCCGGGCTTCTCCAGACAGAGGACTGCGCGCGGGCCCTCTTCTCGTCTCGTGTTCCCGAACTCCCCGAAGAGGAGCTGGAGTTGCGAGTGCGGCATCGCATGCAGAGACTCATCATCTTGGAGAGGACACAGCCTGTCCCGTACGAGGCCGTAGTCCACGAAGCAGCGCTTCGCATGATGGTGGGCAGTCGTGCTGCCTCACGGGATCAGCTTGCTCGCGTCCTGGAACTGTCCGAGGCCGACCACATCACGGTGCGCGTGATCCCCTTCGACCTGGAGCACTTCGCCGACCTGGGCGCAGCCATGGTGTACGCGGGTGGCGCCGTCCCGAAGCTGGACACCGTCGTACGGGACGGCCCTCACGGCACGGTCTTCATCGACTCCGAAGCGCAACTGGGCGTGTTCCGAAGGCATTTCCGTAGAGTGGAGCCAGTGTCACTCGACCCTGGCCGGTCGCGTGACTTCATCCACAGGTTGACGAAGGAATTGTGAGGCACACATGACCAACCGCGACCACTGGCGCAAGTCGTCCTACTCCGGTGGCGGCGACGGCAACGCCTGTGTGGAGATAGCCCAGTCACCCTTCAACACCTTGGTGCGCGACTCCAAGACCCCCACCGGAGCCGCCCTCACCTTCCCCACCCGCGCCTTCACGGTATTCATCGAGGGACTGAAGGAACACCCCCACCGCTGACCTCCGCGGGCACGGTCACGACCTCGTCCGCCAGTTGACGAAGGAGATGTGAGGACCAGCGTGCACACCCCGACCTCATGGAAGAAGTCGTCGTACTCCGGCGGAGGCGAAGGCAACGACTGCGTGGAGGTCGCCGACCAGGACACCCACATAGCCGTCCGCGACTCGAAGACGCCCACCAGAGCCGTCCTCACCTTCCCCGCCCCTGCCTTCGCCGCCTTCGTAAGGGGCTTGAAGAGGGAACCTCACCCCTGACCTCCGCGGGCAACCGGGATCACCTCATCCGCCAGTTGACGAAGGAGATGTGAGGACCAGCATGAAGACCCCGACGCGGTGGAAGAAGTCATCTCACTCCGGCGGAGGCGACGGCAACACCTGCGTGGAAGTCGCCGACCAGGACACACACATAGCCGTCCGTGACTCGAAGACGCCCGCCCGAGTTGTCGTCACCTTTACTGCCTCCGCCTTTGCCGCCTTCGTTGAGGGCTTGAAGGACCGACCCCGTCGCTGACCCGCGTGAGCGACCGCGCATCACCTGGGCGTGGTCAGCGCCGCGAGTTCCGCGTTGGCGCGCTCCCTGAGTGGTCTCGTCGTCCGGTACGGGTGGACTGAGAGGTGCGTCGAGCAGGGTCGTCAGCTCGTCGGTGAACGCGCCTGCCCGCGGGGTGTCGAGGCCACCGAGCGGCTCAAGCAGTTGCTGAAGCAGTTCCTGGACCACCTCGACGGCCTGCCGTGTGACGGTCCGGCCCCGTTCGGTGAGGGCGAGTTGTACGGCCCGCGGGTCGCGGGGATCGCGGGTGCGCTCGATCAGGCCGGCCGATTCCAGGGCGCGCGCGAGCTTCGAGACGTACAGCGCCTCCAGGCCGGTGTGGTCGGCGAGTTGGCGCTGGCTGGGCCGTTCCCCGGTGCGCTGCATGCCGTACAGCGACGCGACCAGTGAGTACTGCGCGTGAGTGAGGCCCAGGGGAGCCACCGCGCGATCGACCGCGACGCGCCACTTGTTGGCGAGCCGCCATACCAGGAATCCGGGCGTGGGGCCCGGTGAACCCTTACTCATGGGCAGATAGAGTACATGGCTACTATACCCATGGCTACTATTTCCAGGCGGCTGTGCATGCGTTGCTCCGGGCGGGCCCGGGTAGGCGTGCAGCACCCGGTGGTACGGCACTCGCCGACGGGCGGCCGGGACGGCGCCGGGGGAAGGGATGGTCGAGCCATGACGCTTGAGCGGGCTACCGCGGGCACGGTGGAGGCGGTCGTCGGATACGACGGCCGGCTGCTGCTGGTCCGACGGCCGGACGGCTGGGGACTGCCCTCGGGCACCCCCGAACCGGCCGAGACGGCCGAGGCCACCGCGGCGCGCGTCGTCTACGAGCTGACCGGTTACCTCGTGGACGGCTCCCAGACACTGGAGCCGCAGGACACGGTGTCCGCCGTGGTGTGCCAGTTGCTGACCGAGTCCCCGTCGGACGGCGCCAGCCTCCCACCGGAAGAAATCCGCTGGACCCCGTTCACAGAAACCGCCGACGCCGCACTCCCCCGAGTCGTACGCACCTACCTGACAGGCCACACCCCCGTGTGACCGCGCCGGGCACGCCCAGCCTCGCCCACTCGCTCCTCGCCGAGCGCCGCATTGCACGTCGCGGGCATCCTCGTCCGCGCGGTAACCCCAGCTCAGGCGGACGACGTGGGCGAGGACCGGGAGCCGAACCACTGTTCGGTGCCGAACTCCTCGAAGCGGTCCGCTTCGGTGAACCCCAGCTTGGTCGCGAGGCGCATCGAGCGGGCGTTGGCGGTCTGGGTGCAGAGCACCACCGGCTCGCCGGGGCACGCGTCGGCGAACCAGTCGAGTGCCGCCGCGCACGCCTCGGCGGCGTACCCGCGTCCCCACGCCTCCGGCAGGAACATGTAGCCGAGTTCGGCCTCGCCGGCATCCGGACGGACGTGCCCCGGACGCTCCGCATCGCGCCGGTCGAGCGTGACCATGCCGATCATCGCTCCGTCGAGATCGATCACGAAGAGGCCAGGGCGTCGCCCGGGTACCTCAGGCACCGCGCGCTCAAGCTCAGCACGCGGTCGAGGGCCGCCGAGGTAGGTGCGCACCTCTGGCGAGGTGAACAACTCGATGAACGCCGCGCGGTCCCGGGCCTCGGACTCGCGGAGCACCAGCCGCTCGGTCCTTATCGGGGCGGGCGGCCAGGCAACGGGTCCGAGTTCAGCCATGGCGGGCAACCTATCGCACGCCCGTGAGAGTGACCCGGAGCAGAAGGGCTAGGCCAGGGCCACCGTCGACAGGCGGTGGATGTCTTTTGCTGTGTCTGTCACTCCGGACAGGAAGCCCTGGGCGCGGGGGGAGGCGTGGTCGGTGAGCCAGGTCGGGTCGATGTCGCAGACGGCGACGCGGACGCCGGTGCCGGCCAGGGCCAGCGGGAGGGTGTGGACGACCGTGGACGGGAAGCTCAGGACCGTGCGGCCGATCGGGCCGCGGCGGGCGATCAGTTCCAGTGGGAGGTCGGGGCGGACGATCTCCAGGCCGGTCTCGGTCGCGAGTCGGTGCAGCTTCTCCGTGCTCTCGCGGCGGTGCGCGAAGTAGCGGGCGGCGCCGTGCGCCTTGGCGAGGCCGCGGACGGCCTCCAGATAGCGGTCGCCGTCCACGACGCCGGTCTCCACCAGGGACGTCCCGACCATGTCGGCGCCCTTGGTGATGCGGGGCGGGCCGAACCGGGCCCGGGTCCAGCCGAAGTCGTTGGCGGTGATCGTGACGCCGTCCGGGATCTCCTCGACCGGCATGGACGAGAACACCTCCACCCGGCGGCCGGCCCTCGGTGTCAGCCGGCGCCGGGCCGAGGAGGAGACCGGGGCGAACAGCAGGTCGCGCGGCCCCGGCCGGCCGCCCTTGCGGTGCCAGCGCACCAGCCGCTCGCCGCGCGCGAGTTGGGCGACGAACTCCATCGTCGCCGTGCCGTCGTCGACCACGACCAGGTCGCGCGCCCTGGTGATGGTCAGCAGCAGCTGTACGTAGCGGGAGAACGGGTCGCCCATGACGATCCGGTCCGCACGGCGCAGCGCCCCGGCGAGGCCGCCGATGGTCTGGAAGGGCGCGGTCGTACCGCCCCGCGCCTCCTCCCAGCGCACCTCGTACCCCTCGTCCCGGGCCAGGTCCGCCATGCGCCGCAGCTGCCCGCGGGTCATCGGGTCGGTCGGGGACAGGACGACAAGGGTCAGCTCCACCCCGGACGGCGCCATCCCGGACGGCACCGCGCCGATCGACTCCACCCCGGACGGCACCACACCGGACGACTCCGCCCCAGACGGCACCGCACCAGACGGCACAACTCCGATCGGCTCCGACCCGGACGGCACCACACCGGACGACTCCGACCCCGGCGGCACCACCCCAGACGGCTCCGACCCGGAGGGCTCCGCGGCGGACGGCGGTGCGGCGCCGTGTGGGGTGCGCCGCACCTGGGGCGGCACGGACGGGAAGGACGCCGGCGCCGACGCGCCGGACGCCTGCGCCCCGGGCGCTCCGCGCAGGGCATGGGTGTGCGCCCACTCCAGTACGTTCAGCAGCTGTACCGGGCTCTCCACGAAGGCGAGGGTGCGAAGGCTGGGGCCGGCGTTACCGGCGCGTCGGTTCATCGTCGTACGACCGTCCCGTGAGGCGTTCGGCAGGGGACCAAGGCGGGCTCGGGCGGAGTCAGACGGTGACCGGCTCGCCCGCCGCCGCGGCGATCTCCGCCTCGGCCACGACACCGGAGACCCGGCGCAGCTTCTTCATGGGGCCCAGCTCGGAGTCGTAGACCTTCTTGACACCGTCGCCGAGCGACGCCTCGATGATCCGGATGTCGCGCACCAGGCGCGTGAGGCCCTGCGGCTCCACCGAGGCGGCCTGGTCCGAACCCCACATCGCGCGGTCCAGGGTGATGTGGCGCTCGACGAAGGTGGCGCCGAGGGCGACGGCGGCCAGCGTGGTCTGCAGGCCGGTCTCGTGACCGGAGTAGCCGATCGGGACGTTCGGGTACTCCTGCTGCAACGTGTTGATCACACGCAGGTTCAGCTCCTCGGCCTTGGCCGGGTAGGTGGAGGTGGCGTGGCAGAGCAGGATGTTGTCGCTGCCGAGGACCTCGACGGCGTGCCGGATCTGCTTCGGGGTCGACATGCCGGTGGAGAGGATGATCGTGCGGCCGGTGGCGCGCAGGGCACGCAGCAGCTCGTCGTCCGTGAGGGAGGCGGAGGCGACCTTGTGGGCCGGGACGTCGAACTTCTCAAGGAACGCGACGGCCTCGGTGTCCCACGGGGACGCGAACCAGTCGATGCCCTTTTCCTTGCAGTACTCGTCGATCTTGCGGTAGTCGTCCTCGCCGAACTCCACCCGGTGGCGGTAGTCGATGTAGGTCATCCGGCCCCAGGGCGTGTCCCGCTCGATGTCCCACTGGTCGCGCGGGGTGCAGATCTCCGGGGTGCGCTTCTGGAACTTGACGGCGTCGCAGCCGGCCTCGGCGGCGGCGTCGATCAGCTTGAAGGCGTTGTCGAGGTCACCGTTGTGGTTGATGCCGATCTCGCCGGTGATGTAGACGGGGCGGCCGGGACCGGCCTCACGCGAACCGAAGGAGCGGATGCGGGAGTTGGTGCTCATCAGGGGATGTCCTTACTTGGTGAGGGAATCGAGAGAGGGGCCGAGGATCCAGCTGGCGATCTCTCGGATGGCGCCGTCGCCGCCGGGGACGGCGGTGACCGCGCGTGCGGCGCCGCGCACGACGTCGTGGGCGCTCGCGACCGCCACGGGCCAGCCCACGAGGGCGAAGCACGGGAGGTCATTGACGTCGTTGCCGACGTAGAGCACGCGCTCGGGCGCGATGCCCTGCTCCTCGCACCACTGCTTGAGGGCGAGGTCCTTCCGGTCGATGCCGTGCAGCACCGGGATCCGCAGCTTCCGGGCCCGGGCGGCGACGACCGGGTTCTGCTCCGTGGACAGGATCAGCATCTTCAGGCCGCTCTTGCGCAGCGCGGCAATGCCGAGGCCGTCCCCGCGGTGCACGGAGACGAACTCCCGTCCGTCGGCGTCGATCAGCACCCGGTCGTCGGTCTGGGTGCCGTCGAAGTCGAGGACGACCGCGTCGATGTCTTCCTTGGTCGGAAGGGCGCCGGGCCGGTCCGCGTCGAACAGCGGGGCCAGGGCCCGGGCGCGGGCGAGGTCGTGCGGGTCGTCGATCTCCAGCACCCGGGCCGGGTCGGTGCGGACCAGTTCGGTGTGGCCGAAGAAGCGGTGCCGGTGCTCGCGGAACCCGGTGGCGTCCATGGCGTAGGCGGCGCCGGTCTCCAGCAGATCCTGGGGGCGGTCCTGGCGGCGCGGGCGGAACGACTTGTCGTGGTTGACGCCGTAACCGCCGCGGGTGGCCGTGGAGTTGGCGACGCGGGTGGTGCCGTCGGCGGCCTGTTCGCGGGTGGAGTCCACCGCAACCGGGCCACCGGCGGCCTGTTCGCGGGTGGGCTCCACCGCGACCGGGTCGTCGCCGGCGTCCCGCCAGATGAAGCCGTGGAAGGGGGCCACCGTGACCGCGGTGTCGGCGCCGTTCTCGACGACGGCCGCGGCGACCCCGTCGACGTCCTCGCGGATCAGGAACGGACTGGTGCACTGCACGAGCAGGACGACGTCCACGGTGGCGCCGTGCAGCGCCTCGTGGGCGTCCATGGCGTGCAGCACGGCGGCCTCGGAGGTGGCGGTGTCGCCGGCGATGGCGGCGGGCCGCAGCACGACCTCGGCGCCGGCCTGCCGGGCGGCCGCCGCGATGGCCTGGTCGTCGGTGGACACGACGACATCGGTGACCAGCCGGGAGGCCCGGCACTCGTGCACCGCGCGGGCCACCAGCGGCACCCCGCCGACGGGGGCGAGGTTCTTGGCGGGCACGCCCTTGGAGCCGCCGCGCGCGGGGATCACGGCGAGCACCCGGCGCACCGAAGCGCCCTGGCCCGCCCGGGAGTCGGACATGGGCTCTCCTCCTTGACGCGGGATCCGGTCGCTCACAGCTCTCCCATTCGTCGGATCACGGGTGCCACCCGCTGGACGCCGTGGCGGTAGGCGCCGCGCGCCGCCCGGCGCACGATCTGCCGGACCGGGCCCGGCGCCCTGTCGGCGGCGGGCGCGCCGGGCAGCGGGGAGCCGTCCGGGCCGAGGTGGTGGCGGGCGAGGATCCCCGGCAGATAGCCGGGCGCGGTCTCGGTCGTGTAGTAGGGGTTCAGGGGCGGCAGCCCGCCGGGCCGGCCCAGCAGCCGGGTGATGCGGTGCCGGGCGGCGTCGAAGGCCGTGCCGTACGTGCCGTCGGCGGCGACGCCCTGCCGGGCCACCCACTCGGGCTCGGGCTCGGGGCGGTGACCGGCGTCCAGCTGGTCCCAGGAGGCGAGGCAGCCGGAGCCGACGAAGTGGTGGTTGCCGAGTACCTCGCGGACCCCGAGGTCGGTCAGGACGACCGTGGGGATGCGGCGGTGCAGCGATTCGAGGGCGGCCGTCGAACTGATGGTGACCAGCAGGTCGGTGCGGTCCAGGACCTCGCCCATGTGTCCGTACACCAGGCGGAGGTTGGCGGGCAGCTCGCGGCTCTGCGCCAGCTTCTGGTAGGGCAGCTCCTCGATGTGCGTGGTGTGCTCGCCCGGCCGGGAGCGCAGCTTCAGCAGCACCTCGCGGTCGGGGAACGCCTGCGCGTGCCGGATCAGCCGGTCCAGCAGGTACGTACGGTCCTTACGGCTCTCCGGGACCGAGGGCTGGGCCGCGAACACGACCGTGTAGGGCCTGCCCTCCGGCTGCGTGGCGGGCGCGGGCTCGCCGGAGTAGGGGGCGCCGCCGAGGAACGGCAGTGCCACCTCGGTCACGCCGGAGGCGTCGGCGCCCACGCCCTCGTAGACGGCGCGGAAACGGTCAGCGTCCTGGCGGGAGTTGGCGAGGACGAGGTCCGCTCCGTGCCGCAGCAGCAGGCCGTCGGCGAGCTTCTCGTAGACGACGCCGACATAGCCGGTGACGACGACGGGCCGCTCGGTGCGGTCCTCCCAGACCCGCTTCAGGCCGTGCAGCATGGCCTGGACGCCACCGCCCACGAGGGCGAGGACGAGGACGTCGTACGACTCGTCATTCATGGCGTTCATGGCGTTCATGGCGCGCAGGAACTCGACGGCGGTCACCTCGCGCAGGGAGTCGGCGTGCACGCCGACCTCGCGCAGCTGACGGGCGGTGGGGGTGGCGCGGCCCCGCAGCAGATAGCCGTCGAGCCGGATACCCGACTCGACGGGCTCGGCCCGGCCGCCGCCCGCGATGCGGCTCGCGGTGAGGGCGCCCCACTTCCACCGGGTGTCGGAATCCGCGAGCACGGCGACCCGTAGGGACTTCGTTGCACTTACTGGCACGCCGAAGACGCTAGGAAGCCTTTCCTAGGATCCGCCCAACCCGAATACAACAAACGGTTAACAGCACATCGACGGATGGCGAATCAGCCCGGGAACCAGCGGGAAAAGACCCTGGTTCACGGCTTCGCCACACGTCGTTCACCTGATATCAAGGTGGCGGTCAAGACGAATGACGGGCCCCGTCCTAACGTCCACTGTGTGGTCAAGCTCTCCGTCATCGTGCCGTTCTACAACGTGCAGCAATACGCGCCAGACACGCTCAGAAGCCTGCGTGCGAACGCCCGTGAGGACTTCGAATTCATTCTCGTCGACGACTGCTCGAACGACGGGACGCCAGAGATCCTTGCGCGCGCCGAGCGCGAGCTGCCAGGCGCGGTACATGTCAGACACGAGAAGAACGGGGGGCTGGCGACCGCGCGCAACACCGGAATCGACCGGGCCCGCGGCGAGTACCTGACGTTCCTGGACGGCGACGACTGGCTCGCCCCCGGCTACTACCCCCGGCTCGTCGCCGCCATGGACGACCTGGGCTGCGACTTCCTGCGCACCGACCATGTGCAGTGCACGGGGCGGGCGCGCACGGTGCATCTGGTGCCGCACGGCCGGCGCAATGTGGTGATGCGCCCCCGCGACGCCATCCTGCCCACCCACCGGACCACGTCCGTCGACTACGCCTACGCCTGGGCCGGGATCTACCACCGGCGGCTGGTGGACCGCGGGCTGCTGCACTTCACCGACGGGCTGCGCACGGCCGAGGACCGGCCGTGGATCTGGAAGCTGCACCGGGAGGCTGAGTCGTTCGCCGCGGTGAACCTGCTCGGTGTCTTCTACCGGCGCGGGGTGGCCTCGTCCCTCACCCAGATCGGTGACGTCCGGCAGCTCGACTTCATTCGCGCGTTCGATCAGGTCATCGAGGAAACCGCCCAGGACCCGGAGGCGGACGCGCTGCTGCCGAAGGCCGTTCGCACCTACTGCGCCATCATTTCCCATCATCTGGGATCCATCGAAAGGTTCGAGCCCGCGGTGGCGAAGAAGCTGAAGACACTGAGCGCCGCCGCGTTGCGGCGCATGCCGCAGGGCGTCCTGGACGACGCCCTGGACTCCATGGACCTGCAACGCGCCACGAAGCTGCGCCGGTTGCGCCGCCGCCCCGCCGCCTCGGGGGCCGCCGCGTGACCACGCAGATCTTCCAGGTGTCGACGCTGTACGGCACCGCCACGCTGGCCGCCGCCCTGGACTCCGGCTCCTTCCGCCCCGCCGACCGGCGCATCCTGCTGGTCTGCAACAACGCCGCGACGCCCGAGACGACGCCGGGCCCGGACGGGATGCCGGGCTTCGAGCGGCTGCGGGAGCGGTTCGACGACGTGATCTCGTACAACGAGACGATCTTCCCGTTCCACCCGGGCGGCTGGGCCCCGCGGCCCGAGGACCTGCCGCTGTGGGAACGCCACCTGCGGCTCGCCTGGGACCTCGGCGACGACGACGTCGAACTCGCCGTCGAGTCGATCCAGGTCAACCCGTCGCTCAGCCTCGCGCAGATGTTCACCGGCGCGCCCGTGACGGTCTACGCGGACGGCCTGATGAGCTACGGCCCCACCCGCAACAAGATCGACCCGCTGGTCGGCACCCGGGTGGACCGGCTGCTCCACCTCGACCTGGTGCCGGGGCTCAGGCCGCTGCTGCTCACCGAGTTCGACGTGCCGGCCCAGATCGTGCCGACGGCCGCGTTCACCAAGGTGCTGGCCGAACTCGCCGGCGGCGGTGCGGGACTGCCGGACATCGAGGAGCCCGCGCTGCTGCTCGGGCAGTACCTGTCGGCGCTCGGCATCCTCAGCGCGGAGCAGGAGGAGGACCTTCATGTGCGGATGCTGAAGGGCGCCGTCGAACTCGGCCACGAGCGGGTCGTGTTCAAGCCGCACCCGTCGGCCCCGGCGCGCTTCACGAGCACGCTGGAGCGGGCGGCCGAGCGGCTCGGCGTCGACCTCACGGTCCTCGACACGCCGATCCTCGCGGAGGTGCTGTACCAGCGGATGCGCCCGGCGCTGGTCGTCGGCTGCTTCTCCACGGCGCTGCTGACCGCGTCCGCGCTGTACGGCCTGCCCACCGCCCGGGTGGGCACGGACACCCTGCTGGACCGGCTGTCCCCGTTCGAGAACAGCAACCGCATCCCGGTCACCGTCGTCGACGCGCTGCTGCCCGATCTGACGGACCGCGCCGCGGTCACCGAGCAGCGGCCCGGCATGGACGTGTCGGCGCTCGGCGAACTCGTCCGGGCGGTCGGCTTCACCATGCAGCCGAAGATCTACCCGGAGCTGCGTACCGCGGCCGAGGGCTATCTGACGGAGCATCTGAACCCGCACACGCTGCGCTACTTCAAGCGCAAGCGGCTGACCTCGCTGGCACTGCCCGGCGGGGTCCCGGCGCAGCTGTCGTTCATCCCGCGCAACGCGACCGTACGCCGCGTGGCCCGCAAGGCCCGCAACCTGCGCCGGGCGGTACGCCGCTGAACAGGCCGGCCGCGCTGCGCGTGGGCGTCTTCCGGGCGTGGGGCGGGGTCCTTGACGGGCCCCGCCCCACGCCCTTCGGGTCAGCGGGCCAGGATCTGCTGGATCCGGGCCGCGTTCTCCTGCGTGACCTTCCACAGCAGTTCCTGCCGGTCGTGCACGTCGGCGACGGTGCGGCTGTGGTTGTCCAGCATGTGCAGGGCCCGCTCGGTGAGCACCGCGCCCAGCTCCCGCTCGTGGACCGAGACACCCCACTCGGGGCGCTCGATGTCGTTGAGGAAGTACGCCATCTTCGGGTGCGAGATCAGGCTGATGATGGGCGTGCCGACCCCGAAGGGGATCATCCCGGCGTGCCCGCGCATCCCGATGACCAGCCGGGTCTTGGCGTAGGTCTCGCGGATCTCGTCGTTGGAGAAGTCGTACATCGGGATCACCGGCAGTGAGATCCCGTGCTCGCGGCGCAGGTCGAAGGCGATCCGCTCGTCGTCCAGGGAGTGCGCGACGCACTTGACCTCGGTGTGCGCGCCGATCTTGCGGACCGCCTCGGCCATCTGGCCGAGGAAGTGCCCGTAGTCGTGTCCGAACCGCAGCCCGGCCCGGTCGTAGGCGGCGTTCAGCATCACCGTGTCGTCGCGGTACAGCGGGTCGCTCCAGCCGGCGATCAGCTGGCGGCTGACCGTGGTCGGACAGGGCTGGAAGACCACCTTGTCGCGCAGCTCCGGCGGGAGCAGCGCGCGGACCTTCGCGATGGAGCCGTGGTTGCGCAGCCCGAAGAAGGCGGCCTTCTCCACCAGCAGGCGCAGGCTCTCGTTGAACCGGGTGGCCCGGTAGGACTGGCCGTCGAAGGCGTTGAAGCCCACCGCGTAGACCATGATCGGCACGTCGATGGCGCGCAGGTGCTCGTCCGGGACGTTCCACTGCCAGGCGCTGTTGCCGTTGGGCATGGTGTCCGGGATGAACAGCCCGCCGCCGCCGATGACCAGTCCGCGCCGGGCGTTGACCCGCTCCAGGGCGGCGGCGTCGAACAGCCGGTGGGCGTGCACGGAGTGCCAGCGGCGCGAGGTGGTGTCGGGGCCGAAGCCGAGCCGGACGGTCTCCGGCAGCAGCTTGTCACCGGCGTTGCCCTGCCGGTCCATGTAGAAGGCGACGTGCGCGAGCTGGTCGTCGGGCGCGCCCTGGTCCTGCGGGGGCACGGTGGTGGCGCGCTGCGCCCACAGCCGGTTGGAGCGGTGGGTGGGGTCGACGGACAGACCGGCGGTGGCGTACCGCAGCGACTCGGCGTTGTCGCCGTGCACCCAGGCCATCTGGGCGAGCCGGGCGTAGGCGGTGGCGGCCCGGTTGGGGGCGGCCGTGGCCATCAGCAGCTGAGTCTTCGCCTCCGGGTAGCGGGAGACGCTCATCAGGGCGTGGCCCAGCACCTCGTGCGGCCAGGCCGCGTCCAGCGGTATCCGCACCGAGGACAGGATGTCCACGGCCTCCTGGTACTCGCCGGCCGCGATGTGGGTGGCGGCCAGCTTGCGGGCGATCTCCACATCGCCGGTGCGCCGGACGTGCGGGGTGCCGAAGTGCACGAGCAGGTCGTGGTGGGCGCCGCCGAGCGCCACGTACGCGGCGTGGAACTCCGCGTCGTTCATCTCGAACTCGCGCCAGCGCTCCTCCGCCAGGGAGTACCCGGACTCGCCGCCCTGCCACGGCTTGTGGCGGCCGGTGAAGTGCAGGATCGCGGTGTCCTCGGGCACCGGCAGATCGCCGGACAGCCGCCGCTTGACGAAGTTGTAGCGGGCGTCGAGGCGGACGAAGTCGCCGTCGAGGACGGCGTTCAGGATGCCCTGGTCGTGCTTGTCCAGCTCGTACTCGCCGCTGCGCCCGGTCTGGTCGATCTTCGCGCAGAACTCGTCGGACAGGTACTCGCGCTGGATGACCAGCAGCCCGGAGTTGAGCTTGTGCTGCCCGTAGAAGAACTGCGGGACGGCGGCCAGCCCCTCGCGCAGTTTGAGCAGTTCGCCGAGGTCACCGAGGACGACCATGTCGGTGTCCAGGGTGATGACCGTGTCGTAGTCGCGCAGCCGGAAGATGTCGAGGATGAAGTACGCCTTGCGCACCAGGTAGTTGTCCTGGTCGCCCTTGACGTAGGAGTCGTAGCGCTCGTCCTCGACCCGGCGCAGCACGATGCGCGGGTGCAGGGCGCGGATCCGGGCGATGGAGGAGGGTCGCAGATCGTCGTAGAGGACGACGAAGTCCTCGCAGACACCCGGGTTGGACAGGGCGAGGCTGCGCAGCAGGACGAGGAACCCGGGCAGGTAGTTCTCGTCGACGTAGCTCGCGAAGGCGATGCGCCGCTTGCCGGTGAGGGCGTGGGCGGACGCCGAGGCCGCCGGGCTGACGGCGGCGGCGCCGGTGGGGGAGGTCGTGGTCATCGCAGGGATATCCTCATGTCGGTCACGCTCTGGGCCCGCTGCATGACCCATGCCTTCTCGCTGGTGTACTCGTGCACGGACGTGATCGCGAGCTTCATGGCCTCCTGGACGCGGTAGGCGCCGCTCTCGTAGAAGTCGAAGCCGATCAGGTCGAGGGTGGGGCTGACGTCCAGGAAGTCCAGCAGCCACAGCATGTTGAAGCCGGTGGTCGGGATGCCGGACCAGGCGTCGGCGCCGATGTGCCCGATGTTGCGCAGCGGCCAGCGCAGCGACTCGTCGCCGAGGTACTGCTGGGCGCCGGGCACCAGGCGGTTGCGCAGCGAGTGCTTCCAGTCGCCGGAGATGCCGCCGAAGACCAGCCGCGTGGTCACCGGCTTGTCCCAGTTGAAACCGTGCTTGTGGATGGTGGCGTGGATGTCGGTCCGGGTGCCGGTGTGCTTCGGGTCGATCTTGTACGAGTTGAAGCGCACCACCAGGTCGTAGTCGTCGATCTCCTTGCCCAGCGAACTGGCTCCGACCCGGCCGGAGTTGGCGATCAGGCAGATGGACTTGCCGGCGACCAGGTTGCGGAACTCGCCGAGGGTGATCCACTGCACGCCGCCGATCGTCGGATCGGCGACCGGACCGCGCATCCGGATGCGGCGCTGCTCGGCGTAGAGCGCGACGGCCTCGCCGAGGGCGGCGGGGTCGGCGTCGGCCAGGCCGGTACGCAGGTCGAGGTACTGGCCGAGCAGTTCCTGCCGGTCGGCGACCGGGGCCTCGTCGGCGGCGAGCACGAGCAGGGCGCCGACCAGCCGGGGCTCGGCCTCGGCCCAGTCGCCGAGGGCGTGCAGGGCCAGGCCCTCGGCCCAGATGTCGGTGGCGGGGCCGCGGGTGTGGTCGGCGGCGCGCGGGCACTGCCGCTTCAGCAGGTCGAGCAGTTCACGCTCGCGCTCCCCGGCCCGGCGCATCCCGGCGATCCGGGCCGCCACGCCGAAGCCGTCCTCGTTGGTCAGCTCCAGGTAGCGCTCGTAGGCCTCGATGGCCTCGCGCTCCTCGCCGGCCGCCTCCAGGGCGCGGGCGCGCAGCCGCCAGCCGGCGCGGGAGTTCTTCCGCTGGGCGAGGACGGTCTCGCTGATCACCAGGGCGAGGTTCAGCTCGTCGTCGTAGCCGCATTCGAGCGCCTTGTTGGCCACGGCCAGCAGGGCGTCCAGCAGCTCGTTGCCGATGCCGCCGGCGGGGGCGGTGGCGCCCTTGACGGCGCGCTTGAGCAGGGCGGTGGCGCCGCCTGCCGGGGCGGGTGCGGGGGCCGTGTCGACCATGGTGTGGACCACGAGCAGCTTGCGCAGCTGCTCGGCGAGTTCCGTGCGGCGACGGTCGAGGCTGCCGACGAGTTTGCCGCTGTGCACCGCACAGGCGCGCAGGCAGTCGTCCAGCTCCCCTCCGCGTGCTGGTGCCCGCCTGTTCTGGACCCTCGTCATAACTCTCCTGTTTTGCCAAGCAAAGACTGAATTTACCGCCGCATGCCGCGCGTTTGCCGACGCGTGGGGATGGATGGAGAAACTAGGAAGTAAAAACGACGTGCGGGTTAACGCACTGGGGACTGCGGAAGAATCGTTGGGCGGTGGACCGCGCTGGACCGCGGTGATCCTGTGATTCCCCCAGCTGCCGGTGGGAGCGCTCCTTCGTCCTGGGGACATCCGGACCCGAACCCGCGACGGACCCCCGGCACAGGGTAGGCGTGCCGCACGTGGCAGCTACATCCTCCACCCTCGTCTCCGTTCCCTCTCCCCCCGCCCCGGCCCCCGCCGCGGATCCGGCTCCCGCCCCCGGTCCCGCCGGCCGCCGGGAGCGGCTGCCCGCCCTGGACGGGCTGCGCCTGCTGGCCGCGCTGATGGTCTGCCTGTACCACTTCGCCGGACGCGGCGGCGACATCTCCCGCTCCTGGGGGCAGTCGCCGGCCCGGGTCTTCCCCGACCTCGCCACGGCGGCCGTCTACGGCTGTCTCGGCGTGCAGTTCTTCTTCGTCATCAGCGGCTTCGTCATCTGCATGAGCAGCTGGGGCCGCAGTCCGGGCGACTTCTTCCGGTCCCGCGTCGCCCGTCTCTACCCGGCGTACTGGGCGGCCGTGCTCCTGGTCACCGGCGCCGCCTTCGTCGTGCCCGCGGCCCTCCATCCGCTGCGCCTCGACCAGGTCCTGGTGAACCTGACGATGTTCCAGATGCCGACGGGCGTGCCCCGGGTGCTGGGCGTGTGCTGGACGCTGTGGGCCGAGGTCCGCTTCTACGCCCTGTTCGCGGTGTGCGTGGTGCTGCGGGGCGTCACCTACCGGCGGGTGGTGCTGTTCTGCTGCGTGTGGACGCTCGCCGCGGTGATCTGCAAGGGCGCCGGCAACGAGCTGACCGCGCAGCTGGTCATGCCCGAGCACGCGCCGTTCTTCGTGGGCGGGCTCGCGCTGTATCTGATCCACCGGTGCGGCGGGAACCCGACCCTGTGGGGCATCGTGGGCGTCTCCTGGCTGCTCGGCCAGGAGACCGTGACGACGGGGCTGTGGCGTCCGGGTGCCGCCGGCGACTTCCACCGCAGCCCGTATGTGATCCTGCTGGTGCTGACGCTCGGCTTCGCCGCGGTCGCGGCCGTCGCGCTGGGCTGGACACGGTGGGCCTCGTGGCCCTGGCTGACCACGGCAGGCGTGCTGACGTACCCCTTCTACCTGGTCCATGAGCACCTGGGCTGGTGCGTCATCCGGGTGCTGCACCGCGGCCTCGGCCTGCCGCCGTGGCCGACGCTCACGGTCACGGTGCTCGGCATGCTGGGCCTCGCCTGGCTGATCCACCGCCATGTGGAGCGCCCCCTCGGCCCCCGCCTCAAGAAGGCGGGCACCGCCCGGAACGACACCTCGATCCCCGCCCCCTCCTAGAAGTGCCGCGCGGCGGTCTACGACGCGGGGTCCTGGAACCGGGGGCGCGCGCCGGGGCCGTGGGCGGCGTAAGGCTCGTCGCGGCGGACCGCACTGGGTCCCGCGCACGGCGAAAGCGGACGCCCCACCGCCACCACTCACCGCACCCACCGGCGTACGACACCGGTGCCCGCCCCGCCCGCCTGGGCGCCCCGGACGACGGCCTTACGCGTACGCGGCCCGGGGCCGGCGGCGAGGGGCGCGGGTCGGTGTCACCCTCCGCCGCGACGGGACCCCTGTCCGAGCCAAGCCGAAGACGCGCGGACCCCGATCGCCCACGACGCCGTCGCAGCCGACCGGACCCTCGCATTCCCGCCCGCCCCGGCGAGATCCCGACCCCTGCACGCAGCCACAGGGTGGGCCGGCGGTGAAGGGCACGATGTCGTCGCAGTCGGCGGGGCTCACGCGCGGAGCGCTCAGCCGCTTGCCAGGGAGAGCTTCGCTGCGAAGCCGGAGAACGGCGGGTCCGCCGCCGCGGTCGCCCCCATCGCCTGGGGCAGCAGGCAGCCGGGGAAGCGGGCGACGGCAGTCTTCCCGTCCACCCCGGCGGGGCCCGCGCGCACCTGGACCGGGTCGGCGCCGTGGCCCGGGGTCAGCCGCACGGCCGGCACGCGGCCGGGCCCGCGGCGAAGAGCGCGGGGCGCTACCGCCCCGCGGCTCCGCCATGACGGGTTCCCCTTGGCGGCGCAGCCGGCCGACGATGCGGCAACGGGCTCACACGCGGAGCGCTCAGCCGCTTGCCAGGGACAGCTTCGCTGCGAAGCCGAAGAACAGGGCGCCTGCTGCCGAGGTCGCCGTCGCCGACAGGCGCTTGCGGCGGCGGAAGGCGGCCGACAGCTTCGTGCCGCCGAATATCAGCGCGCTGAGGTAGAGGACGCTGGCCACCTGGGCGAAGGCACCGAGGACGACGAAGGACAGGGCCGGGTAGGCGTAGCCCGGGTCGACGAACTGCACGAAGAAGGCGACGAAGAACAGGATCGCCTTCGGGTTGAAGAGGCTGACGATCAGGGCGCGGCGGAACGGCCGCTCCCCGGCGGCCGGAGCCGGGGCCGCCTCCCCCGCGGTCTGTTCCCGCCGGGTCCGCCACATGCCCCACGCGGCCCGCAGCATCCCGACGGCCAGCCAGGTCAGATAGCCGGCGCCCGCGTACTTCACGATGCCGAAGAGCACGGCGTTCGCCTTGAGCAGCGAGGCGACCCCCGCGGCGGACAGCGTCATCAGCGCGGCGTCCCCGCACCAGACCCCGGCCGCGGCGGTGTACCCCGCCCGGATCCCGCGGCGGGCGGCCACCGAGAGCACGTACAGGGAGTTGGGGCCGGGCAGCAGGATGATCAGGACGAGCCCTGCCAGATAGGTGGGGAGATCGATGACACCGAACACGGAAGGGAGTGTCGCACAGGGGTACGACAACGCCGCACGCCCCCTGATCCGGTGGGTCTCAGAAGGTGTCCGACGGGACGTGGGTGCCCCACACCTCCCGCAGCGCGTCGCACACCTCGCCGACCGTCGCCCGAGCCCGCAGCGCCTCTTTCATCGGGTACAGGACGTTGTCCTCGCCCACGGCCGCCTTCCGCAGCGCGGCCAGCGCCGAGTCCACCGCGCCCCGGTCCCGCCCGGCCCGCAGCGCCGCAAGCCGCTCGGCCTGTCGTGTCTCGATGGCGGGGTCGACGCGGAGCGGTGCGTAGGGTTCTTCCTCGTCGAGCCGGAACCGGTTGACGCCGACGACGGTCCGGGTGCCGGTGTCGGTCTCCTGGGCGATGCGGTAGGCGTTGCGTTCGATCTCGCGTTTCTGGAAGCCGGTTTCGATCGCCGCGACCGCGCCGCCCAGCTCCTCGACCTTGCGCATCAGTTCCACGGCGGCGGCCTCCAGGTCGTCGGTCATGCGCTCGATGGCGTACGAGCCGGCGAAGGGGTCCACGGTCGCGGTCACGTCCGTCTCGTGGGCGAGTACCTGCTGGGTACGCAGGGCCAGCCGCGCGGACTTGTCGGTGGGCAGCGCGATCGCCTCGTCGAAGGCGTTGGTGTGCAGCGACTGGGTGCCGCCCAGCACCGCGGCCAGCGCCTGGACGGCGACCCGGACCAGGTTCACCTCCGGCTGCTGCGCCGTCAGCTGCACCCCCGCGGTCTGGGTGTGGAACCGCAGCATCATCGACCGCGGGTCGCGCGCCCCGAACTCCTGACGCATCACCCGCGCCCAGATCCGGCGCGCGGCACGGAACTTGGCGACCTCCTCCAGCAGGGTGGTCCGGGCGACGAAGAAGAACGACAGGCGGGGCGCGAAGTCGTCGACGTCCATGCCGGCCGCCACCGCGGCCCGCACATAGGCGACGGCGTCGGCCAGCGTGAAGGCGATCTCCTGCACGGGGGAGGCGCCCGCCTCGGCCATGTGATAACCGGAGACCGAGATGGTGTTCCACCGGGGCAGCTCGGCCCGGCAGTAGCGGAAGATGTCCGCGGTCAGCCGCAGCGACGGCCGCGGCGGGAAGATGTACGTGCCCCGCGCGATGTACTCCTTGAGGACGTCGTTCTGGACGGTGCCGGCGAGCCGGCCGGCCGCCACGCCCTGTTCCTCGGCGACCAGTTGGTACAGCAGCAACAGCAGCGCGGCGGGGGCGTTGATCGTCATGGAG
Source organism: Streptomyces sp. NPDC004629 (assembly GCF_042873595.1). Taxonomy (NCBI): domain Bacteria; kingdom Bacillati; phylum Actinomycetota; class Actinomycetes; order Kitasatosporales; family Streptomycetaceae; genus Streptomyces; species Streptomyces sp. NPDC004629. Next base: position 216,210 of record NZ_JBIALO010000001.1, on the reverse strand, counting down.
GTGGAGACCTCGCCGAGCGGGATCCCGCCGAACAGGACCCGCATGTCGTCGATCGAGTCGATCGCCACGCCGACCCGGCCGACCTCGCCGTGCGCGAGGGGCGCGTCGGAGTCGTGGCCCATCTGGGTGGGCAGGTCGAAGGCGACGGACAGGCCCGTGGTGCCGTGGGCGATCAGCTGCCGGTAGCGGGCATTGGACTCGGCGGCCGTACCGAAGCCCGCGTACTGGCGCATCGTCCAGGGACGGCCGGTGTACATCGTCGGGTACACGCCCCGGGTGAAGGGGTACGCCCCGGGTTCGCCCAGCCGCTCGGCCGGGTCCCAGCCCGCCAACGCGGCGGGCCCGTAGACCGGCTCCACGGGCAGTCCGGACTCCGACTCACGCGTCATGGGGTGCCTCCGCAGTACGTCGACTACTCCCCACCATGCCTCCTAGTTCGGCGGCGGTCACCCGGGGAAACATCCCGGCATGGGGTTCAGGGGGATCGAACGGATCGCGGGGCGGCCCGCCGCGCTCGCCTCGGCCGCCGCGCTCACCGTGCTCGCCGTGCTCTGCGGGTGCACCGTGCAGCCCGCGGACACGGACGGGAAGAACCGATCGCCGGTGCACATCCGGCTGCCGAGCACCCGGCCACCGGACCGGCCCGCTCCCGGCGGCGGTCCCACGACGGCCCGGCCGGCGCCAGCGCCGCCCCGCGTCCTGTGGTCCCGCGGCGACACCGGCCCGAGCGTGCGCGAACTGCAGGCCCGGCTGCGCCAGGTCGCCTGGCTGTTCGACGGGCCGACGGGGACGTACGACGACCTGACGGAGGAGGCGGTCAGCGGCTTCCAGGGCAAGCGCGGGCTGCCGCGGACCGGGCGGACGGACACGGTCACCTGGCGGCGGCTGCTCGGCATGACGCACCGGCCGGGCACGTGGGACCTGTATCTGATGGGCGGTCAGCCGGTCGCCGCGCCCGACCCGCGCTGTCTGACCGGCCGGGTGCTGTGCATCGACAAGACAAGCCGGACGCTGCGCTGGATGATCGACGGACGCACGGTGTCGACGATGGCGGTGCGGTTCGGCACGCAGTACACCCCGACCCGTGAGGGTGTGTTCCGCATCTACTGGAAGTCACGGCACCATGTGTCGACGCTCTACGACTCCCCGATGCCGTACGCCCTGTTCTTCAGTGGCGGTCAAGCGGTGCACTACTCGTACGACTTCGCGGCGCGGGGTTACGCGGGCGGCTCGCACGGCTGTGTCAACGTGCGCGACGAGGCGGCGATCGCGGCGCTGTTCGCACAGGTGCGGACGGGCGACAAGGTCGTCGTCTCCTGGTGAGGCGCCGCTCGCCGGGGCGCTCCGCTCGCCGGGACGGGGCGCGGGCGGGACCGGGGGAACGGATCCCGCCCGCGCCAAGGTGCACGAGCCCTGGGTACGGGGGGAACCCCGGCTCGGTGCGACGGCCGATGACCAGTCGGCTCACTCTGTACTGCGCCACCGTCGCCGAAAACGTCACACCCTACGTGCGCGACCGCTCCCGCGCCGTGAAGCCGCAGGTCAAAGCCTTGGCTCGGGGCAGCGTCAGAGCGCGGTGTACGTCGGGCTCGGTGCGGGGTCCGGGGACTGCGCGGGGCTGTCGGGCCGCTGCGGGGCGACAGCGGAGGGGACGGACGTGGTCCCGCCGTCCCGGCGGTGGTCGTTGCCGCGGCCCTCGCGAGAGGTGCGGCCATGGCCGCCGTGGCCACCGCCTCGGTCGTCCCGGTCGCCGTGGCCGCCTCGACCGGCAGGGTCGTCCTGGTCGTCCTGATCGCCCTGATCGCCCTGGCCGGACTGCTCGTTATTGCCGTCGCCGGACTTCCCGTGCTCGTGGCCCTGGGTGCTCCCGGTGCTCCCGGTGCTTTCCAGGATGCCTTTGCAGTACGTCCACACGCGCGCGGGGCCGCCCGCCGTCTGCTCCAGACGGTACTCGCGGCCAGGACCGAGTTCCTTGCCGTCACGGAGGTCACGGCAGGCCGCGGGCGCGCCCGCCCACGGCCCATGGGCCCGCCCGGCGGAGTCAGCGGACCCGGTGGCGCCGCCCCGGTCCGTATCGGGACCTGAGTTCTCCCGCGCGGAGCCGGTGGCGGGGGCGCTCGGCGCCGGCGGGCCCGACGTACCGCCCTGTGTGGCCTCCGCGGACGGCGAGGCGAGCGGCTGGTCGGGCGTACCGGCGGCGGTGACGGAGGCGGCGGGCCCCGGATCGTCGTCGCCGAAGGGCACCGGCAGGACTCCGGTTCCGGCGGCCACCGCGACCCCGCCGACGGTGCCCACGGCCAGTGCGGCGGCGAGCGCCAGGCGCACGGGGCGGGCCCGGCGGGGACGGCCGCGGGCGGGGGCGGGACGGCCGCCGATGCGGATGAGACCCGCGTCGGACGGCCGGGCCGCCGCGCCGGTGCGTCGCGCCTGCGAACCGTCGCCGTGCGCAGCGGCGGCCTGTTCTGCGGCGGCCTCGCGGGCCTTCCGGAAGGCCGCGAGCGCACCCTCCTCACCGGGGAGTTCGACCCCGGCCGGGGTGGCCTCGACGGCGAGCGCGCCCAGTGCCCCGGCGAGTCGTTCGGCCTGTCCGCGGGCGGACGCGTCGACGGCTTCGAGTGGCTCACCGCGCAGCAGACGTTCCGCCGTTTCCCGGTTCAGCCACTTGTCCTGCTCGTCGGCCATCACATGTCCTTCTGCGTCCGCGAACGCGTATGCGTCACAGTGGCGGACGTCACCGCGCTGCCGCGCGGTTCTCGCTGGGTCGGCAGGGCGCCGGGCCGGCCGGCTGATTCCGGATCCTCGGCGAGCAGTTCGGCGAGCCGTTTCAGACCACGGTGCGCGGCGGTGCGGACGGCGCCCGCGCGTTTGCCGAGGGTCTCGGCGGCGGTCTTGGCGTCGAGGCCGACGACCACGCGCAGGACGACCGCCTCGGCCTGGTCCTGCGGGAGCCGCGCGATCAGGGAGAGGGCGCGGTCGGTGGCCAGAGCCTCGATGGCCTCGCCCGCGGTATCCGACTCGGCGGCCCTGGCGGTCAGTTCGGTCTCGTCTCCGCCGATCACGGGGCGGCGGCCGCGCATGCGTATGTGGTCGAGGGCGCGGTTGCGGGCGATACGGGCCGCCCAGCCGCGGAAGCGGTCCGCGTCACCGCTGAAGCGTTCCAGGTCACGGGCTATCTGCAGCCACGCCTCGGATGCGACGTCCTCGGCGTCCGGATCGCCGACCAGTGTCCGTACGTACCCCAGCAGCCGCGGGTGCACCGCGCGGTAGACGGTCCGGAACGCGGTCTCGTCCCCGTCCTGTGCCGCGCGCACCGCGGCGGTCAGCTCCGCATCGTCCCCCAGCACCCGTGGTGTCCCTACTTTGCGCCTAAACCGGCGCCGCTCTCGCGGACGTGGTCCTCGCCGTCGTGGTTCCTCAATTGATGGTTGCGGTGTTCGAGGTCACAGGTGGTTGCCCTGGTCGTGCGTCCCCCGCGCCTCGGCGCGAAAGGCACGTTACGGCCTGAATCCGCTCCCGTCCACGTCCGTACAAGATGCAACCAGCTCGTGACGCGGGCGGGTGTGACAGAAAACGCACCCCTGACGCTGAAGGAAGTACGGGCCGCCGCGCGGCCCGTGCCGCGCGACGGCCGGGGCCTCTCCTGTGGGGGGTGGCGGCCCCGGCCGTCTCCGCGGTTCCCCGTCCGCCGCTGCGACTTCGCCGGTTCTGGGGCGACGTCCCATTCGACAGCGAGACCACGCCGGTCAGCACCGCGCGGGCAGCCGTGGCGTCCCGCCGGGCTCGGCAAACGCGAAGGCGGGGAGACCGTACAGCTCCTCAAGGTGGCGTTCCTTGTTTCTCACCCAGGCTGCTCCGGCCTCAGTCGGGCGGGGCGGGCTTTTCGGATGGTGGCGGTAGTCGGGCGGCGCAGTACGCGGCCACCTTGTCCGCTCCGCCCGCGGCCGCGACGAGCCGCTGCCAGGCCGTCGCGTCCAGCGCCTTGCCCCGGTCCTTGACCTGCTCGTACGCACGGCAGTGGGCGAGGGTGTCCGTGGCCGGGCGGTCCGGGCGGGCCGCCGCGGGCCCGGTGGCCGCCGGGTCCGCGGGAGCGGGGCTCGCGGGCGCGGGCCTCGTGGCGCCGGGGCTGGTGACGGGCCGGCGGGCGGACGGGGCCGGTCGGGAGGCCGGCCGTTCGTGGGTCTCCGTCGTCGGGTGCGGGGTGCCTGGGCCTGGCTCGCCGTGGGGCGCCGGGGACCCGGCCGAGGCGATCGCCGCGACGGCGAGGCCGCCCAGCGCGACGCTCGCGAGGAACACGGACAGCGTTGCCTTCACCGAGAACCGGGCGCGCCGCGGCGCGCCCGGCCGCCAGTCGTCCCGGCGCCGCGTCCGCGCCCGGTGCGCCCCGGTGTCCCGCGCGGCGCGGAACGCGGCCACGGCCCGCCGCTCGGCCTCCGGGTCCAGGCCGGCGCCCTCCGGCCGGAGGGCCGTGCCGAACCGCGCCTCCAGCGCCGCGTCCTGATCGGCCGGCCGCGGGCCGGGCACGGCGCCGACGGGGTGCGCGCGCCGACGGCCGGGCGGCCCGTCGTCGCTGTGCCGTTCACCCATGTCCGTTCCCCGTCCTAGCCCGGTCCGCCCGGTCCGCCCGATCCACCGGAGCCGTCCGCTCCGTCACGCCGCGGGGCCGCCGGGCTCTGCTCGAACCGCCCGCCCCGCCGACTCCGTACGTGCCGCGCCCGGCCGCCGTTCATGTCGCATCCCCCAGCGTGCCAGGGCCCTCTTCCGTCACACCGTCGTGCGCGTCGCCGTCCGCCGACGACCGGCCGCCCAGTTGCCGGGCGAGACGTTTCAGCCCGCGGTACGCGGCCGTGCGCACCGCGCCGGGGCGCTTGTCGAGGACGCGCGCGGCGGCGGGGCCGTCGAGACCGACGACGACCCGCAGCAGCACGGCCTCGGCCTGGTCGCGCGGCAGCCCCCGGACCAGAGCGAGGGCGCGTTCCGTGGAGATGGACTCCAGCGCCTGGTCGTGCGTGCTGTGCGGTCCGGGCAGTTCCAGTACGTCCTGTTCCAGTGCCGTGGCCCGGGGCCGCACCCGCTGCCTGCGCAGATGGTCGAGGGCCCGGTGCCGGGCGATGGTCGCGGTCCAGCCGCGGAACCCGGCGCCGTCGCCCTTGAACCGGCCCAGGTCCCGGGCGATCTCCAGCCAGGCGTCGGATGCCACGTCCTCCGCGTCGTCGCCGACGAGGCCGCGGAGATAGCCGAGCAGGCCCGGCTGCACCATCCGGTAGGCCGCGGCGAAGGCGGTCTCGTCGCCGTCCTGGGCCCGCGCGACGGCCGCGCCCAGCTCGCCGTCGTACGCCTCAAGGCGGCGACGTTCCCCTCCCTGGCCCAAGAACCGTCCTCGTCCGTACGAGCCGTGCCCGTGCTCGTGCCGCTGCTCGTCCGCGCAGCGCATCGGCATCGAGCGACACGGCGACCCGCATCCCCACGATGATCAGCGCCGCGGTTCACAGATTTGTCACAGGGCACGGCCGGGCCCGGCCGCGGCGGGCGCCCCGCCGGGCGTCCGCGCGGGCCGCGTCCGGGGCGGCGGTCAGGGCACCGACACCGTCGCGTCCCGGCACAGCAGCCGCAGCGAGCCGTGCCCGGTGAAGCAGCGCCGGGCCTCGTCGACGGGATCCCACAGCCGGCCGTCGGGCGTGCGGATCCAGTGGTCGCCGCCGCTCGCCCACCACTCGGCGCCGGTCTGCCGGACGATCACCTCGCCGGCGTAGGCACCGAAGCCACGCAGTACGTCCTGTACGGCGGCGTACGGCGCACCTTCGCGGCGTATGTCGTCGATCATCCGGTCCACCCGCCACAGGCTCTGCGCCGAGTAGTCGAGCCGTACCCGCGCGCCCTCGCGCATCGTCGCCACGACGTCCGCCGCCCATCGCACGGGCTTGGTCGCGGCCTGCGGCCTGGTCTGCTGCTGTGCTGTCACCTGCTGCGCTGTCACATACTCAAGAGCGAGACGGGCGTGGCTTTCGTCACCCGGATCCGGGCCGGATCCGCATCCGGCGCAGGACCGCCCCACCTCCCCCGCACGACGACCACAGCACCGCCCCGGCAGCCCGCCCCACCCGCTCCCGCCACCGAACGGGCTGAGCCCGGCCGCGGCCGGGCTCAGCCCGGCCGCGGCCCGGCCCGAGGCCACCGCGCCCAGCACCAGGCGCCCCTCGCTCGTCATCCAGCGCCCACCGCAACCCACCCGTCCCGGGCCGGCGAGCAGTTCCAGGACGCTGACCTGGCGCCGCAGTTCGGCGGCGACCAGCGGCGACATGACCTCCGTACGGCCCTCGCCCGCCGTTCCCGCGGCGCGCACGGCAGCCGGGGGCCGAGGGCCGGGGGCGGGGGCGGCGGACGACCGGAGCACCGCCCGCGCCGGGGCCGGACTTCGGCGGGTTCGAGGAGCCGTGGGCGCGCAGCGCGGCGACCGAGCAGGCGTCGGCCCACGCCCGTACGGCGGCCCCGGCGCGCTCGGCCGGGGTCGCGTCGAGCGTCTGGTGGGCGAGTCGCGCGGCCGGGGCCTGCGGCCGAGGGCGGCGCGCCTGCTCCTGTCGCACACCCCTTTACTGCGCGGCGGGACGGCGGGGTGTCACAGGGGTGGCGTGCCCAGCAGGTCGAGCAGGCGGAAGAGCAGTGTCTCGGCCGTGCCGTCGGGGTCGGCGGTCAGCACCTCGAACACCGCGTCCGCGGTGACCGTGTGCCCGGCCTCGGCGGCCCAGGCGACCGCGCGTTCGGCGGCGTCGCGGGGGTCGAGGAAGTAGTCCTCCAGGGTCAGGCCCTGCCGGTCGGCGCCGAGCCGAGCGGCCATCGCGGTGCGGGCCAGACACGTGGTCCAGCCGCCGCTGTCCGGCGCCGCCCCCTCGACGACCACGCAGGCGCTGTCCATCACGTAACCGAACAGCGCGGGCGCGCCGGTCTGCTCGGCGAGGGCGTTCATGCTCCCGATCTCGCCCTCGGGGCCCGGGTACTCCCACACCTGCCAGCCCTCGGGTCCGGCCGCCCGCCGGGTCAGGCCCTCGGCACCGGCCAGCGCGTCCAGTTCGGCGAGCGGCCGCGCGGCCCGGCCCACGACGAAATACCCCCAGTAGCCCATGTCCGTCCCCCCTGACTGTTCGGCTCGGCTCCGGGCGAATACACCACAGCCGCAGGGGAGTTCGCAGCCGTATCCGCAAACGGACACCAGGGGCGCGGGTCAGCCCAGCCGGTCGGCCAGCTTCTCGAAGTCGGCCCAGGGCAGGGCAGGCGGGCCCGGGTCCCACAGCTTCTGCACGGTGGCCCGCAGCGGCATCCGGATCCCGGCCGCCACCTGGTCCTGGGTCTGGGCGTTCGGCACATCGCCCCAGACGGCGAAGGAGCCGCCGAGGATCTGCCCGTCGTAGCGGGCGGGCACGGCCGTGGTGCCGCGCAGCACCCGCGGGTTCCACTGTTCGTAGATCCGCTGCCCGGTGGGGTAGACGAAGGTCTGCGGCTGGCCGAGGACGTAGTACAGGAACTCGTCGTTGTAGTTGATGACCTTGCGTCCCGCGCCCAGGTACTCGGCCGGCGGCCGGGCGCCGATCTCCTTGCCCGTCCAGTAGGCGACCTCCAGGTCCTTGGCGGGCTGTACGGAGGTCCCCCGGTAGAAGCCGTCGTTCCAGGCCCGCATCGTGCGGGCGTGGGCGCGGACGGTGTCGGCGCGGGCGTTGAGCCAGCCGGTCGCCAGGTCGGCGACGGTACCGCCGGAGCCGTACGCCTTCTGGGCGGCGGCGGCCAGCTGCGGGTAGGAGGCGGCCGGATCGGAGACCGCGAGCGCACGGTACTCGTCGCCGCCCAGGTGCCAGTACGAGCCCGGGAACACACCGGTGAACTCGCCCAGCAGGTCGTCGACGATGCGGGCCGCCGCGGGCTTGGAGATGTCGACGGCACCGCGCGTGGCGACGCCCTGGGCGTTGCGCAGCTGAAGATCGGGGTGGGCGGCGATGACCGCGCCTAGGTGTCCGGGCGAGTCGATCTCGGGGACGACGGCGATGTGCCGGCCGGCCGCGAGGTCGACGATCCGCTTGACCTGCGCCTGGGTGAGATGGTCCTTGGAGACGATCTCGGGGTGGGTCCTGGACTCGATCCGGAACCCCTGGTCGTCGGAGAAGTGCAGGCCCAGCTCGTTGTACTTCAGGTCCGCCAGCTCGCGGATCCGGTCCTCTATCCAGGTCTCGCTGAACGGCTTGCGCGCTATGTCCAGCATGAAGCCGCGCCGCGGCTTGGCGGGCTCGTCGCGCACGACGCCCTCCGGGGCGGTGCCGCCGCCGTGGACCTCCTGCTTGAGGGTGCGGGTGCCGTAGAAGACGCCGGTGTCGGCGGGCCCGCTGATGGTCACGGCGCCGCCGCGCACGGTCATGGTGTACGACTCCGGGTTCGCGGCCTTGTCGCCGTTCAGCTCCAGCCGCAGGTCACCGGCGCGCCGGTCGCGTTGCTCGCCCGCGTAGGTGAGGCCAAGCTCGCCGGCTATCAGGCGGCCCTCGTCGGCCAGGGCCGGGGCGCCCACCACGACCCGCTCGCCGCCGGCCGGGTGCCAGCCGGGGCCGCGCTCGGGGGTGTGCGAGCGCACGGCGGGAATGGTGCGGGGTGCCTGGGACAGCGGGTAGGAACGGCTGGGTGACGGGCTCGCCGTGCTCGGGGTGGCCGAACCGGGGGCCGCGCCCACCGCGGTGTTGCCCGCGGACTGCCGCGCGGTCGCGGTGGGCCGCGCTCCGCTGCCGCCGTCCGCGGCGGCCCAGACGCCCAGTCCGACACCGAGGGCGATCGTGCCGACGAACGCGCCGCCGACCGCCGCGCGCCGCCGCCTGACCTGCTGCGCCGGCGTGCGGCGCCTGTGCTGGCTCACACCGCCAAGCTAAGGCCAATGCCGAAGCCGTGCGTCCACGAACGGTTCCGAAACTCTGCCGTCCGGGTGAAATTCGGGCATCCGTCGGACGCGCCGTGACCACTCTCGATAACGTGACGGCACATCTCTCACAGCATCCGCTGCCGCCCCACCATGTGACGCGAGGACCCACGCTGCCTGCGCACCGTCTCCCGTACCCGTCCGGGTCCCTGGACCGAGTGACCATACCGGCGCTCCCCGAGCAGACCCGCGTCCCGCCCGTCTCCGGCCGACTGGCGGGATTCAACGCCGCGACCGCCGACGAGGCCCGCGCGGCACTCCTCGCCTGCCTGCACAGCCCGCGCTGGGCCCAGCGCGTCGCCGCCCACCGCCCCTACCCCGACCTGGACGCCCTGCTGGCCGCGGCGGACGAGGCGGCGTACGACCTGACCCCGGCCGAGCTGGCCGAGGCCCTGGCCGGCGAGACCCTGCCGCCCCTGCCGGAGGACACGTACTCCGCGGCCCACACCGCCCTCAGCGCCGCGCACGCCGCCTACGAGGCCCGCTTCGGCCATGTATTCGTCATCCACCTCGGCGGCACCCCACCCGGAGAGGCCCTGGACCGCACCCTCGAAGGCATCCGCTCCCGCCTGACGAACGACCCCGACGAGGAACGCGCGGTAACAGCGGACGAACTCCGCCGCCTGGCAAGAGCCCGCTTGACAACCCACCTGACCAGCACAACGCCCCAAAGGGGCGCGGGGAACGGCGCGCCCAGCCACACCCAACCCACACCCGGCACCCCACCCCTCTAGCCGCCAGACAGTCCGCGATAATCAGGCCGTGCCCCAAAGGGGCGCGGGGAACGGCGCACCCAGCCACACCCAACCCGCACCCGGCACCTTCCCAGAACCCCCCACCCCCCTGGCCGCCCCCGCCCAGCTAATCCGTCCGGTGCCAGTTTGATCACACAGTCAAGACCCCCCGCTGAGCGCCGCAGGCACCCCGCTACGATGCTGGGGGCCGGTGGACCGTACCCGGCCGGGCCCGACCGACACCGAAGCCGGCGCGGCCCTCAGTCCCCGCTCCCGGAGGGTTCTTCCGTGCCGGCTGGAACGCTGTACCGCGGCCGGGAAGGAATGTGGTCCTGGGTGGCTCACCGAGTCACCGGCGTCCTCATCTTCTTCTTCCTGTTCGTTCACGTGCTGGACACCGCTCTCGTGCGTGTCTCCCCCGAGGACTACGACAAGGTCGTAGCCACGTACAAGACGCCGATCGTCGCGCTGCTGGAGTACGGCCTCGTCGCCGCCATCCTCTTCCACGCGCTCAACGGCCTGCGCGTCATCGCCGTCGACTTCTGGTCGAAGGGCCCGCGCTACCAGAAGCAGATGCTGTGGACCGTCGTCGGCGTCTGGGTCGTCCTGATGGCCGGCTCGATCTACCCGGTCCTCGGCCACGCCGCTCGTGTCCTGTTCGGGAGCTGACGCCGATGTCCACCACTGAAACCACCGCTTCCGGGATCGGCCCCGTCGAGGGCGAGGCCCTGTACGACGTCGACAACCCCGCGCCGCTCATCGAGGCGCCGCGCCGGCGCACCAAGAAGACCCCGCGCAGCACCCGGGGCAACTTCGAGATGGCCGCCTGGCTGTTCATGCGCCTGTCCGGCATCGTGCTGGTCGTCCTGGTCCTCGGCCACCTGCTGATCCAGCTGTTCCTGGACGGCGGCGTCTCCAAGATCGGCTTCGCCTTCGTGGCCGGCCGCTGGGCCAACCCGTTCTGGCAGGTCTGGGACCTCGCCATGCTGTGGCTCGCGATGCTGCACGGCGCGAACGGTCTGCGCACGATCATCAACGACTACGCGGAACGCGCGAACACCCGGCTGTGGCTCAAGGGCCTGCTCTACACCGCCACGGTGTTCACCATCCTGCTGGGCACGCTGGTGATCTTCACCTTCGACCCGAACATCCGCTAGGCCCGGGACCGAGGTATTCCCCTGATGAAGATCCACAAGTACGACACCGTCATCGTCGGCGCCGGTGGCGCCGGCATGCGCGCGGCCATCGAGGCGACGAAGCGCAGCCGCACCGCGGTCCTGACCAAGCTCTACCCCACCCGCTCCCACACGGGCGCCGCGCAGGGCGGCATGGCCGCCGCGCTCGCCAACGTGGAGGAGGACAACTGGGAGTGGCACACCTTCGACACGGTCAAGGGCGGTGACTACCTCGTCGACCAGGACGCCGCGGAGATCCTGGCGAAGGAGGCCATCGACTCCGTCCTCGACCTGGAGAAGATGGGCCTGCCGTTCAACCGCACCCCGAACGGCACCATCGACCAGCGCCGCTTCGGCGGTCACTCCCGCAACCACGGCGAGGCCCCGGTCCGCCGCTCCTGCTACGCGGCCGACCGCACCGGCCACATGATCCTCCAGACGCTGTACCAGAACTGCGTCAAGGAGGGCGTGGAGTTCTTCAACGAGTTCTACGTCCTGGACCAGTTGATCACCGAGGTCGACGGCATCAAGAGGTCGTCCGGCGTGGTCGCGTACGAGCTGGCGACCGGCGAGATCCACATCTTCCAGGCGAAGGCCGTGATCTACGCGTCCGGCGGCTGCGGCAAGTTCTTCAAGGTGACGTCGAACGCGCACACCCTGACCGGTGACGGCCAGGCGGCGGTCTACCGGCGCGGTCTGCCGCTGGAGGACATGGAGTTCTTCCAGTTCCACCCGACGGGCATCTGGCGCATGGGCATCCTGCTCACCGAGGGCGCCCGCGGTGAGGGCGGCATCCTGCGCAACAAGGACGGCGAGCGCTTCATGGAGAAGTACGCGCCGGTGATGAAGGACCTGGCGTCCCGTGACGTCGTCTCCCGCTCCATCTACACGGAGATCCGCGAGGGCCGCGGCTGCGGCCCCGAGGGCGACCACGTCTACCTGGACCTGACGCACCTGCCGCCGGAGCAGCTGGACGCCAAGCTGCCCGACATCACGGAGTTCGCCCGCACCTACCTGGGCATCGAGCCGTACACCGACCCGATCCCGATCCAGCCGACCGCGCACTACGCGATGGGCGGCATCCCGACGAACGTCGAGGGCGAGGTCCTGTCGGACAACACCACCGTCGTGCCGGGTCTGTACGCGGCCGGCGAGGTGGCCTGCGTGTCGGTGCACGGCGCCAACCGCCTGGGCACCAACTCACTGCTGGACATCAACGTGTTCGGCCGCCGGGCGGGCATCGCGGCGGCGGAGTACAGCCAGCGGGCGGACTTCGTCGAGCTGCCGGAGAACCCGGAGTCCGTCGTCATCGAGCAGATCGAGCGGCTGCGCACGTCCACGGGCACCGAGCGGGTGGCGACCCTGCGCCGCGAGCTGCAGGAGACCATGGACGCCAACGTCATGGTGTTCCGCACCGAGCAGACCATCAAGACGGCGGTCGAGAAGATCGCGGAGCTGCGCGAGCGCTACAAGAACGTGGCGATCCAGGACAAGGGCAAGCGGTTCAACACGGACCTGCTGGAGGCCGTCGAGCTGGGCAACCTGCTGGACCTCGCCGAGGTCATGGCGGTGTCCGCGCTGGCCCGCAAGGAGTCCCGCGGCGGTCACTACCGCGAGGACTACCCGAACCGCGACGACGTCAACTTCATGCGCCACACCATGGCGTACCGCGAGGTGGGCGACGACGGCACCGAGTCCGTCCGTCTCGACTACAAGCCGGTCGTCCAGACCCGCTACCAGCCGATGGAGCGTAAGTACTGATGGCAACCCCTGTTCTGGACAAGGTGGAGGCGGAGGCCGCGTCCTCTCCCTACATCACGGTCACCTTCCGCATCCGCCGCTTCAACCCGGAGGTCTCGGCGGAGCCCACGTGGGAGGACTTCCAGCTGGAGATCGACCCGAAGGAACGGGTCCTCGACGGTCTCCACAAGATCAAGTGGGACGTGGACGGCACGCTCACCTTCCGCCGCTCCTGCGCCCACGGCATCTGCGGCTCGGACGCGATGCGGATCAACGGCAGGAACCGCCTCGCCTGCAAGACGCTGATCAAGGACATCAACCCCGAGAAGCCGATCACGGTCGAGCCCATCAAGGGCCTCACGGTCCTCAAGGACCTGGTCGTGGACATGGAGCCGTTCTTCCAGGCGTACCGGGACGTCATGCCGTTCCTCGTGACGAAGGACACGAACGAGCCGACGCGCGAGCGGCTGCAGTCCGCCGAGGACCGCGCCCGCTTCGACGACACCACGAAGTGCATCCTGTGCGCCGCGTGCACGTCCTCCTGCCCGGTGTTCTGGAACGACGGCCAGTACTTCGGCCCGGCGGCGATCGTCAACGCGCACCGCTTCATCTTCGACTCGCGTGACGAGGCCGGCGAGCAGCGGCTGGAGATCCTCAACGACCGCGACGGCGTCTGGCGCTGCCGCACCACCTTCAACTGCACGGACGCCTGCCCGCGCGGCATCGAGGTGACGAAGGCGATCCAGGAGGTGAAGCGAGCGCTGATCACGCGCCGCTTCTGACGTTCCGCACCCCGCACCGCCGAAGACCCCGTTCCCCTCCGGGAGCGGGGTCTTCCTCGCGGACACGCTGTGCAGGCAAGGGAGTTCGCTGCATACTCGGGGGACGGCCCGACCGGGGGAGGCGAGGTGACGGGCGGACGGAGGATGCGCGTCGGCCTACTGGGCCTGTGGGGCGCGGTGTGGGCAGTGCGCCGGGTGCTGCTGCTCAGCGACCAGATCCTCGGGCCGTACGGCAGGAGCCGCGCAGCCGCGTACTACCACGTGTGCGAGGAGGAGCGCTGCACGGCGGCGGCCTTCCGCTCCCGGTCGTCCACCGCGCAGACCTGCCGCCACGGGCACCGCACGGTCGCGGCGGCGGTGCGCGAGGGCGCCCCGAGTCCCGCGCACGCGACCGGCGGGCGGTACGTGTACGTCTGCCTGGACTGTCTGGGCCCGCCCGTTCGGCAGGGCTCGGAGGGGGCCCCACCGTGCGACCGCCACCGTCCGCCGCGGGCCATGACGCTGCTGGCGAAGCCGTGAGGACGGACTGCCGTGTTCGGTGACCTGGTCAAGGCCGGTACGAAGGCCATGGGCGGCGCCCGCTTCGGCCTCCTGAACGTGCTGCCGGGCGCCCTGGTGGTGACCGTGACCACGGTGCTGGCGCGCGCCCACGCCTACGACCTGGACCGCCCGGTGGACCTCGGCGCGGTGCTCGCCGGAACCGGTACGGCGACGGTGGTCGTCTTCGCGCTGGCCGCCCTGGTGGGCGGCATCCTGCTGCGTCCCTTCGAACGGGTCCTGGTGCAGCAGCTCGAAGGGTACTGGGACCCGCCGTCCCCCTTGGCCCGCCTGCGCGGGGCCGCCATGGAACTGCACCGGCGACGCCGGGACAACGCGGCGGCCCGGCTGCTGCACGCCGACCAGTCGCTGCTCAGGTACGAGCCCGGGGCGACCGACCTGGCATCGCTGGTCGACCTTGAGCGGCGCATGGACCGGCAGACCCGCGGCATGGAACGGGACGAGCGGATCCGCAGCGGCTATCCCGACGACAGATACGTCGCGACACCGCCGCGGGAGCGCCGGGTCACCGATCTGATGCCCACCCGGCTGGGCAACGTGCTGCGCCGCGCCGAGCGCACGGCCGGCGGCCGCTACGGTCTGGAATCACTGCTCGTGTACCCGCGCATCTACCCCTACCTCTCCGAGCGGCTGGCGGACGCGATGGCCCGGCAGCTGGAACTCCTGGCCGCCACCGCCTCGTTGAGCGTCTGCTTCGGTCTGCTGTCCGCGATCACGCTGCCGCTGCTGGGCCGGCTCGACCTCTGGTCGCTGACGCCCCTGGCCGCCGCGGTCCTGTCGGTGCTGGCCTACCGGGGCGCCGTCGTCACCGCCGGCTACACCGGGGTGGTGTTCAGCACGGTCTTCGATCTGCACCGGTTCGACCTCACCGCCGCCCTGCGCTACAAGCTGCCGGAGAATCCCGCCGAGGAGTACGCGCTGAACCAGCAGCTGTCGGACTATCTGCGCGACCGGGACGCCCGACCGCTGGTGGAGGACCCCGACCTCGGCGGCCGGGCCTTCTCGCATCCGGAGGCCGCACCCCCGGCGGCCGGGCCGCCCGTCGCTCCGGCCGGGGACGACGGCGGGTCAGCGTGAGCGTATGGCGACGGTGCCGCCGACGCCGATCACATTCAGCTGGATCCTGCGGGGCAGTTCGCTCCGGGCCTCGTCGGCATAGATGTCCGTGGTGGCGTAGACCCGTACCTGGTCGGCGAAGTGCACCGCCAGTGCGTTGGCGACGTCTCCCTTCACCACGGCACAGCGGTGGTCGAGTTCGATGGTCACGCTGCCGAAGAGCAGGGTGACGTCGAGTTCGAGCACTTCGACGGCCGTGTCCAGCACGGTCTCCGGCTGGAAGGGCACGTCGGCCAGGCGCAGCCGGACATCCCCGAGGTAGGAGGCGACGGTGACCCGGCGCAGCCGGGTGTCCGGCCCCGTGACGAGTTCGGGGCGCACGGGCAGCACGACGCTGCGGTAGTGCCGCAGCGGCCCGTCGTTCCCGGTGCCGGTCGCCACGGGTACGCCGCCCAGGGCGATCGCCGCGCCCAGCAGCACGATGAGCGCCGGCCAGAACCTCGCCACACCGCCCAGGTAGCCGGCCGCGTGCGCCGCCCACAGCGCGCCGCCCAGGATGAGCGCCAGGGGCGCGGCCAGCAGGCCGCGGGGCACCGCGGCCCGCAGCAGGAGCAGCAGCCCCAGGCCGAGCAGCACATAGGGCAGCAGTGTCAGCGTCCAGCGCCCGCCCGAGCGTACGGCGGCCGGGCCGCCGAGCAGCCATGCCGTGCCCACGGCCACGACCAGCAGCCCGAACGCGACCCGCACCCGGCCCATGGACTCCCCCCTACGGCGACCTGGCCGGAAGGGTAACCGACGCCCCCGACCCACCGGAGGCCCGGCCGCCTCGCCTCATCGAGTGATCGCGGTGCGGTCCCCCGGGCCGGTCCCCGCAGGCGTCGGATCCGGGGCGGCTAATCTGACGACATGTCAGACGAAGAGTCGTACGAACTGCTCGGTTTTGACAACGTACTGGTGCCCGTCGGGGATCTCGGCGAGGCCGTCGGGTTCTACGAGCGGGCCGGGTTCGCCGTCGGGTTCCGGTTCGACGAGGGCGGGATCGCGCTGCTGAACGTCGGCGGCGAGACGCCGGGCATCCTGCTGCGGGCCGAGGAGGGGTTCGGTCACCGGCCACCGCCGTGGCCCTCGCCACGGATCTGGCTGGAGGTGCCGAACGCGCGCGTGGCGGCGCGCGCGCTCGCCGACGCCGGGATCGGGACGCTCGACGAGCCGTTCGCCGTGGCCACCGGGTGGACCGTGGAGTTCGCCGACCCGTGGGGGAACGTCCTCGGGTTCACGGACTACTCGAAACGGCCGGAACTCGCCCGACGAACCTGAGGACGGACACCACCTGCGGCCGGGTCCAGGGCGCTGCCCGGCCCCGCGAGAGGACCGGACCCTCAGGGTTCGGACTCCGCGCGCGGGGCCGGGCAAGGGCCGGTGGTCAGCTGACCGCGTCCACCTCGTCGTCCGCCAGTTCCAGGTCGTACACGAGCGGGCCGCCGTCGACGACGACATGCCGTGCGCGGGTGCCGTACGAGGCGGAGGTCGCCGCGAGGAGGTAGGTGCCGGGACCGGGGACCGCCACGATGTACGAGCCGTCGGCCAGGGAGTCGACGCGGTCGAGCTGACGGCCGCCCTTGGACATCAGCGTCACGGTCGCGCCCTGCACCGGGTCGCCGTCGACGGAACGGATGAAGCCGTGCACGACCGATGCCGGGCCGTCGGCCGCGGGCGGCTCGGCGTCCGGCGGCCCGGCGTCCATCGGCTCCACCGCCAGGTGCGGCAGCCGCTTGTCCAGCCACTGCGGCAGCCACCAGTTCGACCGGCCCAGCAGATGCATCACCGCCGGTACCAGGGCCGTCCGCAGGACGAACGCGTCCAGGGCGACCGCGGCGGCGAGCCCCACGCCCGCCATCGCCGCCCCCGAGTCGCCGCTGAGCACGAAGGCCAGGAAGACACACACCATGATCAGGGCCGCCGAGTTGATCACCCGGCTGGTCTCGGCCAGGCCGACGCGCACCGCGCGCGCGTTGTCCCTGGTGTGCACCCACTCCTCGTGCATCCGGCTGACCAGGAACACCTGGTAGTCCATGGACAGGCCGAAGAGCAGGGACAGCATGATGACCGGCAGGAAGGCGTTGATCGGGCCCTCCTTGCCGAGGCCCAGCAGGTCCAGGCCCCAGCCCCACTGGAAGACCGCGACCAGGACACCGAAGGAGGCTGCCGCCGCGAACAGGTTCATCACCGCGGCCGTGAGCGGCACCACCAGGGAGCGGAAGGCGATCAGCAGCAGCAGGAAGCCCAGGCCGATGATGGTCGCGACGAAGAGCGGCAGCCGGTCGCCGGTGACCGACGCGAAGTCCTTGGAAACCGCGGTGACCCCGCCGACGTGGGCCTGCGCGCCCGCCTGAGGGATCACCCGGTCCCGCAGGGTGTCGATGAGGTCGTCCGTCTCCTTGGACTGCGGTGAGGTGGTCGGCACGACCTGGATGACGGTGACGCCCCGCGCGGGCGGCAGTGCGATCGCCCGAGCCACCCCCGAGGTCGTCTCGATGCCCTCGACCAGGGCCTTTGTGTCACCGCCCGAGGCGACCACCTGGAGGGGCCCGTTGAAGCCGGGGCCGAAGCCCTCCGCGAGCAGGTCGTACGCCTTCCTGGTCGTCGTCGACGCCTCGTCGTTGCCCTGGTCGGTGGCGCCGAGCCGCAGCGACAGCACGGGCAGGGCGAGGACGGCCATGACGACCACCGCGAGCGCGGCGACCGTACGGGGTCGCCGCTGCACCCCGCCCGACCAGCGGGCGGCGAGCCCACTCGCCCGCTCCGGATCGGGCCCGCGCTCGGCGAGGCGGCGGCGCTGGCGGCGGCTGAGCACCCGCGGGCCGAGGAGGCCGAGGAACGCCGGCAGCAGCGTCGTCGCGGCGAGCACGCTCAGCACGACCGTCAGCGAGGTGCCGATCACCACGCCGTCCAGGAAGCGCAGATTGGTCACCAGCATGCCCGCCAGCGCGATGCACACCGTGCCGCCCGCGAACAGCACCGCGCGGCCCGAGGTGTTGAGGGCGGTGACCGCGGACTCCTCGGGGTCGGTGCCGCGCAGGATGCCGCGCCGGTGCCGGGTGACGATGAACAGCGCGTAGTCGATGCCGACGCCCAGCCCGATCAGGGTCGCAAGGAGCGGGGCCAGGTCGGGGACGTCGGTGACATGGCTGATCAACTGGGTGGAGAACAGGCCGGTGCCGACGCCGAAGACGGCGACGCCGATGGGCAGCAGCATCCCGAAGAGCGAGCCGAAGGCCAGGAAGAGCACCACGGCCGCGGCGATGATCCCGACCAGCTCGGCGAGACCGGTCGGCGGCTCCTGCACCCGCTGGATCGCCTGCCCGCCCAACTGGACCTGGAGTCCGTCGCGTTCCGCGGCCTGCGCGGTGTCGACGACGTCCTGCACCAGCTCCTTGGGCACGGACTGGGCGGGCTCGGTGAAGGTGATCTGCGCGTACGCGATCCGTCCGTCGCGGCTGATCTGCGCGGCGCCCCGCTCCCCGGTGTAGGGGCCGGTGACGGCTCCGATGCCGTCCATCCCGGCGATCTTCTCCAGTGCGGGCTCGATCCGGGACCGTACGTCCTGGTCCCGGACCGTGCCCGTGCCGGCCTTCCACACCACCGTGTCGGTGTCGCCGGACGTCTCCGGGAAGGCCTTCTCCATCAGGTCGTACGCGCGCTTGGAGTCCGTGTTCGGGAGGGAGAACACATTCGCGTAGTCCGTGCCCGCCGTCGAGGCCGAAAAGCCCAGCCCGCACAGCGCCCCCACCCACAACAGCAGGACCACCAGCCGGTGCCGAAAGCACCACCGTGCCAATGCCGCCACGTTCAAGGCTCCTTAACTGTTTCGGTCGGTCGGTCCCCCAGGTCCTGGGCAACAGGATTGGCGCCGGCACCCGCGTGTGCACACGACGCGCCCATGACTCTCAAGGAACTCCAAAGAGCGAACGAGCCCGGCTGTCAGTGGTCCCGCCGATACTGGGGGCATGACGACGGCTCCAGGCACCGTGCTGGTCGTGGAGGACGAGCCGAGCATCGCGGACGTCCTCGCCATCGCCCTGCGCTACCACGGCTTCGAGGTGATGATCGCGGGCACCGTCCGCGAGGCGCTTGCCGCCGCCGGGCGCACCCGGCCCGACGTGGCCCTGCTCGACGTCATGCTGCCGGACGGGGACGGCCGCGCGCTGGGCCGTGAACTGCGCGCCGGGCGGCCCGATCTGGCGCTGGTCTTCCTCACCGCACGGGACTCGCCCGCGGAGATCGTCGGCGCCCTCGGCTTCGGCGACGACTACATCACCAAGCCGTTCAACATCGACGAGGTGGTCGCCCGGATCGGCGCGGTGCTGCGCCGCACCCGGCCCGCCGACGTCATCCCGCAGCGCCCGCCGCTGCGCTACGGCGACCTGGAACTGGACGAGACGACGTACTCGGTGCGCCGCGCGGGCCGCTCGGTGGAGCTGACCCCCACCGAGTACGCGCTGCTGCGTTTCCTGGTGCGCAACGGCGGCCGGATCGTGCCCAAGGAGCAACTTCTGCGTCACGTCTGGCAGTACGAGCACACCCCGGCCGAGTCGACCGTCGTCGAGACCTACATCAGCTATCTGCGCCGCAAGCTGGACACCCTGGGGCCGCCGTTGATCACCACCCGGCGCGGTGTCGGATACGGGCTGGGCGCCGCGCGGAAGGGGCCGTGATGCGCCGTCGGCCGGCCGCGTGGCCGGCCGCCCTCGCACGACGCATCAGCACGTCGGTACTCTCCCGTGCCGCTTCGGGGAGCGGAGCAGCACAGCGGACCCGGCTCGGCCCGCTGGGCACGAGGCGCCGCCCGTCCCGTGGGATGCGTTCCCTGCGCGGCAAGCTGACCCTCGCCAACGTCCTGCTGCTGGCCCTCGGCATCGCCGCGGCCACCGCGGTGAGCCTGATGGGCATGCGGCACTATCTGCTCCAGCAGATCGACGCCGGACTGGACAAGTCCCGCCGGTCGCTGACCGATTCCCATGTGACGCTGCGGCAGATCGACTCGCTGGCCGCGCTGGCGATCGTCCGGGACCGGTTCGTGCGGCCGCCGATGAGCGCGCAGCCCCGGCCGGATTCGCTGTTCGCGGTCGTCGACGCCCGGGGCGGGGTCCTGCGCCTCGCCGGGTTCCCGCCCACCGAGAGCCAGCGCGCGCTGGCCGACGCGATCGGCGTGCCGGCCCCGCTCGCCGCCCAGCCCGAGCCGCGTGAGATCACCGTCCGCGACGCCTCGTACCGGGCGATCGGCGTCCGGCTCGCCGACGGCAACTACGTCCTGGTCGCCAACTCGACCGACGCCCTGCACAAGGGCATAGCCAAGGCGCTCAGGCTCGACCTGGCCATGGGCACGCTACTGCTGGCGCTGCTGGCCTGTCTGACCCTGTTCAATGTGCGGCGCCGGATGCGGCCGCTGGAGGACATGGTGGAGACGTCCTCGGCGATCGCGGAGGGCGACCTCGCCCGCCGGGTGCCCTCCAGCCGGGAGACCACCCTGGAGGTGGAGCAGCTGCGGCTCGCCCTCAACTCCATGCTTCACCAGGTGGAGTCGGCGTACCGCACGCGCGAGCGCAGCGCGGCCCAGCTGCGCCGTTTCGTCGCCGACGCCTCGCACGAGCTGCGCACCCCGCTGTCGGCGATACGCGGCTACCTCCAGCTGTACGACAAGGGCATGCTGCGCGAGCCGGAAGAGCGCAAGCGGGCCTGGGACCGGATGAACGGCGAGGTGGACCGGATGGGGCGGCTGGTCGACGAACTGCTCACCCTGGCCCGCCTCGACCAGCGGCCCGAACTGCGCCTGCGGAACGTGGACGTGAGCCGGCTGGTGCGGGACGCGGCGCAGGACCTGCGGGCCCAGCAGCCGGACCGTCCGGTCACCGTGGCCGCGGACGGCTCCGTGCTGGTGCGCGCCGACGAGTCGGGCCTGCGCCAGGTGCTGGGCAACCTGGTGGCCAACGTCCGTACGCACACGCCCGCGGGCGTGCCGGTGCGGCTGGGCGTGGAGCGGGCGGACGGGCTGGTGCGGCTGTGTGTCGCGGACGAGGGTCCGGGGCTGGCCGAGGAGGACGCGATGCGCATCTTCGACCGCTTCTTCCGCGCGGGCGGCGGAGCGGGCAGCGGGCTGGGGATGGCGATCGTGCAGGGCGTGGTGCGGGCGCACGGCGGGGAAGTGGCGGTACGGACGGCCCCCGGGCAGGGGCTGGCCGTGACGGTCACGCTGCCGTCCCGGGCGCCCGTACCGCCGTGAGGATCAGATCCAGTTCAGCTGCCAGAGCCGGAACACGCCGGTGCCGTCCGAGAGGTACTGGCCGCCGCCGACGTCCTCGCTGCTGACCACGTACTCCTTGCGCTGCCACAGCGGGATCAGTGGCACGTCGGTGGCGATGTGCGCCTGCACGTCACGGAAGTCCTGGGCGACCCGGCTGCGGTCGGCGTACTGCTGGCTTTCCTGGATGAGGGTGTCGACCGCCTTGTTGGCGTAGCCGGTGTTCATGGTGGAGCCGGTGCCGACGAGCGGGGAGCCGAAGGTGTCCGGGTCGGGGTAGTCGGCGACCCAGCCGACCGCCCAGGCGTCCATCTTCCCGGCGGCCCAGCGCTTTTGGAAGTCGGTCCACTCGTATCCCTTGACGTCCACCTTGAACAGGCCGCCCGCCTCCAGCTGCTTCTTCAGCGCGGCGGACTCCTCGGCGCCCGCGCCGCGGCCCTTGCCGTAGCCGAAGGTGAAGCGCACCGGCAGGCTCACCCCGGCCTCGGTGAGCAGTTCCCTCGCCTTCGCGGTGCTCTGCCTCGGGTAGGTGTCGAAGAACGACGTGGTGTGGCCGGTCAGGCCGGTCGGGATCAGCGAGTACAGCGGGTCGACGGTGCCCTCGTACACGGTGGCGGCGAGTTCCTCGCGGTTGACCAGCCAGGCCATGGCCTGGCGCACACGCGCATCGTGCAGCGGCGAGCCCGCGCGGGTGTTGAGGTACAGGTTGCGGGTCTCGGAGCTGTCGGACTCGGTGACGCGATGGTTCGGGTCGCTCGGGTTGAGGCCGGACAGGACGTTCGGCGGCAGCGTGCGGGTGGCCACGTCGATCTGTTTGCCCTGCCACGCCTTGTCGAGGGCCTGCGAGTCGGCGTAGTACCGCAGCTCGATGGGCTTGCCGGTGCCGTTCAGATTGCCCTTGTAGTGGGTGTTCGGCGCGAGGGCGGCCCGCTGGTCCTTCGTGTACGCGGTCAGCTTGTAGGGGCCGGTGCCGTCGGCCCCGGAGCCGGTGCGCAGGCTGTCCGCCGGGTACTTGTCCTTGTCGACGATCGCGCCGGCGCCGGTGGCCACCTTGAACGGGAAGGTGGCGTCGGGCGAGGCCAGGTGGAAGGTGACGGTGGTGGCGCTGTCGGCGCTCACCGAGCCCAGGGTGGAGAACAGCGACGCCGGACCGACATCGGAGTTGATCTTCTTGACCCGGTCGAAGGAGTACTTCACGTCCTCGGCCGTCATCGCCCGCCCGCTCGGGAAAACGATCCCGTCGCGCAGCGTGCACCGGTATGTCTTCAGGTCGCTGCCCTTGAACGTGCAGCTCTGCGCCGCGTCCGGCACGGGCTGTACGCCGCCGGGTTCGAACGTCAGCAGCGACTGGAAGAGGTTGCTGAACAGGGCCCAGGAGCCGGCGTCGTAGGCGCCTGCCGGGTCGAGTGATGTGACGGCGTCCGTCGTACCGACCGTGATGGACTTGTTCTTGTCCCCTTGCGACGGCAGCAGTTGCCAGCCGCCTACTCCCACGATCGCCAGCACGAGCAGCGTCACGAGAATCCGCATGCGAACCGATCGCACGGTGGTGCCCTCCCCAGGCCTTCCACGGCCCTACCCCTGGCCTTGCATATATGCCACTTCCCCTTCGTGGCGGGGCTCACCTAATCACACGTGTTTCACCTGGGGGAAGAGCAATCGGGCGAGATGTGCGAGAACTAACCTCGCGACGGTTACCGCCCGGTTTCACAAGGTGTTCGCAGAGCCTGGGCCCGGCGCTGCCCGCGCCGCCCCCGCACCGCCATGACCTGCACGTTTCCCCATGCCCTCGCGCGCTCAAGAGGGGTCGGCGGCACCGGCGGCCGTGCTCAGGCGTGCCGGGACGCCAGTTGCACGACTGTGATGTCCGAGGGCGCCCCCACCCGGGTGGGCGGCCCCCATGCGCCCGCTCCGCGACTGACGTACAGCTGGGTGTCGCCGTAGCGCTCCAGACCCGCCACCGTCGGATTGGCCGCCGCCGCGAGCAGGTTGCCGGGCCACAACTGCCCGCCATGGGTGTGGCCGGAGAGCTGGAGGTCGACACCATGGCGTACGGCCTGATGGATCTGCACGGGCTGGTGGGCGAGGAGCACACACGCGCGTGCGGGGTCGCGGTCACCGAGGGCTCTCTCGTAGTCCGGGCCCTGGCCCTCGCTCTCGCCCTGTACGTCGTTGACCCCGGCGAGGTCGAAGCCGGGCAGTTCGGTGCGGGCGTTCTCCAGCGGGCGCAGCCCGAGCCGGCGCACCTCCTCGACCCACTGCTCGGCACCGGAGAAGTACTCGTGGTTGCCGGTGACGAAGTAGGCCCCTTGCCGGGCCGAGAGCTGCGCGAGCGGCGCCGCCGCCGGGCCCAGGTCGGGGACGCTGCCGTCCACCAGGTCGCCGACGACCGCGATCAGATCGGGCTGGGTCGCGTTGATCGTGTCGACGACCCGCTGCGCGAAGCCCCGGCCGAGGACCGGCCCGAGGTGGATGTCGCTGACGACGGCGATGCGGAACCCGTGTGCGGAACGCGGGAGTTTGGCCAGCGGGACCGTGACGCGTTTCACGTTCGGTCCGTTCAGCACGCCGTAGGTGCCGTAGCCGACGGTCGCCACGGCAGCCGTGGCCGCCGCCCCGCCCACGACCCGCGACACGAAGAGCCGGCGCGACGGGTCCTGCCGGGCGGTCTTGGGGCCGGGTTCCGGCCCGGCCTCCGGTAGCGGCCCCGGCGCCGCCTCCTGCGCCTGCGGGGCCGGTGCCGTGCCCGCCGGTACGGCCACCGGGACGGGCACGGGCCGGTGTTCGCGTCCGCGTGTCAGCCGGCGCAGCAAGGGCCGCACCGCCTCGCCCGCCACCACCGCCATCAGCAGGTAGAGCGCCAGCGCCATCCACAGGAAGCCCGGCCAGGCCAGGGCGCGCTGGAGCCAGAACGGCGCTCCGGAGCGCTCGGCGACCAGCGCGGCGACCATGAGGAACGGGCCCGCCACGAACACCGCCGTACCGGCCCGGCGGGCGCGCCCGGGCGCCGCCGTGGTGTCGCGGACCAGGCGCCGCCAGACGTACCAGTGCAGCCCGGTCACGACGGCCAGCACGGCCAGGGCGACGAGCACTAAGACGATGACCACGGTGCGGTGTCCTCAGTCTTCCGTTATGAGTGTTCGGTCATGACGTCCGGCCATGAGTGTTCGTCATGACGTCCGGCGCAGTGCGCGCAGCCCGCGCAACCCGATGCCCCCGATGACCGTCCCCCATACGAAGGAGACGACCGCCAGCAGCAGATGCACCCAGAAATAGGCCGTCGGATGCCCGTCGTCGAAGGCGAGTCCGCTGCTGTCCTTGACGAGGTTCTTGACGAAAGTGACCCAGATGACCCAGCTCCACACCCCGAAGGCGAGCAGGAACCAGGACAGCGGGCGGCTGAGCTTCATACGCCCAGTATCGCCGCCGGCTGTCCGGATCCCTGCCCGGGGTGGGACGGGCGGCGGGACTTCACGGCCCGCGACAGGTACGTTCTCGACCGTGCCCGCACCCAATAAGATCGCCAGACGATCCCTTCTGGCCGGTTCTGCCGCATTTTTGAACGTTTCTCTCGCGACTCCTCTCGCGACTCCTCTCGCAGCTTCTCTCGTGGCTTCTCTCGTGACGTTCCTCGCG
The DNA here is from genome assembly GCF_042873595.1 of Streptomyces sp. NPDC004629. NCBI lineage: Bacteria > Bacillati > Actinomycetota > Actinomycetes > Kitasatosporales > Streptomycetaceae > Streptomyces > Streptomyces sp. NPDC004629. The sequence goes on along the minus strand of NZ_JBIALO010000001.1, from coordinate 191,287 downwards.
ACGCCGGTCGCCGTGGCGGCCCCGCGCCCGTCCGCCACACCCCCGGCGCAGATGTCGACGGTGGGCGGCGCCCGCCTCGGCCAGGCCGGCACCCAGGTCGACCTGGGTGCCGGCGCGCCCGTGCTGCCCAAGGGACTGACCGCGCGCTCCTGGATCGTCGCCGACGCCGAGACCGGCGATGTGCTCGCCGCCCACAACGCACACTGGCGCCTGCCCCCGGCGAGCACGCTGAAGATGCTGTTCGCCGACACCGTGCTGCCGAAGTTCCCCAAGTCGACCGAGCACAAGGTGGTGCGCTCCGATCTTGCGGGCGTCGGCGCAGGCTCCAGCATGGTCGGGGTGAAGGAGAACGAGACCTACAGCGTCCATGACCTGTGGCTCGGCGTCTTCCTGCGCTCCGGCAACGACGCCGTGCACGTACTGTCCGCGATGAACGACGGCGTCGAGGAGACCGTCAAGGACATGCAGGCGCACGCCGAGGAGTTGCAGGCCCTCGACACGCAGGTGGTCAGCCCCGACGGCTACGACGCGCCGGAACAGGTCTCGTCGGCGTACGACCTGACGCTGTTCGCCCGCTCCGGGCTCCAGAAGAAGGACTTCCGCGAGTACTGCTCCACGGTCCGGGCGAAATTCCCGGGCGAGACCAAGAAGGTCAAGGGCAAGAAGGTCCGCGGGACCTTCGAGATCCAGAACACCAACCGGCTGCTGAGCGGCGACACCGACGTTTCGGTCTACGACGGGATCGCGGGCGTCAAGAACGGCAACACCACCAAGGCGGGCGCCACCTTCACCGGCGTCGCGGAACGCGGCGGCAGGGTGCTGCTGGTCACCGTCATGAACCCGCAGAAGAACGAGCACAACGAGGTCTACAAGGAGACCGGGAAGCTCTTCGACTGGGGCTTCGCGGCGGCTGGCAAGGTGCGGCCGGTGGGCGAGCTGGTGCCGCCGAAGAGCGCGGCACCGGCCGGCGGGCAGCCGGGCGCCACGGCGCCCGCCGCGGAGGCGGGCGGCGGCACCGCGCAGGGCGCGGCCGACGGCGGGTCCTCGGCGAAGCCGGCCGGCGCCTCCGCCACGGGCGGTTCGAGCGGAGCGGGCATCGCGCTGGCCATCACCGGCGGGCTGTTGGTGCTGCTGTCCGGCGGGGTGTTCCTGATCAATCGCCGCTGGCCGCTGCCGGACCTGGTGCGCCGTCGGACGCCCCGTCCGTGACCGGTCCTTCCTTGCTCTGCGTCGCCGTCCAGGCGGCGCAGAACAGCACCAGTTTCGAAGTGAAGTTGATCCACAGCAGCAGGGCCACGGGCACGCCGAAGGCCCCGTACATGCTCTTCGTGGCGACGCCCTGGATGTAGCCGCTGAGCAGCAGCTTGAGGAGTTCGAAGCCGACCGCGCCGATCAGCGCGGCCACCACCAGGCGGCGGCGCGGCGGATCGACACCGGGCAGCAGGGTGAGGACGTAGAGCAGCAGCAGGAAGTCGGCGAGCACGGCGACGGCGAACGCCGCGGCGCGCAGCAGCAGGCTGCCCCAGCTCGCCCGGCCGAGGCCCAACTCGTCGGAGATCCAGCCGACCAGGGCGGAGGCCACCGTCGAGATGACGATGGTCACGAGCACCGCGCCGCCGAGGCCGACGAGGACGCCCGCGTCGACGGCCTTGCGCACGATCGGGTTGCCCTCGCTGTCCGGCCGCTCCCACACCGCCCGCAGACAGTCACGCATCTGGCCGACCCAGCCGATGCCGGTGAACAACAGGACCGCACCGGCGATGAGTCCGACGGTGCCCGCGTTCTGCACCAGGGCGTTGATGTCCAACTGGGCGGAGATGCCGGGAACCTGCTCGGCGATCTTCTTCTGGAGCTGCTGCTGCTGCGCCGTGCTCAGGGTGGCGGCGGCGATCGCGGCGGCCACCGTCAGCAGCGGGAACAGCGAGATGAAGCTGATGAACGTCATCGCCGCCGCCAGCCGCGTCCATTTCACCCGGTCCAGGCGCTCGTACGCCTGCCACGCGTGCGTGGCCATGAGCCACGTGACGAGCGGTCCTATTCCGGGGAGCCTTTTCAGCCAGTCCATGATCCGACTCTGCCCTCGGCGGGGAACACCAATGTCCGGGTACCCCAGAAACGCAGGACCGTGGCGAGGGCCATGCCGATACCGGCACCGGAGACGGTGTCGGCGCACTGCGAGGTGAGTCCGAGGCCGTAGTGGCTGACGACGATGCACAGGAGCTGGACGAGCGCGCCGGCGAGGTTCACGGCGACGAAGACGGCGAACGGGCGCAGGCCCCGGGGGTGCGCCTGGCGGTAGGTGCCGCGCGCGTTGCCCACGTAGGCGACCGTGCAGCCCGCGACGAAGGACACGGTCTTCGCGGTGACCGGATCGAGCCCGGCGGGGCCGCGCAGGTAGCTGAAGACGGCCAGGTCGGTGACGTACGCGAGGAGCCCGGCGGCGGCGAAGCCGAACAGTTCGCGTCGGGCGACGCTCACCAGTTCGCCACCGCGAGCCCGTACATGGCGAGCCAGGCCAGTCCGATCAGGGCCAGCGCCCGGTCGCGCAGGACGACGTCCTCGGGCTCGCCCGCGGTGCCGCGGTCGGCGAAGACGGCGTAGCGGAGGATCGCGAGGATGAAGGCGACCATCGACAGCTGCCGCCAGGGCAGCACGCCCGCGTGTGGCGCACCGCCCTCCTCCAGGGCCCACATGCAGTACGCGAGGACGGCGACCCCGGCGGCCAGCTGCCAGACGAAGCGGAGATAGCCGGTGGTGTACTCGGTGAGCAACGCGCGCGTGGCGCCCGGCTTCCCGGCCATCTGGAGGGCTTCGGAGTAACGCTTGGCCGAGACCATGAACAGCGCCCCGAAAGCGGTCGTGATCAGGAACCAGCGGGACAGGGGGATGCCGAGCGCGACGCCGCCGATCATCGCGCGCATCACGAAGCCGGTGGTGACGACGGCGAGATCGGCGACCAGGACGTGCTTGAGGCTGACGCAGTACGCCAGCTGCATGACGACGTAGGCCGCCAGGAGGGCCGCGGTGAGGGGTGAGGTCAGCCAGGCCGCGGCGGCCGGCGCGAGCACGGCCAGCGCGGCTCCCACGCCGTACGCGACGGGTACGGGGACCTGTCCCGCGGCGACCGGGCGGCGGCACTTGGTCGGGTGGGCGCGGTCGGCCTCGGCGTCACGGGCGTCGTTGATCAGGTAGACGGCGGCGGCGCAGGCGGTGAACAGGACGAAGACGAGGGACACCTGGGTGAGCGCATGCCGGGAGAAGAGCTGCCCGGCGGCGGCCGGGGCGGCGGCGACGAGGCTGTTCTTCACCCACTGCTTGGGGCGGGTCGTCCTCAGCAGGCCGCCCAGGAGGGTGCCCTTGAGCGGGCGCGCGGCCGGCACGGCAGGCTTGCGCCGCTCCCGCAGCGTGGCGTCCCCGGCGTGCACGCCGTCCGTGAGGGGCGCGGTCTCAGTCACGGCCGCCCCCTGTCATCCAGCGCGCCCCGAGTCGCGCCGCGAGTGCCCCGAGCGCCGCGCCGGCGGCGACGTCGGAGGGGTAGTGGACGCCCACCACCAGGCGGGACAGGCACATGGCGGCGGCCAGCGGCGGGAGCCCGTACGCGCCCAGCGCCCCGAACGCCACCGCGGCGGCCGTCGCGGAGGCGGCGTGCGAACTCGGGAAGGAGTACCGGCCGACGGTGCGTACAAGGGGCTCGATGTGCCCGGGGCGCCCCCGGCGCACGAGGCGTTTGACGCCCGAACTGGTGAGGTGCGCGCCCGCGACGAGCGCCGTGCCGCGCAGCCAGGAGCCGCGCCGCGCGCCGTCCGCTGCGGCTCCGACGAGGCCCGCCGCGAGCCACAGCGCGCCGTGCTCACCGGCCAGGGACAGGCCGCGTGCGGCGGACGCGACGCGCGGATCGGCACCGCGGGCGCGGAGTGCAGAAAGGATCCGGTGGTCCATGTCGTCCATGTGGACCCACTGTTCACGCCCGAACCGCCAGAACTACGGCAATATTGAGCGACATCCCATTAATCACCCATTTCGGGGAGGGATGGGATGTTTCTAAATTAATCGCTCACATTGGGGAGATACGGTCACCGGCATGTCTGGAGCCATGGTTTCCGTCACCGGGTGGGGCCGCACCGCCCCCACCTCCGCCCGGCTGGTACGTCCGCGGACGTACGAGGAGGCCGTGACCGCCGTACGCAGCTGCGGAACCCGCGGCGGCATCGCGCGCGGCCTGGGCCGGGCCTACGGGGACGCGGCGCAGAACGCCGGCGGCGCCGTGCTCGACATGACCGGCCTCGACCGCATCCACGCCATCGACGCCGACGGCGGCACCGTGCTGTGCGACGCGGGCGTCTCCCTGCACCGGCTGATGGAGGTGCTGCTGCCGCTCGGCTGGTTCGTGCCGGTGACGCCCGGCACCCGCCAGGTGACGGTCGGCGGCGCGATCGGCGCCGACATCCACGGCAAGAACCACCACGTCTCCGGTTCCTTCTCGCGCCATGTGCTCGCGCTGGAACTGCTCACCGCCGACGGCGAGATCCGCGCGGTCGGCCGCGGCACCCCCCTGTTCGACGCGACCACCGGCGGAATGGGCCTGACCGGGGTGATCCTGACCGCCACCGTGCGGCTGCTGCCGGTGGAGACCTCGTACATGTCGGTCGACACCGAGCGCGCCGCCGACCTGGACGACCTGATGGCCCGCCTGACGGCCACCGACCACCGCTACCGCTACTCGGTCGCCTGGATCGACCTGCTGGCCCGGGGCGCGGCCACCGGCCGCGCCGTGCTCACCCGCGGCGACCACGCGCCCCTGGAGGCGCTGCGCGAGGGCACGCGCGCGTGGCGGCGCCCGCTGTCCTTCCGCCCCCGGGAGTTCCCGCCCGCCCCGGCCTTCGTCCCGGAGGGCCTGCTCAGCCGGGCCGGCGTGGGACTGTTCAACGAGATCTGGTACCGCAGAGCGCCACGCGCGCGTACCGGTGAACTCCAGCGGATCCCCGCCTTCTTCCACCCCCTGGACGGCGTGCCCCACTGGAACCGCATCTACGGCCGCGGCGGCTTCGTCCAGTACCAGTTCGTCGTCGGACACGGCCGGGAAGACGCCCTGCACCGGATCGTGCGCCGCATCTCCGAGCGCCGGTTCCCGTCCTTCCTGGCCGTCCTCAAGCGCTTCGGCGAGGCGGACCCCGGCTGGCTCTCCTTCCCGGTGCCCGGCTGGACGCTCGCCCTGGACATCCCGGCGAACCTGCCCCGGCTCGGCGCCTTCCTCGACGAGCTGGACGAGGAGGTCGCCGCCGCCGGCGGACGCGTCTACCTCGCCAAGGACTCCCGGCTGCGCCCGGACCTGCTCGACCCGATGTACCCCCGGCTCGCCGACTTCCGCGCGCTGCGCGCGGAACTGGACCCGCGCGGGGTGTTCGTCTCGGACCTCGCCCGCCGCCTGGACCTCTGAGAAGCCCCAACCACCAAGGAGCTGTCGTGAAGGACGCCTTCGGCCTCCCCCAGTCCCTGCTCGTCCTCGGCGGTACGTCGGACATCGCGCTGGCCACCGCGCGCCGGCTGATCGCCCGCCGTACCCGCACCGTGTGGCTCGCGGGCCGCCCGTCGCCCGCCCTGGACAAGGCCGCCGAGGAACTGCGCGGCCTGGGCGCGGACGCCCGTACCGTCGCCTTCGACGCGCTCGAACCCGAGTCGCACGAGGCGGTGCTCGGCAAGGTCTTCGCGGAGGGCGACATCGACATGGTGCTGCTCGCCTTCGGGATCCTCGGCGACCAGGCGCACGACGAGCGTGCACCGGTGAGCGCGGTCCGGGTCGCGCAGACCAACTACACGGGCGCGGTCTCGGCGGGCCTGGTGGCGGCCGCCGCGCTCCAGACGCAGGGCCACGGCTCCCTGGTGGTCCTCTCCTCGGTCGCCGGCGAGCGGGCCCGCCGCTCCAACTTCATCTACGGCTCCAGCAAGGCCGGCCTGGACGCCTTCGCCCAGGGCCTCGGCGACGCGCTGTACGGCACGGGCGTGCACGTCATGGTCGTACGTCCCGGATTCGTACGGTCCCGGATGACGGCCGGCCTCGACGAGGCACCCCTGGCGACCACACCGGAAGCCGTGGCCACGGCCATCGAACTGGGCCTGCGCCGCCGCACGGAAACGGTCTGGGTCCCGGGCCGGCTCCGCCTCATCATGACAGCCCTCCGCCACACCCCCCGCCCCCTGTTCCGCCGCCTACCCCTCTAACGTCGCGCTGGAAACCGCGCACCAAGCCCCACCCGAAAGCCGACGCCCACACCACCGCCCCGCAAGGGGCGCGGGGAACTGCGCAACAAGCCCCCACCGCCCCGCACCCGACCGACAACCCGCAAGCCCAGCCACAACGCGGCCGCACCCAAAAGACACCCCAGCCCCAGCCCAGCTACCGCCGCACGATAGACACCGCATGCCCGGCCTGCGGCGGCACCACCGCACCCCCGAAGGCAAACTCCCGCAACTTCCGCCACACACCGTCCGCCCCCTGCTCGTAGAGCGCGAACCCGGTGCACGGCCACTCCGCCTCGAACCCGGCCAGCTCCCGAAACGCCCGGTCCATCGCCGCGTCCTCGATGCCGTGCGCCACGGTGACATGCGGGTGGTACGGGAACTGCAACTCGCGGGCCAGCGGACCGGACCCGTCGCGGACCCGCTTCTGCAACCAGGAACAGGCCTCCGCGCCCTGGACGACCTGGACGTAGACCACCGGCGACAGCGGCCGGAAGGTGCCCGTGCCGGACAGCCGCATCGGGAACGGCCGGCCGGCCGCGGCGACCTGCGCCAGATGCGCCTCGACGGCCGGCAGCGCGAAGTCGTCCACCTCCGTCGGCGGCAGCAGCGTGACATGCGTGGGGATGCCGTGAGCCGCGGCGTCGCCGAAGCCCGCGCGCCGCTCCTGGAGCAGGCTGCCGTGAGGCTCCGGGACCGCGATCGACACGCCGATCGTTACGGTCCCCACGTCGTCTCCTGTCGTCGTCTCGGCTGGGCTGCCGGATTCGTACTCAGCCGTCCGGCTATCGACTGTACGGCCACGGCTGTGCCGTGGGCAGGCGCAGCCGAAGTGATGTGCGGCGCTCTGCCCGAAGGCCCGTGTGCGGTGGTGCGCCTCAGTGCTTCGCGGGCAGGAAGCCCACCCGGTCGTAGGCGCGGGCCAGGGTCTCCGCGGCGACGGCGCGCGCCTTCTCCGCGCCCTTGGCGAGGACCGAGTCGAGCGTCTCGGGGTCGTCCAGGTACTGCTGGGTGCGCTCCCTGAACGGCGTCACGAACTCCACCATGACCTCGGCGAGGTCGGTCTTGAGCGCCCCGTACCCCTTGCCCTCGTACTTCGCCTCCAGCTCGGCCACGCCCGTGCCGGTGAGCGTCGAGTAGATCGTGAGCAGATTGCTCACGCCCGGCTTGTTCCCGACGTCGTAGCGGATGACCGTGTCGGTGTCGGTGACCGCGCTCTTGACCTTCTTGGCGGTGGCCTTCGGATCGTCGAGGAGGTTGATGAGGCCCTTCGGCGTGGAGGCCGACTTGCTCATCTTGACGGACGGTTCCTGAAGGTCGTAGATCTTCGCCGTCTCCTTCAGGATGTACGGCTTCGGCACGGTGAAGGTCTCCCCGAAGCGGCCGTTGAAACGCGTGGCGAGGTCACGGGTCAGCTCGACGTGCTGGCGCTGGTCCTCGCCGACCGGGACCTCGTTGGCCTGGTAGAGCAGGATGTCGGCGACCTGAAGGATCGGGTAGGTGAACAGGCCGACGGAGGCGCGGTCGGCACCGTGCCTGGCGGACTTGTCCTTGAACTGGGTCATGCGGGAGGCCTCGCCGAAGCCGGTGAGGCAGTTCATGACCCACGCGAGCTGGGCGTGCTCGGGGACATGGCTCTGGACGAAGAGCGTGCAGCGCTCCGGGTCGAGGCCGGCCGCGAGGAGCTGGGCGGCGGCGAGCCGGGTGTTCGCGCGCAGTTCCTTCGGGTCCTGCGGGACCGTGATCGCGTGCAGGTCGACAACCATGTAGAACGCGTCGTGGGACTCCTGCAGGGCCACCCACTGACGAACGGCGCCGAGGTAGTTGCCGAGGTGGAACGAGCCTGCGGTGGGCTGGATCCCGGAGAGCACGCGGGGACGGTCTGAAGCCATGTTCACCATTCTCTCAGGTGTCGCGACCCGATCCCGAACCGATCGGAAACGGGTGGGAACCGATTCGTCTCCGGCGGTGTATCAAGAGCGTGAGGACGCGGGAGGGGGGCCGCATCGTCGATGAGGCCGCGGTGATCGCACGTGTACGCGCCGGGGAGCCGGAGGCGTACGCGGAGCTGGTGCGGGCCCACACGGGCATCGCCCTGCGGGCGGCGGCGGCACTCGGGGCGGGTGCGGACGCGGAGGACGTGGTGCAGCAGGCCTTCGTCAAGGCGTACTGCGCGCTGGGCCGCTTCAAGGACGGCGCGGCGTTCCGGCCCTGGCTGCTGTCGATCGTCGCCAATGAGACGAGGAACACAGTGCGGACGGCGGCGCGGCAGCGCACGCTCGCCGGCCGGGAGGCCGCCTTCGCGGAGGCCGAGCCGCTGATACCTGAAACGGCGGACCCGGCGGTCGCCACGCTCCGCACGGAGCGCCGGGCGGCCCTGCTGGCCGCCCTGGAGCAGCTGAGCGAGGAGCACCGTCTGGTCGTCACCTACCGCTATCTCCTGGAGATGGACGAGTCGGAGACCGCCCAGGCCCTCGGCTGGCCCCGGGGAACGGTGAAGTCCCGGCTGAACCGCGCCTTGCGGAAGCTGGGCCGGCTGCTGCCGGAATTCGAGCCTCGGGAAGGGGGTGAGGAGCGTGACTGAGCCGTACGACGACGAGGGCGGGCGAGCCTCCAAGGACGCCGGGGGCCTGGATCCGCGCGGCCGGGGCCGTGGGCGGTCCGGCGGGCCCGCCGCCCGGCTGCCGGAGGAGCTGCGGGCACTGGGCCGGTCACTGGGCGCGCCCGACGGCGACGGCGGTGACCGTGCCGCGGGGGCGATCGGCTCCGAGACGATGGCCGAGCGGGTGCTCGGGCAGATACTGGCCGAGCGGGTGCCGGTCCCGGTGGCCGAGCCCGCGGGCCCGAGGCAGCGGCTGTGCGCGGTCCGGCGCTGGACGCGGCTGCGGTGGCGTTCGCTGACGGCCACGCTGTGCGGTCTGCTGACGGTGCTCGCGCTCACGCCCCCGGTGCGTGCGGCGGTCTACGACTGGTTCGGCTTCGGCGGCGTCGAGGTGCGGTACGACCCGTCGGCGGTGCCCTCCCCCGGTTCCGAGGTGCCCGGCTGCGGCCGCTCGCTGTCCCTCGCGCAGGCGAGGCAGCGGGCGGGGTTCGAGCCGCTGGTGCCGGGCGTCCTCGGTGTGCCGGATGCGGTGACCGTGACCGGCGGGCCGGGCCGGCGTCCGGTGCTCGGCATGTGCTGGCGTGAGCGGGGTCGCATCGTCCGGCTCGATGCGTTCCCGGCGAGCCTGGACGCCGGCTTCTCCAAGACGGTGCGCGAGCGACCGGAGTGGATCGATCTGCGTCCGGCTTCGTCGGCACAGGACATACCGGACTACGCGCTGTGGTTCCCGCTGCCGCACCTGCTGAAGTTCTGGCTGGTGGACGCGGACGGCGACCGCTATCGGCGTCAGGTGCGCACGGCGGGGCCGACCCTGCTGTGGGTCCACCACGCTGGGGCGGGCACCGTGACGGGCGCCGACGGGGCCGAGGGCGGGGCGGGCGCCGACGGGGCCGAGGGCGGGGCGGGGGCCGGTGGGGCGCAGGACGGGGCGGTGACGCTGCGTCTGGAGGGCGTGGAGTCGCGGGCGAGGGCCGTGCAGATCGCCAGGTCGCTCATCGCGATGTCCCGGTTGTCCGCCGGGCAGGCCGAGCCCCGGGGGTCCGAGGGGGCCGCGACCTCCTCGGCACCCTCGGCATCGGGTTCCTCGAAATAGTGCGTGCGGGAGGGGAACCCCGGCGGCGCGGGCGGTGTACCAGAAGTGACACGCGGCTCGCGGGCGGGCCGCAGGACTTCGACTGGTTGAGGGATCGGATGGCGAGAGGCAGGATTCGTGAACTGACGGCGCTGAGCGGGATGGTGGCCGTCCTGCTCGGGCTGTTGCTGTGGGGAGCGTCGTCCGCGGTGGCGGGCGGTCCGACCAGCGTGCTGGTGACCTCGCCCCGGAGCGGAGAGGCCGCCGCGCGGTACTTCTCGGATGAGGAATACGGACAACTCCAGCGGCTGCTGGGCCCGGAGAACCGGGGATCGCGCGAGACGCCGCCGGAGGCGGAGCCGGACTCCGCCCGTCAGATCAATGTGACCTGGCTGGCGCACGACATATGGCCCTGGCGCATGGACCGGGTCTTCCCCGCGGACTCCAGGTCAGGGGCGGTGTGGATCCACACGGCGGCCCCTGTGTCCGAATCGCTGAACGGCTACTGGCACCGCGCCGAACACCCCGACCAACTGCGCGCTCTGCTCGGAAAGTTGGGCGTGATGAGCAACAAGAACAGTCAGGCGGGCTACACCGGCATCTTCCCGGGCCCATGGCAGTCGGAGAGCCCCGGCACGGCGGACCAGAACGAGCAGTCGACCACCACGGTCACGATCGGAACCAAGGGGGACGGCACCGACTGGTGGTGGGCGATACCGGGCGCGGCGGCCGGTGCTGTTCTCGCACTGGTGCTGCGGTCCCTGGTGCCACGGGCGGCACCGGCCCTGCGGCGCGGTGACCGGGAGCCGGGACCCAGGCAGGAACTGCGGGACATGTGAGAGCGGACACGGACACGGAGCCGGGCCGGTCGTCGGCGCCGGCTTCCCGATGCCGCCGCGCGGCGGCCCGGCGCCGGGCCGGGCCGCCAGGGGAGGGACCACGGAGGGAACTGATCGATCCCTGAGCGTCAGGAGACTCCCGACCGGCATGGGGACTCCCGGCGCCCGGTTCGGGTGCGGAGGTCAGCCGAGGTCGACCTGCGGGTACAGCGGGAACCCGGCCACGAGGTCGGAGGCGCGGTGCGAGATCTCGTCCGCGATCTTCGGGTCGAGGACGTGCTGGGCCTTGGAGGGGGCGCCCTTGCTCGTGGTGCCGGGCTCGGCGGTGGTCAGGACGCGGTCGATGAGGCCGGCGACCTCGTCCATCTCGGCGGTGCCCAGGCCACGCGTGGTCAGGGCCGGGGTACCGATGCGGATGCCGGAGGTGTACCAGGCGCCGTTGGGGTCGGCCGGGATCGCGTTGCGGTTGGTGACGATGCCGGACTCCAGCAGTGCGGCCTCGGCCTGGCGGCCGGTGAGGCCGTAGGAGGCGGCGACGTCGATCAGGTTGAGGTGGTTGTCGCTGCCGCCGGTGACCAGGGTGGCGCCGCGGCTCAGCAGACCCTCCGCCAGCGCCCGGGAGTTGTCGACGATCCGCTGGGCGTAGTCCCGGAAGGAGGGCTGGCGGGCCTCGGCGAGGGCCACGGCCTTGGCCGCCATGACATGCGGCAGGGGGCCGCCGAGCACCATGGGGCAGCCGCGGTCGACCTGGTCCTTGAGGGAGTCGTCGCACAGCACCATGCCGCCGCGCGGCCCGCGCAGCGACTTGTGCGTGGTGGTGGTGACGATCTGGGCGTGCGGGACCGGATCGAAGTCTCCGGTGAGGACCTTGCCGGCGACGAGACCGGCGAAGTGGGCCATGTCCACCATGAGCGTGGCGCCGACCTCGTCGGCGATCTCCCGCATGATCCGGAAGTTCACGAGACGGGGGTAGGCGGAGTAACCGGCGACGATGATCAGCGGCTTGAACTCACGGGCGGAGGCGCGCAGGGCCTCATAGTCGATGAGGCCGGTGCCCGGGTCGGTGCCGTAGGAACGCTGGTCGAACATCTTGCCGGAGATGTTCGGGCGGAAGCCGTGGGTGAGGTGGCCACCGGCGTCCAGGGACATGCCGAGCATGCGCTGGTTGCCGAAGGACTGGCGGAGTTCGGCCCAGTCCGCCTCGGAGAGGTCGTTGACCTGGCGGACGCCGGCCTTCTCCAGGGCGGGCGCCTCGACGCGCTGTGCGAGAACGGCCCAGAAGGCGACGAGGTTGGCGTCGATGCCGGAGTGCGGCTGGACATAGGCGTGCCGGGCGCCGAACAGTTCCTTGGCGTGCTCCGCGGCGATCGACTCCACGGTGTCGACATTGCGGCAGCCGGCGTAGAAGCGGCGGCCGACGGTGCCCTCGGCGTACTTGTCGCTGAGCCAGTTGCCCATCGCGAGGAGGGTGGCCGGGGAGGCGTAGTTCTCGGAGGCGATCAGCTTGAGCATCTCGCGCTGGTCGGCGACCTCCTGGCCGATGGCGTCGGCCACGCGCGGTTCGACGGCACGGATGACGTCGAGGGCGGCACGGAAGGCGGTGGACTCGGCGGAGAGAGACGAGGAGAGGGGGGACAGGGGCTGCTCTGGCATGGGGACCTCCGGACGGCGTATGTACAGCGTTCACGGCTCGGCCCAGGCGCACGGCACTCGGACTGGCTGGGCCGCTCCCCGATGGTCCATCCCATCCCAGCGCGCCAGTCACGGCCCGCCGGTCAGCCTACCGGGCGCATCGGACGGGCACGCGCGGCGGTGGTCGCATGTTGCTGACGGCTCCGGGTGCGGCCCGGGAGCGAGGATGGGAGAAGGGGGACGAACCCGACACTCTGGCCCACTGGAGTTCCCGTGAACGCTACGGAGAGGCTCATCGCCGCCGCCGACGCCCACAGTGCGCACACCTACCACCCGCTGCCGGTGGTCGTGGCCACCGCGGACGGGGCCTGGATGACGGATGTCGAGGGCCGGCGCTACCTCGATCTGCTCGCCGGCTACTCCGCGCTGAACTTCGGGCACGGTCACCGGCGGCTGGTGGCCGCGGCCAAGGCGCAGCTGGACCGGGTGACGCTGACGTCGCGGGCGTTCCACCACGACCGGTTCGCCGCGTTCTGCACCGAGCTGGCCGAGCTGTGCGGCATGGAGCTGGTGCTGCCGATGAACACCGGAGTGGAGGCGGTGGAAACCGCGGTGAAGACGGCCCGCAAGTGGGGCTACCGGGTGAAGGGGGTGCCCGCGGAGATGGCGAAGATCGTGGTCGCGGGGGGCAACTTCCATGGCCGTACGACGACGGTCATCAGCTTCTCCACGGAACCGGAGGCGCGGGCGGACTTCGGGCCGTACACGCCGGGCTTCGAGATCGTGCCGTACGGGGACCTGACCGCGATGCGGGCGGCGCTCACCGAGAACACCGTCGGGGTGCTGCTGGAGCCGATCCAGGGCGAGGCGGGTGTGATCGTGCCGCCGGCCGGTTATCTGCCGGCGGTGCGGGAGCTGACCCGGGAGCGGAATGTGCTGTTCATCGCGGATGAGATCCAGTCGGGGCTGGGCCGGACCGGGCGGACCTTCGCGTGCGAGCACGAGGGGGTGGTGCCGGATGTGTATCTGCTGGGGAAGGCGCTGGGCGGCGGGATCGTGCCGGTGTCGGCGGTGGTGTCGGGCGCGGAGGTGCTCGGGGTGTTCCGGCCGGGTCAGCACGGGTCGACGTTCGGCGGTAATCCGCTGGCCTGCGCGGTGGCGCTGGAAGTGATCGCGATGCTGCGGTCGGGCGAGTACCAGGCGCGCGCGGCGGAGCTGGGCGAGCATCTGCACCGTGAGCTGGGCGCGCTGCTCGGCACCGGCGCGGTGACGGCGGTGCGCGGGCGGGGGCTGTGGGCCGGGGTCGATGTGGCGCCGGCGCTCGGGACGGGACGGCAGGTCTCGGAGCGGCTCATGGACCGTGGGGTGCTGGTGAAGGACGCGCACGGCTCGACGATCCGGATCGCGCCGCCACTGGTGATCGAGAAGGAGGATCTGGACTGGGGGCTCGATCAGTTGCGGGCGGTTGTGGGCCGCTAGCCGTCCGAGGTCGAGGTCCGGTGCGAGGCGAGAGTCCGGTGAGAGGCGGGCTCGGATCAGGTCCCGGGTCCGGTGGCTCCCCTACAGTCGCCTCGTGCTCTTCGGAATGGTGTGCGCCCTGGGCGCGGCGGTCTGTTTCGGGACGGCGACCGTGTTGCAGGCGATGGCCGCGCGCCGGGCCGCGGACACCGGTGAGGGCGGGGACCCGGCGCTGTTGCTGCGGGCGCTGCGGCAGTGGCGGTACCTGGTCGGTCTGGGACTGGACGGTCTCGGGTTCCTGCTGCAGATCGCGGCGCTGCGGTCCATTCCGATCTATGCGGTCGGCGCGGCGCTGGCGTCGAGTCTGGCGGTGACCGCGGTGGTCGCGGCGCGCCTGCTGCGGGTGCGGCTGAGCGGGGCGGAGTGGGTCGCGGTGGCCGTGGTGTGCGCCGGGCTGGCGATGCTGGGGCTGGCCTCCGGGGCGGAGGGCCGCCGCGACGGCCCGGCGGCGTTGAGATACGCGATGTTGGCGGTGGCCGTGGCGGTGTTGCTGCTGGGGGCGGTCGGCGGGCGGCTGCGGGGGCGGGGCCGGGCGCTGTTGCTCGGGCTGGGGGCGGGTTTCGGGTTCGGGGTGGTGGAGGTGGCGGTGCGGCTGATCGACGGTCTGGCGCCGGCCGCCCTGGTCGCCGATCCGGCCGCCTATGCCCTGCTGCTCGCCGGGGTGGCCGCGTTCTTGCTGCTCACCTCGGCCCTCCAGCGCGGCTCGGTGACCACGGCCACCGCCGGGATGGTGATCGGCGAGACGATCGGCCCGGCGGCCGTGGGCGTGGTGTGGCTGGGCGACCACACCCGCGAGGGCCTGACCTGGCTCGCGGTACTGGGCTTCGCGGTGGCGATCACCGGGACCCTGACCCTGACCCGCTTCGGCGACCCCCCAGCCCCGGCCACCCACCCAGCAGACACCTAGCCCGGCAGGGACCCAACACCCCCACCCATCCCCCGGCCGCTACGCAACGCAACGCCCCGCAGGGAACGGCCGCGGGCTAGGGCAGGACGCGGCACAGGGCGTCGAGGGCTGCTGTCCAGGCGTGGTCCGGTGGGGTTCCGTAGCCGACGACCAGGGCGTCCAGGGGGGCGGTGACGGAGTGCTCGTGGCGGTATGTGGTCAGGCCGTGCAGGGCCAGTCCCTGCCAGGCGGCGGCCTGGAGCACCGACCGCTCGGTGCCGGGCGGCAGGCGCAGTACGGCGTGCAGGCCGGCCGCGATGCCGGTGACCCGGACCTCGGGGGCGCGGGCGGCGAGGGCCGCGACGAGGGTGTCGCGGCGGCGCCGGTAGCGCAGCCGGGCGGAGCGCACATGGCGGTCGTAGGCGCCGGAGGTGAGGAACTCGGCCAGGGTGAGCTGGTCCAGCACCCCGCAGCTGTCGCTGTGGCCCTTGGCGGCGGTGCATTCGTCGACGAGGGGCGGCGGCAGCACCATCCAGCCGAGCCGCAGGCCGGGGGCGAGGGACTTGCTGGCGGTGCCGAGGTGGACGACGTGGTCGGGGGCCATACCCTGGAGCGCGCCGACGGGCTGGCGGTCGTAGCGGAACTCGCCGTCGTAGTCGTCCTCCAGCACCAGGCCGCCGGTGCGCCGCGCCCAGTCCACCGCGGCGGCCCGCCGGTCGGGGTGCAGGGCCGTGCCCATCGGGAACTGATGGGCGGGCGTGAGCAGCACGGCGCCCGCGTCCGCGAGGGCGCGGGTGTCGGTGCCCAGGTCGTCGTACGGCAGCGGGCGCGTGGCCAGGCGGGCGGCGGCCAGCAGGTCCCAGTGGACGAAGAGGCCGTAGGGCTCGACGGCGACCGTGTGGACGCCGCGGGAGCGCAGCACCGCGGTGAGGATCTTCAGGCCCTGCCCGAACCCGGCGCACACCAGGATGTTCTCGGGGTCGGCACGGACGCCGCGGGCGCGGGCGAGATAGCCGGCGAGGGCGGTGCGCAGTTCGGGCCGGCCGCGGGGGTCGCCGTAGCCGAGAGCGTCGTTGGGGGCGGTGGCCAGGGCGCGGCGGGCGGCCTTGAGCCATGCGGTGCGCGGGAAGGCGGACAGGTCGGGAGTGCCGGGGGTCAGGTTGTGGGTGGGCCGGTCGACGGCGCGGCGGCGGGGTGCCCGGCCGGTCCCCGGGACGGCTGCGCCGGCCGGGGAGGACATCCCCGTGGCCACCCGGGTGCCCGAGCCCTGGCGGGCGGTGAGCCAGCCCTCGGCGACCAGGTCGGCGTAGGCGTCGGCGACGGTGTTGCGGGCGATGCCGAGGTCGGCGGCGAGGCTGCGGGAGGAGGGCAGCCGGGTGCCGGGGGCGAGACGGCCGGTGCGTACGGCGTCCCGCAGCGCGTCGGTGAGGCCGCGCCGCAGGCCGAGCGAGCCGGTCGGTTCCAGGTGCAGGTCGATGCCCAAAGTGGCCCAGGATTCCGCCATGGAAATGGACCATACTCCTGGGCTGCCCGGCTTCTAGGGTCGAGGACATGACCACACAGGAAAACGTTCAGTACGCACCCGAAATCGCACCCCGTCTGCGCATCGCCGAACTCGCCCCGGACGTGTACAAGGCGATGATCCGGCTGGACACCGCGGCCAAGCGGGGTCTGGACCCCAAGCTGTACGAGCTGGTGAAGATCCGGGCCTCGCAGATCAACCACTGCGCGTTCTGCCTCGACATGCACACCAAGGACGCCCTCGCGGCCGGGGAGAGCGTCGAGCGGATCGTGCAGCTGAGCGCGTGGGAGGAGTCGCGGCACTTCTACACGGAGAAGGAGTTGGCGGCGATCGAGCTGACCGAGGCGATCACGGTACTCACCGACGGCTTCGTGCCCGACGAGGTCTACGAGAAGGCCGCCAAGCTCTTCGAGGAGGCCGAGCTGGCGCAGCTGATCGCCGCGATCACGGTGATCAACGCCTGGAACCGGTTCGGGGTGACCGCCCGGATGACGCCGGGCCACTACCAGCCGGGGCAGTACGCGTGAACCGTACGCAGTTGCTCGACCCGGCGGTCGGCGCGGCCATGTCCGCGCTGTCCGCCGCCGCCGAGCGGGGGCTGGGCGACGAGGAGCGACGGCCCGTGGGGTGCGGGGCGCTGCGACGGCTGGAGCCGCGGGCGGGCGAGATCGCCCCCGCATCCTGACCGGTTCCGGGGCGCGCAACCGTAGGGAGGCGAACGGCGCCGACGACGAACGCGGGCCCGCTCCGGGGTGGTCGGACGCCGTTGGGCAAGGGCACCGGTCCCGGGTGGCGGCACCGGCCCGCCGCCGAACATGACGTCGGCCCGTACCACCCCGACGGGGTCGTACGGGCCGACGTCACGCGGGTTCCGGATCCGCCGAAGGGGGTCGGCGTGCCTCGTGGCGGGGTGTCGACGCGTGGTCAGACGAGGCCGAGGGCGCGGACCGCCTCGCGCTCCTCCTGGAGTTCCTTGACGGAGGCGTCGATGCGGGCGCGGGAGAAGTCGTTGATCTCCAGGCCCTGGACGATCTCGTAGCGGCCGTCCTTCGCGGTGACCGGGAAGGAGGAGATCAGACCCTCCGGGACCCCGTAGGAACCGTCCGACGGGATGCCCATGGAGGTCCAGTCGCCCTCGGCGGTGCCGTTGACCCAGGTGTGGATGTGGTCGACGGCGGCGTTGGCGGCGGAGGCCGCGGAGGAGGCGCCCCGGGCCTCGATGATCGCGGCGCCGCGCTTGGCGACGGTCGGGATGAACTCCTCGGCCAGCCACTTCTCGTCGCCCACGACCTCGGCGGCGTTCTTGCCGGCGACGGTGGCGTGGAAGATGTCCGGGTACTGGGTGGCGGAGTGGTTGCCCCAGATGGTCAGGCGCTTGATGTCGGCGACCGTCGAGCCCGTCTTCTTCGCGAGCTGGGTCAGCGCGCGGTTGTGGTCCAGGCGGGTCATCGCGGTGAAGCGCTCGGCCGGTACGTCCGGGGCGGCGGCCTGCGCGATGAGCGCGTTGGTGTTGGCCGGGTTGCCGACGACGAGGACCTTGATGTCGTCCGCGGCATGGTCGTTGATGGCCTTGCCCTGCGGCTTGAAGATGCCGCCGTTGGCCTCCAGGAGGTCACCGCGCTCCATGCCCTTGGTGCGCGGCCGGGCGCCGACGAGGAGGGCGACGTTCGCGCCGTCGAAGGCCACGTTCGGGTCGTCCGTGATGTCGATGCCCTGAAGGAGCGGGAACGCGCAGTCGTCCAGCTCCATGGCCGTGCCCTCGGCCGCCTTCAGCGCCGGGGTGATCTCCAGGAGGCGCAGCTTGACCGGCACGTCCGCGCCGAGCAGCTGGCCGGAGGCGATGCGGAAGAGCAGGGCGTAACCGATCTGGCCGGCCGCGCCGGTGACGGTGACGTTCACGGGAGTGCGGGTCATGGCGTTCTCCGTATGACAGCTGGCGGTGGGGCGTCCCTGCCCCGGGGGTACGGGATCCCGCCCGGCTTGTGACCGGCGCCCGCCGCGATGATCGATCACGGTTCGGTTGATCGATCTCTTGGCGTCAAGAGAGATCCAGCGGTCAGGCTATCGCGCATCCGGTATCCCGGACTGCCCGCCCCGTGTGGCCCACCCCACAGACCCCCGGAAGAGGCGGCCGCCCGTCCGGGAGAGCTGGGACGAGGGCGGCCGCCGCTCGGGGAGTCCGGAACCCGGATCCCGTGGGGGTAGGGTTCGCGTGCCCACGATGACGCGGACCATGCGCATCCGACGGCGATTCTTCGCAGCGGGGGCGTCGCCGGCCCGCGAAGCCACGGCGGGCGCACCACCCCCGCCGTCGCTACGGTGTGCAGCCCGTCTGGCCCGTGGACAGGGTCGCGCAGGCCTTGGCCTCCGCGGCGGTCTTCACGGCCACCATCGGCGTGTACGCGATGGTGTCGCCGGTCTCGGTGACCGTGCCGGTGCGGCTGGTGGTACCGGCGGCGATACGGACCTCGTCGCCCTGCCCGGCGCCGGTGATCCGCCCCCACGCCGCGCCGCAGGTCTTGCTGTAGCGGACCTCGACGGTGGTCGGACCGACGGCGGCGGTCTCGGCGGTGGTCACCAGGTCGCCGCTGCACCCCATGGTCTCGGCGTCCTTGCCCGTGCAGCCGCTGCCCACGCACTTGACCCCGGGGGGCAGGTCGGCCGCGGTGCTCGCGGACGGGGAGGGCGACTTGTCCGTGCCCTCGTTCTCCTTGTCACCGCCGCCGTCGGTCAGGAAGAAGACGGCCGCGATGACGACGAGCACTCCGACGAAGCCCGCCAGGAACATGGCCGCCCGCCGCTTGCCGCCCGCTCTCCGGGACGCGGGGGCGCCGCTGCCCGGCCCCTGCGGCGGCCGCCCGTACGGGCCCGGGGCACCCGGGGTCCAACCGGCACCGTTCGGGGATGCGGCGGCAGGGGATGCGGAGTGACGGGATGCGCCGGGAGAGGAGGCAGCGGAAGCGGGCGGCGCGGACGGCGACGGCGTACGGCCGCCCGCCCGCGAGGGACCCTGGTATCCGGCCATTCCCCAGGAGTTGACGCCCGTTCCGGGCGTACGCCCGGCCCCCTCGCGCGCGTCGGCGTCGGGCGCCGTCGGCTGGGGCGGGATCGTCGGGGACACGCCGGTGGGGCCCGCGACCCCCGGCGTCGCCGTCGCGCTGCCGCCCTTGCGGGCCTGGCCGCTCCCGCTCCCGCCCGGCTGAGGCCCGCCGAACTCCCCGAGCGCGGCGCGCGCCTGCGAGATGCGTATCGCCTCCATGGTCATGTCGTGCCGCATCTCCGAACGGCTCCAGGCGCGTTCGGCCAGCTCCCACATGGTGGTGAGGTGGAGGGGATTCGTGCCGGTGACCTCGGCGAGCGCGACGATCGCGCCCTTCGGCGCGAGGAGCCGTCCGTTGAGGTAACGCTCCCAGGACGTCTTGCTGTAGCCCGTGCGGTCGGCCAGCGCCGCGACGCTCAGCCCGCTGCGGTCCACGAGCCGCCGCAGCTGGCTCGCGAACTCCTTGATCTGCGGATCGAGTTCATCGGGCAAGGCTTTCCAGCGAGGCATGGGTTTCCCCCTCTTTCCCCCGGTCGGTGCTGTTGTGGTCCCGGCGTAGCCCCGCGCTTCCCCCGCGTGGCACCCCGTCGCCAGTCCCCGTTCTGGCTACCCACAGGGATGCGTCCCCTAAGGATCGCAGTTCCGTGAGAGGGGGCGCACAGGAGCATCGGACCCGTTGGGCATGCACCGTTGCACGCCGCCCGGCACCCGGTCCACCGGAGCGTCGCGATTGGCCACGTTAGCCCGGCTGTGCGGGTGCTTTCCGAGGTATCCCCGAACGTGTCGGGACATCGGTACATTGCGCACGCAGTGGTGACCTCGCACGTCACGGGGACGGTCGGGGCACCCGCGGGCCTCTCCTTGTCGCAGGGCGCGGACACCGTACCGGAACGGTCACTTCCGTGCCACAGCGTCCGGACAGGCGTTGAACGGGCCACTCGTGGCACGGGAGGGTGGAGACGCGACGGCGGCCCGTCTCCCCTCGGGGGAGGGGACGGGCCGCCGTCCGCCCGTAAGAGCACCGGGTAAGGGCACCGGGTAAGGCCGAGCGCACCGGCCCGGTGGACGTGCGCCTTCGGGTGCGTCGGGTCTACTGGTTCAGCGTGAAGTGCAGGGTGTCCTTGAGGAACGGGATCTCCAGCCACGGCCTGGGCTGGGCCATCATCGCCAGCAGGACGATCGCGAGCCCCAGCACGCCGTAGGTGGCGATGTCCGTGAAGCGCGAGCGCACGGCGAGCATGCCGACGCCGGGCAGCACCCAGCGCAGCACCGCCCCGGCCAGCAGGGCGGCGCCGATCAGCAGCGTCCCGTACCGGACCACGTCGAGGGCGGTCAGCAGCAGGCCCAGGGCGACCGCGGACAGCACGACGAGCAACGGCCACTGGCGGGCCGGCGCCGGCAGATCGCCGGACGCGGCCCGGCCGCCGCCCTCGGGGCGCGCGGTGTCCCTGGTGAACAGCGGGAAGCGGCGCGTGGCCCGCTTGGGGCGCCCCGCGGCATCGGGCGCGCTGATCGCGTCGCGGACCGTCGTCTCCGCGTCCGGGTGGGTGTTCTCAGCCGGCACTGCGCTCCGCCGCCTCGACCACGTTGACGAGCAGCTGCGCGCGGGTCATCGGGCCCACGCCGCCCGGGTTCGGGGAGATCCACCCGGCCACCTCGGCGACATCGGGGTGGACATCGCCGACGATCTTGCCGTCGGCGCTGCGCGAGACGCCCACGTCCAGGACCGCGGCGCCCGGCTTGACGTCCTCGGGCCGGACCAGATGGGCGGAACCGGCCGCCGCGACGATGATGTCCGCGCGCCGGAGGTGGGACGACAGATCACGGGTTCCGGTGTGGCACTGGGTGACCGTGGCGTTCTCGCTGCGCCGGGTGAGCAGCAGCGGCATCGGACGGCCGATGGTCACGCCGCGGCCGACGACCACCACCTCGGCGCCCTTGATCTCCACGCCGTAGCGGCGCAGCAGGGTCAGCACGCCGTTGGGGGTGCAGGGCAGCGGGGCGGGCTCGTTCAGGACGAGACGGCCCAGGTTCATCGGGTGCAGGCCGTCCGCGTCCTTGTCCGGGTCCATCAGCTCCAGGACGCGGTTCTCGTCGATGCCCTTGGGCAGCGGCAGTTGGACGATGTAGCCGGTGCAGGCCGGGTCCTCGTTCAGCTCGCGGACCACCGCCTCGATCTCCTCCTGCGTCGCCGTTCCCGGCAGCTCGCGCTGGATGGAGGCGATGCCCACCTGGGCGCAGTCCCGGTGCTTGCCTGCGACGTACTTCTGGCTGCCGGGGTCGTCCCCGACCAGGATCGTGCCGAGGCCGGGCGTGATGCCCTTCTCCTTGAGCACCGCCACGCGGGCGGTCAGATCGGACTTGATCGCGGCTGCGGTGGCCTTGCCATCGAGAATCTGGGCGGTCATGCCCCCCATCCTCCCGGATGACCGCCCTCTGGTTCCAATCCGGGGCCGCCCGTTCCCCGGAGTCCCGGTTCGTCCAAGATCGCCGATGTTGCACTTGCACAACGCCTGGCGAATGCGGCTGGACAAGGACTTGTGCCAGATATAACGATGAACGGCGCAGTACCGCGGTCCGTGTTGGGGGGCAAACCGCTCATGTTCTGACGTTCCTCCGCGCCATCCGCGTCGTCCCCGCAGTACAACGGAGGAAATCCCGCCATGAGTTTCGGCTCGCCCCAAAACCCCTACGGCTCGCCGCAGGATCCCCAGCAGGGCTACGGCTACCCGCAGCAGCCGGGCCCGCCCGGTCAGCCCGGCTACGGCTACCCGCAGGCCCCGGGCATCCCGCCGCAGCAGGGCTACGGCTACCCGCAGCAGCCCGGCTACCCGGGCGGTGGCGCAGGACCGCGCGTCGCGTCGATGGGCCGCCGGTTCGGCGCCCGCGTGATCGACTTCGTGATCCTGTTCATCATCTACTTCGTCTTCGCCGCCATCGGCGTCGCCGGCTCCCTCGGCTCGGTGAAGGACTGCGACCCGAACGCGGCGAACTACAACAGCTGCATCAACGACGCGGGCTCGGACTTCGCGGCCTCCTTCGGCGCCGTCATCGGCGTCCTGGCCATCGCCGGTCTGCTCTACGAGTGGCTGATGACCGGTCTGGTGGGCGCGACCCTCGGCAAGCTCGCCGTCGGCCTGCGCGTGGTGAAGGCCGACACCGGCCAGAAACCCGGCCTCGGCTCGGCGTTCATCCGCTGGATCATCCCGATGGTCGGCAGCTTCGTCTGCGGCATCGGCCAACTGGTCGTGTACCTGTCCCCGTTCTGGGACAAGTCCGGCCGCCAGCAGGGCTGGCACGACAAGGCCGCGAGCACGATGGTCGTCCAGAACTGACCCGTCGGGACGCGCACCGCGTCCGCACGCCGACCACAGCCAAGGGCCGTGCCCCCCGGACAGGGGGACACGGCCCTTGGTGTGTCTTCGCCCAGCAGCTTGGAAACCGGTGCCAGTCGAGCGGCTCGGCCGGTCCGACCTCAGGGGCGGGGAACTGCGCGGACAACCCCCACGAGCCGCAGCCGCCGACGAACCGCAACCCGCCCCTGCGGCCCGCTGCCCCCGCGGCCACGTCAGTGGAAGAAGTGGCGTGTTCCGGTGAAGTACATGGTGACGCCGGCCTTCTCCGCGGCCTCCACGACCAGTTCGTCGCGGACCGAGCCGCCGGGCTGGACGACCGCCCGGACGCCGGCCGCGGTAAGGATCTCCAGACCGTCCGGGAAGGGGAAGAACGCGTCGGAGGCAGCGTACGAACCCTCGGCGCGCTCGGCGCCGGCCCGCTCGACGGCCAGCTTCGCCGAGTCGACCCGGTTGACCTGGCCCATGCCGACGCCCACCGAGGCCCCGTCCTTGGCGAGCAGGATGGCGTTGGACTTCACCGCCCGGCAGGCCTTCCAGGCGAAGGCCAGTTCCCGCAGCTCCTCGGCGGTAAGGGCCTCACCGGTCGCCAGTGTCCAGGTGGCCGGGTCGTCGCCCTCGGCCTGGAGCCGGTCGGTGGCCTGGAGCAGGACACCGCCGTCGATCGGCTTGGCCTCCACCCGGTTGCACGGGCCGTTCGCCGCCCTGAGCACCCGGATGTTCTTCTTCTTGGCAAGGGCCTCCAGGGCCCCCTCCTCGTAGTCGGGCGCGACGATGACCTCGGTGAAGATCTCGGCGACCTGCTCCGCCATCTCCTTGCTGACCGGCCGGTTCACGGCGATCACACCGCCGAACGCGGACAGCGGGTCGCAGGCGTGCGCCTTGCGGTGCGCCTCGGCGACGTCCGCGCCGATCGCGATGCCGCACGGGTTGGCGTGCTTGATGATCGCGACGCACGGCTCGTCGTGGTCGTACGCGGCACGACGGGCGGCATCCGTGTCCGTGTAGTTGTTGTACGACATCGCCTTGCCGTGCAGTTGCTCGGCGCGCGCCAGGCCGCCGCCGGTGCCGTCGACGTAGAGGGCGGCGGGCTGGTGCGGGTTCTCGCCGTAGCGCAGGGTGTCGGCGCGCTCCCAGGTGGCGCCGAGGAAGTCGGGGAAGCCCGACGCGTCGACCGGCGCGTACTCGCTCGCGAACCAGCTCGCGACCGCCACGTCGTAGGCCGCCGTGTGCTGGAACGCCTCCGCGGCCAGCCGCTTGCGGGTGGCGAGGTCGAAGCCCCCGTCCCGCACGGCGGCGAGGACATCGGCGTACCGCTCGGGGCTGGTGACGACGGCCACGGACGGGTGGTTCTTGGCGGCGGCCCGCACCATGGACGGCCCGCCGATGTCGATCTGCTCGACGCACTCGTCGGGCGAGGCCCCGGAGGCGACGGTCTCGCGGAACGGGTACAGGTTGACGACGACGAGGTCGAACGGTTCGACGCCCAGCTCGGCCAGTTGCTGCCGGTGGCTCTCCAGCCGCAGGTCGGCGAGGATGCCCGCGTGGACCCTGGGGTGCAGGGTCTTGACCCGGCCGTCCAGGCACTCGGGGAATCCGGTGAGTTCCTCGACCTTGGTGACGGGCACGCCGGCCGCGGCGATCCGCCCGGCGGTGGAGCCGGTGGAGACGAGTTCGACGCCGGCCTCGTGCAGCCCGCGCGCGAGCTCTTCGAGCCCGGTCTTGTCGTAGACGCTGACGAGCGCGCGCCGGATGGGCCGCTTACCGCTCTCGATGCTCTCGGCGGTCACTGGATAACTACCTTTCGTCCCTCAATGCGATGGCCGTGGCGGGCGAGCCGGCCGACGACCTCGACGAGCAGCCTTCGCTCGACTTCCTTGATGCGCTCGTGCAGCGCGCTCTCGTCGTCCTCGTCCCGGACCTCCACCACGCCCTGAGCGATGATCGGCCCGGTGTCGACGCCGTCGTCGACGAAGTGGACGGTGCAACCGGTGACCTTGACGCCGTACGCGAGCGCGTCCCGCACTCCGTGGGCCCCGGCAAAGCTGGGCAGCAGGGCGGGATGCGTGTTGACGAAGCGTCCGCCGTACCGCGCGAGGAACTCCTTGCCGACGATCTTCATGAACCCCGCGGAGACGACGAGGTCGGGCCGGTGGGCGGCGACGGCCTCGGCGAGCGCGGCGTCCCACTCCTCGCGGGTGGCGTAGTCCTTGACCCGCCGCACGAAGGTCGGTACCCCGGCGCGCTCGGCCCGGGCCAGCCCCTCGATGCCGTCACGGTCGGCGCCGACGGCCACGATCCGCGCGCCGTATGCGTCGGCGCCCTTGGTCGCGATCTCGTCGAGGAGCGCCTGCAGATTGCTGCCGGATCCGGAGACCAGCACGACGAGGCGCTTGACCTCGGGCTTGGCGGCCACGGTGGGGCCCTTTCTCGGGGAATGGCTTCGGTACGACGGCCGCACCCGTACGACGTTTTGTACATTCGTACGATTGCTTCGCGCCCCTGGATACGGGGAACTCTACGAAGCAGTCGGCCGTCAGCAACGATACCGGCATACGGGAAGGCCCCCACGGGACGGGGGCATGGCCGGAAGGTAGCGTCTGGGAGGGAGCGGTTCGGGAACGCTGTCGTCGTGCGGTGCGTTGCCGAAGTGTCAGCTCACGTCAGACAACCGTGATCACCTAGGGGAAGACGCTCACTTGATGCCGGACCGCAGTCTGCGACTCCTCACGTTCCCCCCGCAGCCGGTGCAGGGAGGGGAGCGTGGTGCCGTGTTGGTGCGGGAGCGCCCGGCCTCACCGCCCGACGCACCTTCGGGCGGACAGAACGGGGACGAGCGGGGCGGCGCAGCGCAGGACGACAACCCGTTCGCGCCGCCGCCGGAGGGCACGCCGGACCGTCCGTGGCAGCCGCGGCGGCCCAAGGGCGGGGACGACGACTCCTCCTCGGACGAGAACGGCACCCCGCAGCGGCCCTCCTCCTGGGGCAGCCAGTGGAGCGACCGGCAGCCGGGGCGCTCCTCCGGCGGCTTCGGCGATCGCCCCGGCACCGGTCCGCAGGGCCCGGGCGGCGGCACCCCCGGCCCCGGCCTGCGCTGGGACCCCACGGACCCGGCCCAGCGGCGCGCCCGTTACGCCCTGTTGTGCGGGATGTGGGCCTTCTTCTTCGCCCTGTTCAGCTGGCCGTACGTGGCTCTGCTGCTGGGTGCGCTGGCCCTGTACTGGGGCATCACCGCGCTGCGCGCCAAGCCGCGCACCCCTGACCCGGACAGTCCCGCGCCCGCGCAGACCGGCCGCCCGCAGACCGGCCGGCCGCAGACCGCGGCGGCGGTCAGCGGTCTGGTGACCGCGGCGCTGGCCCTGAGCCTGGTCGCCGCGACGTTCACGGCCCAACTGGTCTACCGCGACTACTACACCTGCGTGAACGACGCCCTGACCAACGAGGCCAAGCAGTCCTGCAACCACCTGCTCCCCCAGGAACTCCGAACCCTCCTGGGCACCAACACCTGACCACAACTCCGGGCGCACACCACCCCACTTCAGCGGACGGCCCCTTTTTCAGCTGAGCGAGTCGGACGGTGGGTGGGGGTGGGAGCGCGCCTCCCAGGACGTCCCGTCATGCCACGCCGCGCCCCCGGGATCGTCGGCCGGCAGCAAGTCGTACCCGCCGGACCCCGCCGAGCCTCCACCTCGCTCCGCCCCCTGTGCCACCCGGACGCCCTCCGCCTTCCGCTCCGGCTTCGACTTCGTCTTCCGTTCGGACTCCGGCTCCGACCTCCGCTTGGGCTCGGCCGCAGTCCTCCGCCACCCCCGGGACAGCCAACCCCTCCCCCGCGACAGCCACACCCGCACCCGCCAGGTCCGCAGTCGCCACGCCCGTACCAGCAACGCCACCGGGACGCCCACGCCCACGATCCATGCTCCCGCCGCGCCGCCCGACTGCCACCACACCGGACCGAACCGGGCGAGCGCCGAGGTCCCGAGCGGCCCGCCCGCCGCCTCGGCGAGCACCGCGAACAGCGCCGCGCACATCCCCGCGGCCAGCACCACCACCCCCGCGGTCCGTGCGGCGGACCAAGCGGACCGCCCGGCCCCCACCACCGCCGCGTCCTTGCCGGCACCCGCGTCCGCGCCCGGACGCGTGCCCCGCCGTCCCACCGCCCCCGCGACCGCGAACCAGGCCACGGTCAGCCCCGCCGCCACCGGAACCGCCCCGGCCGCCCAGTTGTACGGCCCCCCTGTCCCCGCGTCCGGGACCGCCGCCAGCAGCGGAACCGGCGGCAGCAGCGGCGCGGGATCGGAGGACAGCGGGGACACCACATGCCCGGTACCGAGGACGAACCCGGGCCCGAGACCGTAGGCGGCCGACCAGACGGCCGCGTTGGGCACCAGCCCCACGCACAGCAGCAGCACCGCGAACCGCCCGGACCAGCCGTCCGTCAGCTGCAGGAAGGACTCGTAGGCCGTCCCGCCGTGCGCCACGAGGGACACCGCGAGCAGCAGCGCCCCACCCCCGACGAGCACCCCCGCCCCGGCGCCGGCGGCCCGTGCGGCCGTACCGAGGCCGGAGCCCGGTCCGGCTCCAGGGCCCGGCCCGGGTGCCGGGCGGCGCAGCCGCTCGGGCCACAGCGCCGCGAGGCCCGGCAGCGACGCCGGCGACCCCGGCGGCCTGCCGTACGCCGTCCACACCCCCACGCCCGCAGCGCCCGCGGCGATCAGCGGCACGCACACGGCGACCCAGCCCCACTCCGGCCGCAACTCGCCGCCCCTGGCATACAGGGTGGCGAGGCCGGCGACGGCGAGGTAGCCGAGGACGACGCCGGCCCATGCCGTGCCCGCGGCGACCGGCGGCGGCCCGTCGGAGTCCTCCGGCGCGTCCACCGCGTCCCGCGCCGCCCGGTACAGCGCCCACACCGGCGGCAGAAGCAACAGCAGCGGGGTGATGCCCATGGGCGCGGGGGCACCGGACAGTGTGTCGGTGCGGATCAGTTCGACCCCGTGCGCGAGCAGCCACAGCGTGGCGGCGAGGTGCAGGGCGCCGCCCGGCCCGCTGTCGGGGTACGGCGAGCTGATCCACAGCACCAGCACGAGCACGGCGGACGAGCCGAGCCCGAGACCGGCCGCGATCACGCCGCCCACGAGGCTCGCGCCCCAGCCGGGCGAGCGGTCGCGCAGCCGGGCCGGCAGGGACGACAACGACGGTCGGCGAGCGGTCATCTGCGTCACGACCGCCATGCTCCCAACGACACGCGCTTTCCGGGTGTAACGGGCGAACCACCGAAGTGTCGCTCAATATATGTTTATGTTCTTTATCACACGAAAGGGCGTACAGTGACGCAGAGTCCCACCCTGACGCCCGCTCAGGCGTTCGACGCCCTCTACGCGTTCTGCGCCCCCGCCCTCGTACGGCAGACGTATCTCCTCACCGGGCGCCGCGCACTCGCCCGCGAGTCCGTGGAACGGGCCTTCCAACTGGCCTGGCAGAACTGGCCGGAGGTGGCCCGGGACCGGGACCCCGCGGGCTGGGTGCGGGCGACGGCGTACGAGTGCGCCCTGTCGCCCTGGCACCGCTTCCGCCCGCGCTACCGGTTTCCCGAACCCCCGCCCGCCGACCCCGGCGACCGGGTCCTGCTGAAGGCGCTCCTCAGCCTGCCGCCGTCGTACCGCCGCACGCTCGTGCTGTACGACGGCGTCGGGCTCGGCCTGCCCGAGACAGCCGCGGAGACGGAGGCGAGCACCCCGGCGGCGGCGAACCGGCTCACGCACGCCCGCGCCGAACTGGCCGCGCGCGTCCCGGAGCTGTCGGACCCCGCGCTGCTCCACCGGCGGCTGGCCGAGCTGGCCTCCACGGAGCGGCTGCGGGCGCAGAAGCCGGAGCCGGTGCGGACCCGCGGTGAGCGCCGGAACCGCTTCTGGACCCGGGCCGCCATCGCCTTCACGGTCGCCATCATCGGTTCGACGGCCCTCACACTGCGCACCGCGCCGACGCACTACGAAGCCCCGCTCGCCCCGGCGCATGCGGTGCGGGGCGTTCCGCAGAAGCCCGCACTGGGCCCGCTGTCCAACACGGAGCAGCACCTGCGGGCCAAGCTGCGCACGGAGACCGCGAACGGGCCGGAACGGCTGGTACCGCTCACCCGCTGAGCGGGTTCTCTCACCGAGCAGACGGAAGGGGTCCGCATCCGGTCGGGATGCGGACCCCTTCGTCGGCTGCCGGACCGGCCGCCGCTTCCGCCGCCGGGCTGCGCCCGGTGGCTCAGCTGCCGAGGATGCCGCGGGCCAGCTTGGCCGTCTCGGTCGGCGTCTTGCCGACCTTGACGCCGGCGGCCTCCAGGGCCTCCTTCTTCGCCTGGGCGGTGCCGGACGAACCGGAGACGATGGCGCCGGCGTGGCCCATGGTCTTGCCCTCGGGGGCGGTGAAGCCCGCGACGTAGCCGACGACCGGCTTGGTCACGTTCTCCTTGATGAAGGCCGCGGCCCGCTCCTCGGCGTCGCCGCCGATCTCACCGATCATGACGATCAGGTCGGTGTCGGGGTCGTCCTGGAAGGCGGCCAGGGCGTCGATGTGCGTGGTGCCGATGATCGGGTCACCACCGATGCCGACGGCCGTCGAGAAGCCGATGTCCCGCAGCTCGTACATCATCTGGTAGGTCAGCGTGCCGGACTTCGAGACCAGGCCGATGCGGCCCGGCTTGGTGATGTCGCCCGGGATGATGCCGACGTTCGACTGGCCCGGGGTGATGATGCCGGGGCAGTTCGGGCCGATGATGCGGGTCTTGTTGCCCTTCTTGCCGGCGTACGCCCAGAAGGCGGCCGTGTCGTGCACGGCGATGCCCTCGGTGATCACGACGGCCAGCGGGATCTCGGCGTCGATGGCCTCGACGACCGCGTCCTTGGTGAACTTCTCCGGCACGAAGATGACGGAGACGTCGGCGCCGGTCTTCTCGATGGCCTCCTTGACGGTGCCGAAGACCGGTACCTCGGTGCCGTCGAAGTCGACGGTCTGACCCGCCTTGCGCGGGTTCACGCCGCCCACGACGTTGGTGCCGTCACCGAGCATGAGCTTGGTGTGCTTCATGCCGGTGGCGCCGGTCATGCCCTGGACGATGACCTTGCTGTCCTTGTTGAGCCAGATAGCCATGGTGTGTTGGTGTCCTCGTCCTGAGTGCTTACTTGGCGGCGGCCAGCTCGGCGGCCTTGTCGGCCGCGCCGTCCATGGTGTCGACGCGCTGCACCAGCGGGTGGGCGGCGTCGGAGAGGATCTTGCGGCCCAGCTCGGCGTTGTTGCCGTCGAGGCGGACGACGAGCGGCTTGGTGACCTCTTCGCCCTTGTCCTCCAGCAGCTTCAGGGCCTGCACGATGCCGTTGGCGACCTCGTCACAGGCGGTGATGCCGCCGAAGACGTTGACGAACACGGAGCGCACGTCCGGGTCGCCGAGGATGATCTCCAGGCCGTTGGCCATGACCTGGGCGGAGGCACCGCCGCCGATGTCGAGGAAGTTGGCGGGCTTGACGCCGCCGTGCTTCTCACCGGCGTACGCGACCACGTCCAGGGTCGACATGACCAGGCCGGCGCCGTTGCCGATGATGCCGACCTCGCCGTCGAGCTTGACGTAGTTGAGGTTCTTCTCCTTGGCGGCGGCCTCCAGCGGGTTGGCCGCGGCCTTGTCGTGCAGCTCCTCGAACTCCGGGTGACGGAACTCCGCGTTGTCGTCCAGGGACACCTTGCCGTCGAGGGCGATGACCTCACCGGAGGCGACCTTGGCCAGCGGGTTCACCTCGACCAGGAGGGCGTCCTCCTTGATGAAGGTGTCCCACAGCGTGACGAGGACATCGGCGACCTTGTCCGCGACCTCGGCCGGGAACTTGGCGGCCGCGACGATCTCGCGGGCCTTCTCCGGCGTCACCCCGTCGATGGCGTCGATCGGGGTCTTGGCGACGGCGTCCGGGCGGGTGGCCGCCACCTCCTCGATCTCCATGCCGCCCTCGACGGAGGCGATGGAGAGGAAGGTGCGGTTGGCGCGGTCGAGGAGGAAGGAGACGTAGTACTCCTCCGCGATCTCCGGGGCGGTCTCGGCGATCATGACCTTGTGGACCGTGTGGCCCTTGATGTCCATGCCGAGGATGTCCGTGGCACGGGCGACGGCCTCGTCCGCGGAGGCGGCCAGCTTCACGCCACCGGCCTTGCCACGACCACCGACCTTCACCTGCGCCTTGACGACGGACTTGCCGCCCAGCCGCTCGGTGATCTCGCGCGCCGCCTCAGGCGTGTCGATGACTTCACCGGCCAGCACCGGTACATCGTGCTTGGCGAAGAGGTCCCTCGCCTGGTACTCGAACAGGTCCACGCGCTTCCGTCCCTATCAGTGATCTCGCGGTTCGTTGGATGCGTGGGCGTGCCGCGAAGGGCAACGTGACGTCCGCATGTGTCACAAGGGATGCGCACACGGTGTCCGAGCGCGCGGCATGTCCGTCTCGCAGGTTATCGCTGCTTCAGGGGGGCCTCTAAATCACGGGTCACACCTGAGCGGTGATACCTGTCACATGATGCCCGGTTTGCTGGCACGGCGTGCCGCAGGGGCGAGGCCTCACCGGGCTGGGGTTGACCCGGTGAGGCCTCTGAAGGGCCCCGAGGGGCCCGGGGCGGTTGATCCCCACCCCAATGGGGACCTGCCCGCCCCGCCCGTGGGGTGCGGGCCGGACGCGCCGACGGCATTCGGCCGTCCGGCTCCGACTGCCCCACGGCGTCGGTGGGGGTGGGCGGCTCGCCGGCCACGCCAGTCACACCAGTCGCATGCGCCCATGCCCGTCTCGTCGACCGGTCACATCCGGCGCGCGGGGCGGTCGTCAGAGGCCGTCGACGGCCCGTGCGCGGGTGCGGCGGGTGCGGGCGCATCCGGGGGTGGGTGGCGGTCCGTGCGGGGAGCCGGCCGAACCTGTGCTAGCCGGGGAAGACCGGGATGTCCTGGTGCCTGTCCCGGGTCCCGGGCGCGGCGACCCGCACGGTGGTACCGGGCACGAGCCGCAGCGGCGCCCGGTGCTGCGGGGTGCAGGCATGCATGTCGGCATGGCGCGAAGTGCCGCCGTCGAGGGCCGACTTGCCCACCGTGCCGTCCGGGTCGCCGGCGGGGGCGGGGTGGGGCGGGCTGTCCACGGCGGCGGCGACGCGATGGCCGCCGCCGTGCGCCGCGGGCCCCGGAGCGGGGGCGACGGCGGTGCCGTACGGGCCGTGAACGGCGACGGCCGGCGCCCGGTGCGCGGCGGTCCGCTCACCGGTGCGCGGGGCCGGTTCGGGGGACGCCTGTGGCTCGCCCCGCTCCCCCGGTACGGGTTCCGAGGTGACCGGCGCGGGCAGCAGCCGCCCCGGCAACTCGGAGAGTCCGGGCAGCGACGGCAACGGCAACGGGGCCGCCGTCCCCCCGGGCAGCGCGGGCAGCGCGGGCCAGGCGGGCGCGGCGGGCGCTTCGGGCAACGCCGGCACCGCCGTCCACGCCTCATCCAGGGTCCGGGACACCACCCCGACCACATCACCCACGACCCCACCGACAACGAAACGCACCACACCCTGAACCCCAGCCCCAACCACGGCCCCGGCCCCCGGTTCCCCTGCGAGGGCGGAGGCGGCAGTCGACACGGGGACGGGCACAAATCCCGGTGCGGGGGCGGACGCGGGCACGGATGCCGGTGCGGAGCCAGGCGCGAGGGTCGGGCCGGACACGGGGGCGGACCCTTCACCGGACGCGGGAGCGGATGCCGAGGCGGAGCCAGACGCGAGGGTCAGGCCGAACCCAGGAGCAGACGCCGCACCGGACGCGGGCACAGATGCCGAGGCGGAGCCAGGTGCGAAGGTCGGACCGAACCCAGGAGCAGACGCCGGGGCAGACGCGGGAGCGGATGCCGGTGCGGAGCCAGACGCGAGGGTCAGGCCGGACACGGGGGCGGACGCCGGACCGGACACGGGAGCGCACACCGAGGCGAAGCCAGACGCGAGGGTCAGGCCGGACACGGGGGCGAACGCCGGACCGGACACGGGAGCGCACACCGAGGCGAAGCCAGACGCGAGGGTCAGGCCGGACACGGGGGCGGACCCCGCACCGGACGCGGGCACAGATGCCGAGGCGAAGCCAGGCACGAGGGTCAGGCCGAACCCAGGAGCAGACGCCGAACCGGACGCTGGCACAGATGCCGAGGCGAAGCCAGACGCGAGGGTCAGGCCGGACACGGGGGCGGGCGCCTGTGGGGACACGGGTGTGGGTCTGCCAGGGGAGCCGACCGGTCGGCTCCGAGTGGGTGGCGCGGCGCCCGTGAGGGCCCGCGCCGCGTTCCCCAGGAAGGTCTGCGGCCCATCACCCGTGAGAGCCCGCGCCGTGTCCCCGGTCGGAGTCACCACGGACGAAGCCGATACGGCCGAGGCCGGGCCCGGAGTCGTTACGGCCGAAGCCGGGCCCGAGACCGAAACTGCCGAGGTCGGGCCCGCGGCCGATTCGGCCGAAGGCGGGGACGGGGCCCTTACGGCCAAGGTCAGCTCCGCAGCCGGCCCGGCCGAAGGCGGGGACGAGGCCCTTGCGGCCGAGGTCGGGTCCGCGGCCGGTCCGGCCGAGGGCGGGGGCACGTCGGCTGCGTGTGCTCGTTGGCCGCAGAGGAGTCCGAGGGCGACCAGGGCGCCCGCCAGCACCGCCAGTCGCAGCGCACGCCGCCCGCCAGCCGTGCGCCGAACGCGCACAACGGCACCGGACAGAGCTGCTGCTGAGACCAAGAGCGGGTGGGTCCTCCCGTGCGGCGGAACGAATGACGGGTCGGCGCAACGCGGGCACCGATCCTTGCACGGGGCGCCCGAGGGTGCGCAAGCCCCCCATACCGATAGCCGGTCATGTCCCTTTCCGCCCCGGACCTCACATGCCGTCCGGTATCGGCAGCGGCCGCTTCTCGATCGCCGCCGCCATGACCTCGGGGAACAGATCGGGCGTGCAGGCGAAGGCGGGCGCACCCAATGCGGAGAGCGCGGCAGCGTGTTCACGGTCGTAGGCGGGCGCCCCCTCGTCCGACAGCGCGAGCAGCGCCACGAACTGCACCCCCGACGCCTTCATCGCCGCGACCCGCTTGAGCATCTCGTTGCGTATGCCGCCCTCGTACAGGTCGCTGATGAGCACCACCACCGTCTCGGTCGGCCGGGTGATCTGCGACTGGCAGTAGGCAAGCGCCCGGTTGATGTCGGTGCCGCCGCCGAGCTGGGTGCCGAACAGCACGTCGACGGGGTCGTCCAGTTGGTCGGTGAGGTCGACGACGGCCGTGTCGAAGACGACGAGCCGGGTGTCGATGGACCGCATGGACGCCAGCACCGCCCCGAACACGGAGGCGTAGACGACGGACGCCGCCATCGATCCCGACTGGTCGATGCAGAGGACGACCTCCTTCTTCACGGATTGGGCGGCGCGGCCGTAGCCGATGAGCCGCTCCGGCACGATCGTGCGGTACTCGGGCAGATAGTGCTTGAGGTTGGCCGCGATCGTGCGGTTCCAGTCGATGTCGTGATGGCGCGGCCGGTTGATGCGGGCGCTGCGGTCGAGGGCACCGGTGAGCGTGGCCCGGGTCCGGGTGGCGAGCCGCTTCTCCAGGTCCTCGACGACCTTGCGCACGACCGCCCGTGCGGTCTCCTTCGTGGTCTCCGGCATCGCCTTGTTGAGCGAGAGCAGCGTGCCGACGAGGTGCACATCGGCCTCCACCGCCTCCAGCATCTCCGGCTCAAGCAGCAGGGAGTCAAGACCGAGCCGGTCGATGGCGTCCCGCTGCATGACCTGGACCACGGACGAGGGGAAGTAGGTCCGGATGTCGCCGAGCCAGCGGGCCACGGACGGGGCGGACGCCCCGAGCCCCGCCGAACGCTCCCGCCCCGACTGCGGTCTGTCCCCTTTTCCGTAGAGCGCCGCGAGCGCGCCGTCCATCGCCGCGTCCTGTCCGCGCAGCGTGCATCCGGTCCCGTCGGCGGAGTCGCCGCCGAGCACCAGACGCCAGCGCCGCAGCCGCTCCCCGGCGGCGTCCGGCTCGGCCGAGCCGCCGGCGGCCGACCCCGTCATGGTCTGTGTGGTCGTCATGTGCCCACCTGCGCCAGGTCCTTGTCGTCGGTGTCCAGTCCGAGCAGCAGCCGCACCAACGGCAGTACGGCTTCCGCGCGCTCGATGTCGGGCTCGGGTGCGAACCCGGGTATGCCCGCCGTCCGGCCGGCCGACGCGCCGCCCCGCGCTCCAGGGCCGCGCCGCACCAGCTCGCCGAGGGTCCGCCGCACGCCCGGCTCGTACGCCGAGAACGTCCGCCGCAGCAGCGGCAGGACATCCGTGAACGCGTCCGCGGGCACCCCGGTCAGCCATGCGTCGACCAGCCCCAGCAGCCGTTCGTCGTGCACGAGCAGCATGCCTCCCCCGCCGCCCACGAAGCCCTCGATCCAGGCGGCGGCGTCCTGCGGCGGGGTGCCCGGCGAGAGCACGAGCCCCATCAGGCGGGCCGCCTCGTCCTGCCCCACCTCGCCCTCGTCCAGCAGCAGCCGCACGGCCCGGCCGCGGATGACCCCGGGCACGGTGTCCCGGCCGGACAGCGACCGCAGCACCGAGCGCCAGCGGGCCCGCAGGCCGCCGTGGCTCGCGACGGAGCTATCGGTGAGGAGCCCCACCGCGCCGTGCACCGCGTCCACGTGGCCGCGCATCTGCTCGGCCGCGTCCGCGTCGAGGGCGGTGCAGGCCGGTGGCAGGCCGACGAAGATCCGCTCGGCGAGGCCCGCGGCGACCTCGGCGAGCGCCTTGGTGTCCGTGCCTCGCACGTCGCCGTAGCGCAGCGCGCGGACCAGGGCGGGGAGTGCCTGCGCGAGATGGCCGACATCGGCGTCGAGCGCGGCCCGGTCGGCGAGCACCCGCATCACCGTCGGGAGCGCGTCGCGCAGTCCGGCCAGCAGGCAGTGCTCGGCCAGCGCGGTCACCTCGGCGAGCGCCCGCGCGGCCGTGGCGTCCGCCTCGGCCTTGGCGGTCGCGGCGGCGACCACCGTCGTGCCCCACACCCCGGCCTCGGCGACCCGCACGGACAGCTCCGGCTCCCAGCGCAGCCGCCACGTCTCCCGGAACGTGCCCGTGCTGCCCCGTGACCGGGCCGGCTCGCCCCAGCCGATGCCCAGCAGCCGCAGCCGGTGCAGCAGCCGGCTGCGCCCGGAGTCGGTCTCCTTGCGCAGGTCCAGCTCCAACTCCCGTTCCAACGCCTCGGGTTTGAGCCGCAGCCGCCGTTGCAGCACGGTCAGGTCCCGCTGCAAGGGCACGGTGGGCGCCGTGTCCGGCACCTCCCCCAGCACATCGCCGACCACCAGCCGGTCGTGCACGAGCGTCAGCGGCACGTCCGAGCCGTCGCACATCACCGCGCGCACCGCGTCGGTCGTCTCGGTCAGCCCCGGCAGCGGGCGTCCGCGCATTGCGGCGAGGGTCCCGGCCAGCCGGACCGCCTCGATGACATGCGCGGACGAGACGAGCCGGTCCTCCTCGCGCAGCAGCCCCGCCACCTTGGTCAGCCATCGCTCAACCGGCCGGTCCGGGGCGCCGAACAGATGCCCGTACCAGCCCGGCGAGTCGATGCCCGCCCCGTAGCCGCCGGCCCGGGACAGCCTGCGGTACGTCCACGGCACCCACGTCATGTCCACCTTGACCTTGGGCAGCCCCTTCAGCAGGGCCCGGTCGGCGGTGACGGCGCTCTTCCGGCGCAGCGCGGGCACGTGCCACGCCCCGCACACCACGGCCACGCGCTCGCCGGACTCCCGCTGCGCGGCCCGCAGTTGGAGCCGCATATACGCCTCCCGCACGAGGTCCCGATCATGCCCGCCGGCGCCGTATGTCTCCCGCAGCGCCGTCATCGCCTCCTCCAGCGCGGCGAACGGCGCGAGCGCGGCCTCATGGCCCCGGGTGCTCTTCTCCGGGTCCCCGGTGCCCCGGTGCTCGACGACGTCCTCCCACCAGCGCTCGGGATCGTCGTATCCGGCGGTCTCGGCGAGCACGGCCAGCGGGTCGAGGCGAAGGGTGTGCTCGGCGGGGCGGCCGGGCGGGCCGTCGGTGCCGTCCACGGAGTCGGCAGGCCCGCTCCCTTCTTCCCCCTTCCCTTCTTCCCCCTTCTCTTCTTTGCCCTTCTCCTCTTCTTCTTCGCCTTTTTCTTCCTCCTCCTTGCGCCACGCCAGCGTGTGAGCGGCGGGCAGGTCGATGAAGCGGGCCGGCACCTCGTGCTCCAGGGCCCAGCGGACGGCCACCCACTCGGGGGAGAACTCGGCCAGCGGCCAGAACGCCGAGCGGCCGGGCTCGTCCACGGCGTGGGCGAGGAGCGCGACCGGGGGCCGCATCCCCGGGTCGGCGGCGAGCGGCAGGAGGGCGTCGGCCTCGGGCGGGCCCTCGATCAGCACCACTTCGGGCGCGGCGGCGTCCAGCGCGGCCCGCACAGCCCGCGCCGACCCCGGACCGTGATGCCGCACGCCGAGCAGCAGGGGTCGGGCGTCGCTCACGCGCTCACCTCCCGGCAGGCCCGGTAGAAGTCCTTCCAGCCGTCACGCTCGCGGACGACCGTCTCCAGGTACTCCTGCCAGATGACGCGGTCGGCCGCCGGGTCGCGGACGACGGCGCCCAGGATGCCCGCGGCGACGTCGCCCGGCCGCAGCACTCCGTCGCCGAAGTGGGCTGCCAGGGCGAGCCCGTTGGTGACGACGGAGATCGCCTCGGCGGTGGACAGCGTGCCGCTGGGCGACTTCAGCTTCGTACGGCCGTCGGCGGTGATGCCGTCGCGCAGTTCACGGAAGACGGTCACGACGCGGCGGATCTCGTCGATACCGTCGGGCGCCGTGGGCAGGTCGAGGGAGCGGCCGATCTGGTCGACGCGACGGGAGACGATGTCGACCTCGGCGTCGGCGTCGGCCGGCAGGGGCAGCACCACCGTGTTGAAGCGGCGGCGCAGCGCGCTGGACAGGTCGTTGACGCCGCGGTCGCGGTCGTTGGCCGTGGCGATCAGGTTGAAGCCGCGGACCGCCTGCACCTCCTGGCCCAGCTCCGGTATCGGCAGCGTCTTCTCCGACAGAATCGTGATCAGCGTGTCCTGCACGTCGGCCGGGATACGGGTCAGCTCCTCCACCCGGGCCGTCATGCCCTCCGCCATGGCCCGCATCACCGGGCTGGGCACGAGGGCGTCCCGGCTCGGACCGTGGGCGAGCAGCTGCGCGTAGTTCCAGCCGTAGCGGATGGCCTCCTCGGGGGTGCCCGCCGTGCCCTGCACCAGCAGCGTCGAGTCCCCGCTGACCGCGGCGGCGAGATGCTCGGACACCCAGGTCTTCGCCGTGCCCGGCACGCCGAGCAGGAGCAGGGCGCGGTCGGTGGCGAGCGTGGTGACGGCGACCTCGACGATGCGGCGCGGGCCCACGTATTTCGGTGTGATCACCGTGCCGTCCGGGAGGGTGCCGCCGAGCAAATAGGTGGCGACCGCCCACGGCGACAGCTTCCAGCGGGCCGGGCGCGGACGGTCGTCCTGCGCGGCCAGCACGGCGAGTTCGGTGGCGAAGGCGTCCTCGGCGTGCGGACGCAGCGCCTGCGCCGCGTTCGCGGGCGCGGAGTCGTTCTGGCTCGGTTCGACGGACGTAGGTTCCACGGACACAGACATGGCTGAGGCCCCCTCCAGCTCGGCCGGTTCGGATCTGTGTCCACCGTGCACCACACCACTGACAATCGCTCTGACCTGCGGAAACGCCCTGGCAGGGTCGATTGTCAGTGGGGGGATCTACCTTCGATGGCATGACTCAGCAGGGGGTGCGCTGGACCGCGGACCAGGTGCTGGCACTGGCGCCTGACGCCGCATCACGCAAAGCGGGAAGCAAACTCGGCGCGGCCGGGCCGTGGTCCGAGGCGGGGAGTTCCGACGAGGGGACGGTGTGGGGACTATGCAAGGGCAGTGGCAGCAAGCCGTATCAAACGGTGGTGGACATCGCGGACGCGTCCGGCCCCGCGTACAAGTGCAGTTGTCCGAGCCGCAAGTTTCCGTGCAAACACGCGCTGGGGCTGCTGCTGCTCTGGGCCGGCGGGGAGGCCGCGGTGCCGACGGGGCGGGCCCCGGACTGGGCGGAGCAGTGGATAGCGGGGCGGAAGAAGCGGGCGCAGGACAAGCGGACCGAGGCCGCGGGCGGTTCCGCCGCCGGATCCGGTGATCCCGAGGCGGCCCGGCGCCGGGCGGAGCGCAGGGCCGAGCGGGTCACCGCGGGCGCCACGGAACTGGAACAGCGCCTCGCCGACCTGCTGCGCGGCGGCCTGGCCTCGGCGGAACAGGCGGGTTACGGCCTGTGGGAGGAGACGGCGGCCCGCATGGTCGACGCGCAGGCCCCCGGACTGGCGGCGCGGGTGCGGGAGTTGGGCGCCATACCGGCGTCCGGTCCGGGCTGGCCGGTGCGGCTGCTGGAGGAGTGCGCGCTGCTGCACCTCCTCGACCAGGGCTGGCTGCGCCGGGAACGGCTGCCGGACGGCCTGGCGGCGACCGTCCGGTCCCGTGTCGGACTGCCCGCCGCGCCGGACGGCCCGTCGGCCCGGGACCGCTGGCTGGTCCTCGCCCAGTACGACACGGCGGACGCCAAGCTGACGACGCGCCGCATCTGGCTGTACGGCGAAGGATCGGGCCGCACCTGCCTGCTCCTCTCCTACGGTGCGACGGGCCGGGCCCCCGAGCAGGCCCTGCCGGTAGGGCTGGCCCTGGAGGCGGAGGTGTCCGTCTACCCGGGCGCCGGACAGCTGCGGGCGGCGCTCGGGGAGCGGTTCGCCCCGCCCGCACCCGCCGC
Organism: Streptomyces sp. NPDC004629; assembly: GCF_042873595.1. Lineage (NCBI taxonomy): Bacteria > Bacillati > Actinomycetota > Actinomycetes > Kitasatosporales > Streptomycetaceae > Streptomyces > Streptomyces sp. NPDC004629. The sequence goes on along the minus strand of NZ_JBIALO010000001.1, from coordinate 151,765 downwards.
GATACGGCCGCCGGGCGAGACGACGGCGCGTGCGGTCGCCCGGTACGGCGAGGCCCTGCGGGACGACCCGTGGCTGGACGCGGTGCCGGTGACGCTGGACCGGGTCGTCCCCACGCCGGACGGCGACTCCTGGCAGCTGGCGGACGCCGACGGGGCGCTGCCGCTGGCCCCGGCCGCCCGTTCCCGCCCCGGGCTGTGGCGGCTGGTCGCCCTGTCCGGGGGCGCCCCGGTCAAGGTGTTCGGCGAGTGCGGCCACCGTGGCTTCACCCCGCTGACGGCCTGGCCGGAGGGCGCCGGGGAGGCGGTGGCCCTGTGCTGAACCGACCGGAGACCACCGGAGACCCGATCAGAAGGAGACGTATGAACGGGAGCAGCGCTGCGGTGCGGGGGGCAGCCGCTCTGCCGGACACCACGGATCCCAGCGACCGTATGGACGCCAAAAGCCCCACTGACCGCTTGGACGCCATGGATGCCACGGACGCCAGGCACGCCGCTGACCGCATGGACTCCATGGACCCCACTGACCGCATCGACGCCATAGACGCCACGGAAGCCGGAGACGCCACGGAAGCGAGCAGCACCGCGAAAGCGGGTGGCACCGCGAAAGCCAGCGGCACCGCGAAAGCCAGCGGCACCGCGAAAGCCAGCGGCACCGCGAAAGCCAGCGGCACCGCGGGTGGCGCGTTCGCCGTCGGCTCCTGGGAGGACCTGGTCACCACGGCGCTGCTCGGCACCGATCGGCGCCCGCTCGCCGGGGGTGGGCCGGACCGAGCGGCACCGGTGGCGCTGCTGGACGCGGCAGCCGTGGCGACCGTACGGCGGCGGGCCGGGCTGCGTCCGGCCGCGGCGGCCCGGAGACCGGAGCCGGCCGCCGAGGATCCGCGTCCCGCCCTGCCCGTCGCCGCGGCCCGGCGGCTCGCCCTGCTGCTGGCCGACCGCCCCGGCACGGGCGGCGGTCGCCGGGGCGCCTCGCCGGACCTGATGGAGCTGCTGCCCCAGTGGCTGGCCGCGGTGAACGCGCACGGTTACGCCGCCCCGCCGGAGACACTGCCCGCGCTGCTGGACGCGGCCCGGGGGCGCACGGACCTGCGCCCCGCGGCGCTCGCGTTCGCGGGGCCGCGGGGGCTGTGGCTGGCCCGGCTGAATCCGGACTGGCGGTTCGCCCTGCGCGCGGCACCGGGCGGCGGCGCGTCGCTGCCCGACCTCGATGACGCCGACGGCATGCAACGGCTCTGGGAGGAAGGCCTGTTCGCCGAACGGGTCGCCCTGCTCGCCGCGGTACGTGCGGTGCGGCCCGCGACGGCACGCGAGTTGCTGGCGGCGACGTGGGCGACCGAGCGCGCGGAGGACCGGCTGATGTTCCTCGACTCGCTGCGTTCGGGACTGTCCGGCGACGACGAGCCGTTCATGGAGCAGGCGTTGGCCGACCGGAGCCGCAATGTGCGGGCGATGGCGGCCGAGCTGCTGTCCGCGCTGCCCGGTTCGGCGCTGGCGGCGCGGATGGCGATCCGTGCCGGTGCCTGTGTGGCGGTCGACCACACGCACGGCGCGCCGACCATCGTGGTGGAGGCGCCACTGGAGTGCGATGCCGCGATGGAGCGAGACGGCGTGGTGGCCGCACCCCCCGCGGGGCGAGGGAAACGGTCCTGGTGGCTGGGCCAGTTGGTGGAGGCGACACCGTTGGGGACCTGGCCGCGGCGACTCGGCGGACGTACGCCCCGGGAGATCGTGGAACTGCCGGTGACGGACGACTGGCAGGGCGAGCTGCACGCGGCCTGGTGCCGGGCGGCGGTGCGGCAGCGGGACCCGGAGTGGTCCCGGGCGCTGCTCGGGACGCCCGCCGTGCCCGAGGCGGGCGGGCCGGGAGCGGTGTCCCTCGCTGAGCGGGCGAAGCTGCTGGCCACGCTCGACGCGGCGGAACGGGCCGACTGGGTGGCGGGGTTCATCGCGACGCACGGTTTGTCCGAGGCGTTCCAACTGCTCGGTGTGTGCGCCGTGCCCTGGGCGGCGCCGCTCGGGCGGGCGGTGGTGGACGCGCTCAACATCGCCCGGGACGCGGGGAGTTATCCCTGGAGCTTCAGCGGGGTGATGGGGCTCGCCGAGCGGTGTCTGGACCCCGCGGAGGCCTCGCGGCTGGACGGGTTGCTGGCGGTGCCGGACGAGCGGGAGGACGCGTCACCCGGCGCGGGCGGCTACTGGGCGGAGGCGTTCCAGCGACTGGTGACCACCTTGCGGCTGCGCGCCGACATGGCACGGGAACTGACACCGGCCGACACCTGAGGCACCCACGGGTGCGGCTACAGCCCGGGGCGTCGGGCGAGCCCGGCACCACCACGGCCCGCACGGAACGACACAGCACCACCACGGCCCGTTCGGAACGGCACGGTGCCGCGCGGACGCGCCGGGTCGAGCCGACCGGCCAGGCCAGACACCACCACGACACAGCCGAACAGCGCCCGCCTCAGGAGCGCGGCGGCGGGTCGAGCGGCAAGGTGCCGTGGAACTCCGCGGGGTAAGCCGAATGGTGGATTCTCAACGGTATGGGGCTCGGAGATGGCTGGGTTCGCTGCCGGGGCCGTCGCGACGGGCCGGGCCACCTTGACTCCTGACGGGGCGGCACCCGGTGCCGGGGAATCACGCGCCGCGGGCATCGGGTGCCAGAGCGCGCATGTCGCGGCACCGAGTGCCCAAGTCTCCTGTGCCGCGGCATCGGGTGCCAGGTCTACTCGCGCCGCGGCACCGGCTGTTGGCCCCCTCGTTCCCCCATTCGCCTCATTCCGCTGCACCGACTCAAGCAACGCGAGTCACCGCATCAGCCCAAGAAGCCTGGAGTCGGCCGCAACGGCTGAAGCGGCCCAAGGCGGTCCAAGCGGCCTCAAGCAACCCAAGCCGCGGAAGCGGGCCGCCGGGGTCAGCCGCCGGAAGCGGCCGGCTGCCGTACGTTCTCCCGGACCCAGTCCACGATCGACGCCGTGGTCGCGCCCGGAGTGAAGATCTCCGCGACGCCCTTCTCCTTGAGCGGCGCGATGTCCCCCTCGGGGATGATGCCGCCGCCGAAGACCAGGATGTCCTCGGCGTCGCGCTCCTTGAGGAGGTCGATGACGGCCGCGAACAGGGTGTTGTGCGCTCCGGAGAGGATGGACAGACCGATGGCGTCCGCGTCCTCCTGGATCGCCGTGTCGACGATCTGCTCCGGCGTCTGGTGGAGCCCGGTGTAGATGACCTCCATGCCGGCGTCGCGCAGCGCCCGCGCGATGACCTTGGCCCCACGGTCATGACCGTCGAGCCCCGGCTTGGCCACCACGACGCGGATCGGACCGGCTGTCACACCCATCACTGCCTCCATGAAGCGATTAGATCCATCCGTACCGACAAGTACCGCACAGTCCGCGCGGTCCGCCACCGGCCGCGAAGTGAACGGGCGTTATCCCCAGCATCCCGCAACCGGCAGTTTTACGGCGGCGACCGAGGGGGAAATCACACAGTGGGACATGTTCGGGAGCCGCAGCGTGGTCCGCAGGGACACGAAAGGCACGCGGCGTGCACGGCACGCACCCTGGATCCACCCTGCGCACGGCTTCCCATAAGGGCACACGGGGGACAGAGACGTCCTCCTGTGTGCCGACAGGAGGTCGGCCATGATGGTCACCAGGGCAGTGCAGCCCCTTCGTCCGCTTTACCAGCTCCTCCTGCCCGCCAGATTGGCGGGACTTTCCGTGACCCTCCTCAAGGCGACCGCCCTGGAGGTCACGATCCTCGCGGGACACCTCCTTCTCTATCCGACCGGCATCATCCAGGAACGCCGCTCCCAGGCCCCGTCCCCGCCGAACGGCGCCGCGCAGCTGCCGGCCCGGCCAGAACTCCCGGTCGTGTTGTTGCACGGTTTCATCGACAACCGATCGGTCTTCGTCCTGCTGCGCCGCAATCTCGCCCAGCAGGGCCGAAACCATGTGCAGTCACTCAACTACTCTCCGTTGACCTGCGACATACGCACCGCGGCGGAACTGCTCGGCCGGCACATCGAGGAGATCTGCGCGCGCACCGGCAGCCCCCAGGTGGACATCGTGGGGCACAGCCTGGGCGGGCTGATCGCGCGCTACTACGTACAGCGCCTGGGCGGTCACAGCCGGATCCGCACCCTGGTGACACTGGGCACCCCGCACTCCGGCACCCGGGCCGTGCCGCTCGCGAACGCCCACCCGATCGTGCGCCAGATGCGGCCCGGTTCGGACGTCATCGAGGAGCTGGCTCTGCCCGCGCCCGACTGCGGTACGCGGTTCGTGAGCTTCTGGAGCGACCTCGACTCGGTGATGGACCCGCTGGAGAGCGCCTGCCTCGACCATCCCGACCTGCTGGCGGAGAACGTGCCGGTGACCGGGATAGGGCACCTCGCCCTGCCGGTGCATCCGGCGGTCGCGGCGCGCATACGACAGGTGCTCGACGCCGGGCCGACGGACACGGGCGTCGTCGCCGGTCCCACCGGGCTGACCGTGGCCTGAACGAAAGGGCAGGCGGAGAGCGGGCGGCGTCCGGCCCAGGAACACCTGGCTGGCCGCCGCCCGACCGGCTCCCGACCGGCTCCCGACCGGATCCAGGGGCGGCCCGGCGCGACGGGACCGCCCGGCCGGCCGGCAGAACCACCCCGCGACACGACCGCACAACGCGGCCGCACGTCCCACATCGGGCGCCCTCGCGCTCCCGGACACCCCCCGACCATCGAACACTCTTCGAACACAAGGCCAAACCCGCGTCCACGGTCCCCCGAAACACGGCCGAATGCCCGTTTCCTGCGGACGCGAAACCAGCGGAAGATTGTCGCGCCCACGTACCGCCGGGTACAGTCGCCGCACTGCTCTGGCAGCCCCTGTTGTCGAGGCGAAAGAGAAGTTGGTGAACGACCGTCACCCGTCGGGGACCCTGACCACCCCGACTCCGGCTTCCGAAGCGGCCTCGGCGCACTACGCGTCCCACGGCGCACAGGAAGCCCAGTACGGCGACTTCACCACGTACGGCGGCTACGACGCCAACGGATTTCCGTCTGGCGCGCAGGCCACCGCGGCCTTCGACGCCGACCCACTCTTCGGCAATCTCCCGGGAGAGGCCGGGGCCACCGGCGGGTACGACAGCACGCACTGGTCGACGGGGGCCAACGCCACCGTGAACTACGACTCGTATGCGGCGCAGCACCAGGCCGTGTACGACAGCGGTGCCTACGACGCCACGGCGTGGACATTGCCGCAGCAGGGCTCATCGCCCGAGACCAGCGGTCAGTGGGACTCCGGCGCCTGGCTCCAGGCCGACCAGGCCGGCCGGCCTGGCGGTGCCGACCCGACCCAGCAGTGGGAGTGGGGCACCCAGGCGTTCGACACCGGCGCGTACGACGCCACGCAGTGGAACTCCGACGGCGCCGAGTCCGAGCAGCGGGCCGAGCCCTTCGACCAGCACACGACCGGCACGTTCGAGCAGACCTCGTACGAAGCGAACGCCTACGAAGCGCATTCCTACGAGGAGAACGCGTACGAGCAGAACACGTACGACGAAGCCGGCTATGAGGACGCAGCGCAGGCCGCCTACGAGGAACGCGCCCCGGAAGAGGGCGAGTCGGCCGCCACCGGTGAACTGCCCGCGGCGATGCCGCTGCTCGACGACCAGGAAGAGGTCACCCCGGCGCCCGTTTCGCGCACGGGCTCGCGCGCCGCGGCCCGCTCCCGGCGCCGCCCGCCCCCCAAACGCTCCGCGCTGCTGACCATCGCCGTGCCCTCGGCCTGTGTGATGGGGGTCGCCGGAATCGCCGCCGCCTCGGTGGGCGGTCTGACCGACGACGGCACGGACACCACCGCCTCCGCCTCCGATGCGACGCCGGTGAAACCGTCGGCCGCCAACAACAAGCTGGACACCCAGCTCGAAAGCCTCTCCGCCGGCGCCGACGACTTCGCCGACCGGGCCAGCCGCACGCAGGAGCGCATCGACCTCAAGGCCCAGCAGGACGCCGAGAAGAAGAAGGCGCAGGCCGAGGCGGCGCTCCGGGAGCGGCTGCGCCCCAAGTTCGCGATCCCGGTCGCCCAGCACGGGCTCAGCGCCTACTTCGGCCAGGCCGGCGTGAACTGGATGTCCGTGCACACCGGTATCGACTTTCCCGTCTCGTACGGCACGACGGTGCTGGCCGCGACGGACGGCACCGTCCGCACGGAGTGGAACAGCGCCTACGGCAACATGATGATCGTGACGGCGAAGGACGGCACGGAGACGTGGTACTGCCACCTCTCCAGCTATCGGGTCGTCTCCGGTACGTCCGTCAAGGCCGGGCAGCCGATCGCGTACTCCGGGAACTCGGGCAACTCCACCGGTCCGCACCTGCACTTCGAGGTGCGCCCGGCCGGCGGCTCGGCGATCGACCCGCTGCCGTGGCTGCGCAGCCACGGACTCGACCCGACGTAAGCACCGCCGGCCCACTCACTGGCTCAAGGTCCCGTCCGCGGGCCCCCGCCGGTCGGCAGGGGCCCGACTCAAGGGACTACAGCTTCTCCACCGGCGCGTACCGCAGCAGCAGCCGCTTGGGCTTCGAGTCTCCGAAGTCGATCGTCGCCTGGGCCTTGTCCCCCGTGCCCGCCACGGCGACGACCGTGCCGAGCCCGAACTGGTCGTGCGTGACCCGGTCGCCGACGGCCAGGGAGACCACCGGCTTCTCCGACGTCCTGCGCGTGGCGAACCCGGACGCACCCGCCACGGAGGAGCGGGAGCGGGACGACGACAGCGACGCCGCGATGCCGGATGCCGGTCCGGACGACACGGGCGCCGTGGCTCCCGTCCGCTTCCACTCCAGGTGGGCGGCCGGGATCTCCTCCAGGAACCGCGACGGCGGGTTGTACGAGGGCTGGCCCCAGGCGCTGCGCATGGTGGACCGGGTGAGGTAGAGCCGCTCCCGCGCGCGTGTGATGCCGACGTACGCCAGGCGCCGCTCCTCCTCCAGTTCCTTGGTCTGGCCGAGGGCGCGCATGTGCGGGAAGACGCCGTCCTCCATGCCGGTCAGGAAGACCACCGGGAACTCCAGGCCCTTGGCGGTGTGCAGGGTCATCAGGGTGATGACGCCGTCGCCCTCCTCCTCGTCCGGGATCTGGTCGGAGTCGGCGACCAGCGCGACCTGCTCCAGGAAGTCGGCGAGCGTGCCTCCCGCGGCCGTCTCTCCCTCACCCCGCTCCTGCTCGAACTCCAGGGCCACGGAGGCGAGTTCCTGAAGGTTCTCGATCCGGGTCTCGTCCTGCGGGTCGGTCGAGGCCTGCAACTCGGCGAGGTAGCCGGTGCGTTCGAGCACCGCCTCCAGGACGGTCGCCGGGCCGGCACCGGACTCGACGATCGTACGCAGCTCCTCCATCAGCACGTTGAACCGCTGGACGGCGTTGGTGGACCGGGCGGCCATGCCGTACGCCTCGTCCACGCGGCGCAGCGCCTGCGAGAAGCTGATCTTCTCGCGCTGCGCGAGTGCGTCGATCATCGCTTCGGCGCGCTCGCCGATGCCGCGCTTGGGCACGTTCAGGATGCGGCGCAGCGGGACCGAGTCCTCCGGGTTGGCCAGCACCCGCAGGTAGGCGAGGACGTCCCGGACCTCCTTGCGTTCGTAGAAGCGGACTCCGCCGACGACCTTGTAGGGCAGGCCGACGCGGATGAAGATCTCTTCGAAGACACGGGACTGGGCGTTGGTGCGGTAGAACACGGCGACATCGCCGGACTTGGCCTCGCCCGCGTCGGTCAGCCGGTCTATCTCGTCGGCGACGAACTGTGCCTCGTCGTGCTCGGTGTCCGCGACATACCCGGTGATGGTGGCGCCCGCGCCCGCGTTGGTCCACAGGTTCTTGGGGCGGCGGGACTCGTTGCGCTCGATGACGGCGTTGGCGGCGGACAGGATCGTCTGCGTGGAGCGGTAGTTCTGCTCCAGGAGGATCGTCGTCGCGTCCGGGTAGTCCTCCTCGAACTGGAGGATGTTGCGGATGGTCGCGCCGCGGAAGGCGTAGATCGACTGGTCGGCGTCGCCCACGACACACAGTTCGGCGGGCGGCAGGTCGTGCTCGCCCGGCGGCACGTCCACCGGGTGCTCGGCGGTCCCGACGAGTGCGCGCACCAGGGCGTACTGCGCGTGGTTGGTGTCCTGGTACTCGTCCACGAGCACATGGCGGAAGCGGCGGCGGTAGTGCTCGGCGACGTCCGGGAAGGCGCGCAACAGGTTGACCGTCGTCATGATCAGGTCGTCGAAGTCGAGCGCGTTCGCCTCGCGGAGACGGGACTGGTAGAGCGCGTACGCCTGGGCGAGGGTCTTGTCGAATCCCTCGCTCGCCTGGGCGGCGAAGTCCTCCTCGTCGATCAGCTCGTTCTTCAGGTTGGAGATCTTGGCGCTGAAGGACTTGGGCGGGAAGCGCTTCGGGTCGAGGTCCAGGTCGCGGCAGACCAGGGCCATCAGACGCTTGGAGTCGGCGGCGTCGTAGATCGAGAAGGACGAGGTGAAGCCGAGGCGCTTGCTCTCACGGCGCAGGATGCGCACGCACGCGCTGTGGAAGGTCATCACCCACATGGCGTTGGCGCGCGGGCCGACGAGCTGCTCGACGCGCTCCTTCATCTCGCCCGCGGCCTTGTTGGTGAAGGTGATCGCGAGGATCTGCCCCGGGTGCACCTTGCGCTCCGCCAGCAGATGGGCGATGCGGTGCGTGAGCACCCGGGTCTTGCCGGAGCCGGCGCCGGCCACGATGAGCAGCGGGGAGCCCGCGTGCACGACGGCGGCGCGCTGGTTGTCGTTCAGCCCGTGCAGGAGCGCGGCCGGGTCGATGACCGGCCGTGGGGCGCCGTTGCCGTAATAGGAGTCCCGGTCCGGGGGCACGTCGAACTTCCCGCCGAACAGATCGTCCGGAACCGGCTCCGGAGCGTGATCGTCCTCGGGCGGCGGCGGGGGCTCCTCGTCCTGCCCGCGGGGGGCTTGGAGGTCCGCCAGGAAGCTGTCGTCAAAGAGGCTGCTCATCGCTCTCCGAGTCTAGGCCGCGCCACCGACAACCCGCCGCCGCCCCGGGAAGATGGCCCGGTTCCTGCGGCGGGTCCGGTTCCGGGCGCAGGCCGCGCAAACCGCTCACCGTACGGAATCGCCCTGTCACCCAGACGGCATCCCCCCGGCAGGTCACGAAAATGTATCGGGCATATCACCCATCAACCTTCACAGGCGCCACACGAGTTGGCTACCGTGCCGGGCAGGCCGTACGACCCCCACCGGCGAACGTCGCCGGGCCGTACGGCCACCGCCGAGTCCGGCGCGCCCGCATGGTGCGCGGAGCCGGGGACCCACACCGACCTTGGGGTGAATCGGCCCAACCCCCGCGCGGGGAACGGCCGTAGGGCAACCCTTCCGAACCACCCGCCCGAACCCGACAGCTAACTCGGTAGGCGGAGCACGGAAGGAGTCGCCTTTCTTGGCGTCGCATCGCAAGTCGCGCTCCGCGGGTACCCGCGCGGCCGGCATACGGACCCCCGCCCTGGCCACCGCCGCCCTCACCTCCGTGGCCCTGCTCTCCCAGACGGCGAACGCCGCCCCCACTCCCGACGGCGACCGGCCGAGCGTGGAGGAGGTGCAGCGGAAGGTCGACGACCTGTACCGGCAGGCCGAGTCGGCGACCGAGAAGTACAACGCGGCCAAGGAGAAGACCGGCAAGCAGCGCAAGCAGGTCGACACCCTCCTGGACGACGTCGCCCGGCGCACGGGCCGGCTCAACAAGGCCCGTGAAGAACTGGGGGCGTTCGCCGCCGCGCAGTACCGGACGGGGGCCGCCGCCCCCGACACCGCCACCTTCCTGCTCGCGGACACCCCGCAGGACTACTTCGACCGGTCCCAGCTGATGAACCGGCTGACCTCGCGTCAGAAGTCCGCGGTCGACGACTACGTCACCGAGCAGTCGGCGACCATGAAGAAGCGGCGGGAGGCCACGAAGAGCCTGGAGACGCTCACCGAGTCGCAGGACGAACTCCAGACCGCCAAGGCCACCGTCCAGAAGAAGCTCTCCACCGCGCGCCAGTTGCTGTCCAAGCTGTCGGCGGAGGAGAAGGCACGGCTCGCGGCGATCGAGAAGCGCAAGCAGGAGGAGGCCGCGCGGAAGGCGGCCGAGCTGGCCAAGCAGCAGGCGGAGCAGGCGGCGGCCCGGCAGGAAAGCGACGCGTCGAACTCCACGGACTCTTCGTCGTCTTCGTCGTCTTCGTCGTCTTCGTCGTCTTCCCCATCCTCCTCTTCCTCCCCTTCCTCCTCTTCTTCGTCCTCGTCCGGCTCCGCCTACGCCACCAAGGCCGAGAAGGCGATCGCGTTCGCCCGCGCGCAGATCGGCAAGCCGTACGTCTGGGGTGCCACCGGACCCGACTCCTACGACTGCTCGGGGCTCACCCAGGCCGCCTGGAAGGCAGCGGGCGTCAGCCTGCCGCGCACCACCTACAGCCAGGTCGAAGCCGGCACCACGGTCGCCCTCACCAACGCACAGCCCGGTGACCTGGTCTTCTTCTACGACGACGTCAGCCACGTGGGTCTCTACATCGGCAACGGCATGATGATTCACGCCCCGAAGCCGGGCGCCTACGTCCGCGAGGAGTCGATCTACTACGCCGGGGATTCGATCATCCACAGTGTGGTACGGCCGGCCTGACCCGGTCGGGCTCGCGTCCACGCGCGCGTGGACGCGTTCGCGTCCCGCCGTGTCCCGCGCCCGCGCGTTTTTGCTACGTACGCGCGCGTGCCACGCCGTCGGTGCGCCCGGTGCTCCCTAGCATCGGGCGCATGCCCGGCACCTCACCCCTTCGCGCCTGGTGGGCGCAGCGTCCGCCGGCGGCCGGTGCCGCCGTGATGGCGACCGGCATCGTCTCGCTGGGGCTGCACCTGACCGGGTACGAGACCCTGTCCCTGATCGCCCTGGCGCTGGGCTGTGTCGCCTGGCTGGCGCTCGCCGTGGACTTCGTCGCGGGTGTGCTGCGCGACCGTAAGCGGTGGCTGGCCGGGGCGCGGACGCCGGGCGCGCTCACCGCCGTGGCCGCGACGACGGTGCTCGGCACCCGAATCTCCGTGCTCGGCGGGCACACCCTCGCCGCGGCGTTGCTCGCGCCGGCCGCCGTGCTCTGGCCGGTGCTGCTGTTCCTCGTCGGACGGGGCCTGCGGCGGCGGATGCCCGGTGCGGTGTTCTTGATCTGCGTGGCCACGCAGGGGCTCGCCGTGCTCGGCGTCACCCTGGCCGCCGCGGAGTCGACGGCGTGGCTCGCGCACACGGCGCTGGTGCTGTTCTGGCTGGGGCTGGCGCTGTATCTGGTCGCGCTGGCCCGGTTCGACGCCCGGCAGGTGCTCGGCGGGGCCGGGGACCACTGGGTGCTGGCCGGCGCGCTCGCCATCTCGGCACTGGCCGGGGCGAAGCTGATCACCGCCGGCGGCCCGGCGCTGTATCTGTGGAACGAGGACGACCAGGACGTCCTGCACAGCGTGACCGTGGGGCTGCTCGCCCTCGACCTGGCCTGCTACGTCGTCCTGGTGCTCGCGGAGGTGGTCCGGCCCCGCCCGCGCTACGACGTGCGCCGCTGGTCGACGGTGTTCCCGATGGGGATGACGGCGGTGGCCTCGCTGGCCGGGGCGTCGGCCGTCGGCACGCCGTGGCTGTGGGGCCTCGGACACGTGCTGCTGTGGGTCGCCGTCGCGGCCTGGCTGGCGGTGGCCGCGGGCGCGGTCGTGACGGCGCGCGCCGGGATCAGGGCAGCGGGCCGCGCCTGACGTGGTCGTACGTCACGTCCACAGCACGGCGATGAAGACGTTCGCCGTGGTCAGCAGGCCCACCACGCCGAACAGGCGCTTGTCGACCCGCTCCTCGTCCCGCTTCACATAGACCAGTCCGAGGATCACGATCAGCAGGGCCAGCTTCACGCCGATCTTGATGTTGTTGACGTGGTGGTCGTCGGCCTGGTTGAGGCCGACCAGGATCGCCCCGGTGACCAGCATGGTCAGCGCGCCGTGCAGCATGGCGGGGACGAACCGGGCGGTGCCCTGGCCCATCGCCTTCATCTGGGTGAGGAAGCCGCCGAGGAGGCAGGCGATGCCGATGATGTGCAGGCCGACGAAGAGGTGGGTGAGTACGTCCATGGCCCCGGAGCCTAATCAGGGGCCCCGGGGCCGACGGCCACCGGCCCCCGGGTGACCGGCGCCCCCATAGCACCCCGGGGGCCGCGCACGCCCCGGAAGTGCCGCTTCGGTCAACGCGTCACGCGAAGGCGGCGGCTCCGCGCCGGAATCGCGGTCACATACGGTCACCAGCCGCTCCGCCGCTGCCAGTTCCGTACATTCCGTTACCGACCCGTCACCATCGGCCCTAGCGTCCTCCACCAGCGACCGGCTCCCCGCGCCGGACGCGGCAACCGCACCCAGGAAAGGACGTGACGGTCGAGGTGGCAGCGCACCGCAAGCCCCGGCACCGCCCGCTCGGCGGCAACACGGCCCGGACGGCCGCCACCCTGGCCCTGGCGGGCGCGGCGACGGCGACGGCCTTCGACGGCACCGGGCATGCCGAGCCGGAGCTGACACCGGCCGAGGTCGAGGCCAAGGTCGACAAGCTGTACCAGGAGGCGGAGGTCGCCACCGAGAAGTACAACGGGGCGAAGGAGAAGGCGGACACGGCGCAGCGGCGATTGAAGTCCCTCCAGGACGAGACGGCCCGCAGGCAGGTACGGCTCGACTCGGCGCGGAACGCGCTGGGCAAGGCCGCGGCGGCGCAGTACCGCAGCGGCGGCCTCGACCCCGCCGTCCAGCTGGCGCTCTCCGACAACCCGGACCGGTTCCTGGAGGGGACCGCGTTCGCCCAGCGGGCAGGCGACCGCCAGTCGGCGGCGGTGGCACGGGTACGGAAGCAGCTCGGGGAGATCGAGCGGCTGCGCGGCGCCGCCCGGATCGAGCTGTCCTCGCTGCGGTCCCGGCAGGCCGAGCTGAAGCGGCGCAAGGAGACGATCACGGAGCGGCTGGGCGCGGCCCGGCAGCTCCTGGACCGCCTGTCGCCGGCGGAGCGGGCCCAGGTCACGGCCGACGGCGGCACCGGCGGCCATGCCTCGCGCGCCGCCGCGGCGGACGGGCGCACCGCCCTGCCGGCCGCAGGTCCGGCCGCGGCACCCGGCTCCCGCGCGGCGGCCGCCGTGGCGTACGCCTACCAGAAGCTCGGCAGCCCCTATGTGTGGGGCGCGACGGGCCCGCACGCGTTCGACTGCTCGGGCCTCGTCCAGGCCGCCTACCGCTCGGCCGGCATCTCCGTGCCCCGCACGAGCTACGCCCAGATCGGCGCGGGCCGACGCGTCTCCCGCTCCCAACTGCTCCCCGGCGACCTGGTGTTCTTCTACTCCGGCATCAGTCACGTCGGGATCTACGTGGGCAACGGGCAGATGATCCACGCCCCGAACCCGTCCGCGCCGGTGCGCCTGGCCCCGATCGACCAGATGCCGTTCGCGGGGGCGACCCGGGTGGCGTGAGAAGCGCCCCCGGAGCCGGCCCGGCTCACACCAGCCGGCGTGCCGTCGCCCAGCGGGTCAGTTCGTGGCGGTTGGACAGCTGGAGCTTGCGCAGCACCGCCGAGACATGGGACTCGACGGTCTTCACCGAGATGAAGAGCTGCTTGGCGATCTCCTTGTACGCGTAGCCGCGGGCGATGAGGCGCAGCACCTCCCGTTCGCGCTGGGTGAGCCGGTCGAGGTCCTCGTCGACGGGCGGGGCGTCGGTGGACGCGAAGGCGTCGAGGACGAAGCCGGCCAGCCGCGGGGAGAAGACCGCGTCGCCCTCCTGGACACGGAAGACGGAGTCGACGAGGTCCGTGCCGGTGATCGTCTTGGTGACGTAGCCGCGGGCGCCGCCGCGGATCACCCCGATCACGTCCTCCGCCGCGTCCGACACGGACAGCGCGAGGAACCGCACCGGCCGCTCGGTGTCGGCCATCAACGCGGCGCAGCGGCGCAGCACCTCGACCCCGCCGCCGCCCGGCAGATGCACGTCGAGCAGCACCACCTCGGGCCGGGTCGCGGTGATCACCGTGACCGCCTGGTCCACGTCCGCCGCCTCGCCGACGACCTCGACACCGGTCTGCTCGGTCCGGCCGATCTCGGCCTGCACTCCGGTGCGGAACATGCGGTGGTCGTCGACGAGGACCACGCGTACGCGACGCTCGCCCGCGCCGTCGGCGGGCCCGTCCTGTCCGGCCGGCTCCGCCGCCCCCGCCGTACCGTTCGCCTCGGTCGGGTCGCTCATGACGTCTTCTCCGCCCTCTCCATCTCCAGCTCGACCTCCGTGCCGCCGCCCGGCACCGCGCGCAGCCGCGCCGTGCCGCCGTTGCGTTCCATGCGGCCGATGATCGATTCTCTGACGCCCATGCGGTCGGCGGGTATCGAGTCGAGGTCGAAGCCCGGACCGCGGTCACGGACGGACACGAAGACCGTCCTGCCCTCCACTTCGGCGTAGACCTGAACGGCGCCGCCCTCGCCACCGTACTTGGCCGCGTTGACCATCGCCTCGCGCGCGGCCTGCATCTGGGCCGCCGTCTTCTCGTCGAGCGGGCAGTCGCCGACCACCACGACCTCGATGGGCACGCCGTGCTTGTCCTCCACCTCCGCGGCGTTGCGCCGGACCGCGTCGGCGAGGGTGGCCGGCTCGTCCTCCTCGTCCTTGCCGGTGCCCTCCGGCTTGTACAGCCAGGTGCGCAGGTCGCGTTCCTGGGCGCGGGCCAGGCGACGCACCTCGCCGGCGTTCTCCGCGTTGCGCTGGATCAGGGTGAGGGTGTGCAGCACCGAGTCGTGGACATGCGCGGCGACCTCGGCGCGCTCCTGGGCGCGGATGCGCATCAGGCGTTCCTCGGACAGGTCCTGGGTCATACGGACCAGATAGGGGCCGGCGAGCAGGGTGATGCCGACGATGACGGCGAGCGCGGCCTCCAGGACGGAGCCGAGGTGGGCGGCGGAACCCTGCAGGACGAAGATCCCGGAGACGCCGGCGGTGACGAGCAGCACACCGGCGCCCCCGCGCAGCAGCCTGAGGGTGCGCCGGCGGCTGCCGACCTCGACCCAGCGGGCCCGGCGGGCGTTGTCCGCCTGGCGCCAGACGAGGGCGACGCCCGCGGCGACGAGGACCGCGGGCACGAGATACGCCTTGGCCCCGCCGCCCAGGTTGACGTTGCTCACGAAGACCATCGCCACGACGACCATGAGGAGCAGCGCGACGATCTGGCCCTTGTCCGGTTTGCGGGCCACAAGCCTGCGGCGGCCGTCCGGCGCGGTCTCGGCGCCGACCAGGGACGGCGGTTTCTGGCAGCCGACGCCGCCGACGCCGAGCGGGACGAAGAACCAGAACGCGGCGTACAGCAGCGCGCCGAGGCCGTCGGCCATGAGCAGGCCGACGAAGACGAGCCGCACCCAGACCACGGGCAGCCCGAGGTGCCCGGCGAGCCCCCGCGCGACGCCACCGAGCCAGCGGCCGTCGCCGCTGCGGTAGAGCTTGCGCGGCGGCCGCGGTTCGACGGGGGGCGCTGCTGCTGCGGCTTCCGGCATGCCATCGATGGTCACACGGCCACGGGTGCGGGTCATCAGGGTCCACCCGGAGACGCCCCTGATCTTCACAGCTCCGGCCGTGGTGCCCGCGATCCCCGGTCTCGACTCAGGGCCGATATCAGGGTTCGGCCAGGGTCGATCCGGCTGCCCTCGCGGCGGCCGTGCCGTCACCATGGACGCATGACGGATCACGACCACGCCGCGACGGGCCCGGGACCCCGCCCGGACCCGGGCTCCGGGCCGCCGGGCGCCGCGCCCGGCGCGGCCGGCGCGCCCGGCACCAAGGGGTCGCGCGACGACGCGGGCACGCCCGGCGCCGACCGCACGACGGGCGAGGGCGCCGGGCCACTCGTCGGGGACGGCGTCCAGCCCCTGCGCGCGTTCCGGCGCGACCGGCAGCACCGGGTGATGGCGGGGATCTGCTCCGGGCTCGGCCGGCACACCGACATGGATCCCGTGATCTTCCGGATCACCCTGGCGGTGCTGGCCGCGAGCGGGGGCATCGGGCTCATCTTCTACGGGTTCGCCTGGCTCTTCGTGCCGTACGACGACGAGGAGGAGAACGAGGTCCGCAAGCTGCTGACCGGCCGGGTCGACGGACAGGCCCTCGCGGCCGTGCTGTTCGCGCTGGTCGGCTGCGGCGTGTTCCTGACGATGCTGAGGAACGGCGGCGTGCTCACCTTCGGCGTCGTCCTCTCCCTGCTGCTGGCGGGCGCCGGTTACTGGTCCCAGCGGCGCGGTGCCCCCGACCCGGATCCGCTGGCCGCCCAGGCGGTCGCCGACGCCCCGCCGGAACCCCAGGCGCCGCCCGCCCCCACCGCGTATCCGTCCTGGTGGCGCGACCCCATCGTCAAGGACGGCTCGCACGTGGGCGGCACCGGCTATCTGTGGGGACCCGAAACCGCCGCCGACCGCGAGCCGGCCGGGGCGCTCCGCTTCGGGCCCGGAGTGCCCCGGGGCGACGCCCGCGGGCCGCGCACCGCGCCGCACCGGCCGCGCGGCCCCCGCTGGATCGGCGGCTGGGTCTTCCTGCTCGCGCTGCTGGCCGGCGGCCTGGGCACCGGACTGTCGTGGGACCGGCAGCCGCTCGGCATCAGCCTCCAGATCGGGCTGTCCTGCGCGCTCGCCGTCTTCGGACTAGGCGTCGCGGTCAGCGCGTTCCTGGGGCGCACGGGAGCCGGTTCGGTGTTCCTGGCCCTCGTCACGGCGGCGCTGCTCGCCGGTTCGACGCAGCTGCCCAAGGATCTCAGCACCCACTGGCAGCGGGCGTCGTGGCAGCCCGCCGCGGTCGCGGAGGTACGGCCCAAGTACGACCTCGGGACCGGCGTGGGCACCCTGGACCTGACCGGGGTCCGGCTCGCCGACGGCCAGACCCTGGCGACCAGTGCGCAGGTGGGCGTGGGCCGGCTGCGGCTCGTCGTGCCCGCCGACGCGACCGTGCGGCTGAGCGTCGGGGTGGGGGTGGGCGACATTCAGTTGCCCGGCGAGGACAAGAAGGACGTGGACGTGGCGCCCGGCAAGCACAAGACGGTGACGCTGTCGCCGACGACGACAGGCAAGCGCGGCGAGGGCGGCACCATCGACGTCGACCTCCAGGTCGGCATGGGACAGGCGGAGGTCAGCCGTGCTGCGTCATGAGTTCCAGCCGGGCCGGCTGGTCGCGGGCGTCTTCCTCACCGCCACGGCCGTGGCGTACGCCGGCGACGCGGCCGGCCTGTGGCAGACCCCCTGGTTCGCGGCAATCCCCCTGACCGTGGGCGGCCTGTCCCTGGCGGGAGCGGCGGCCCTGCTGACCCGAACCCTGAGAGCCAGACGCCCAAAGCCCCCCACCACAAAGAAACCGACCTAGCAAAAACGCGCCCCAAAGGGGCGCGGGGCTGTATCGACTTGCGGCTCCGCCGCGCGGGCGCGACCAGCCCCAACGCACCCGCAGCAAACCGACGACACAAGGCCCCCGCCCCTCACCGGCCAACCCAGCGGAGCTACCGGCGGCGATTTCGCAGCGCCGCGTCCAGGGAGAGGTACGGCGCGCCGGCCAGGACGAGGGGGAGGCCATCAGGTAGGCGAGGTCACTTGCGTATCAGTGTTGTAGGGTCACATGGGCCATGAAGCCTGTGCGAGTACTGATCGCCCTCAGGATCAGCAACGAGACCGACGCGTCCACCTCACTGGAGCGGCAACTCCAGGACTGCACGGCCTACGTGAACGAGAGGCAGCATCTCGGGTGGCAGGTGGTGGGAGTAGCCAGAGACGCCCACATCTCCGCTACCAAGTCACATCCCTTCGAAAGACCGGAACTCGGGGAGTGGCTGAACAACCGGGCTCCAGAGTTCGACCTGTTGCTGTTCTGGAAGATGGACCGGTTCGTCCGCAAGGTCGTCGACATGCAGGACATGATCAAGTGGGCGACTGCACACGGCGGCAAGGCCTTGGTTTCGGTCAAGGAACCCGTGCTCGACATGGTCGGCCCCTTCCGGCACGTCATCATCGACCTGTTCGCGGCCATCGCCGAGACCGAAGCTCAGAACATCTCCATGCGAGTCAAGTCGTTCCAGAGCTACGCCAAGTCGAAGAACGTCTGGGCCAAGGGAAATCCGCCCTACGGCTACGAGTCCTTCCGTGACACCGACGGCGCGATGAGGCTTCGAGTTCGGGAGAATCAAAGGCAAGTCATTCAGGAGATGTACAAGCGAGTAGTCGAGGACGGAGACCCCTACTCGACCATCTGTGACGACTTCAACGCCAGAGGAATTCTCTCTCCTGCGGGCGAGAGGATGTCGGAGCGTCGAAAGAAAAACGGCACATCCATGCCTGTATGGCGGAGCCGTACCATCACGAACATCCTGAGGTCAGAAACCATCCTCGGCTGGAAGTGCGAAGAGGTGAAGGTTCCCGGCAAGAAGTACGGGGTATCGCAAGCCATCCTCACTTCCGAAGGGAAGATCCGGATGGCAGACCCCATTCTCAAGGACGATGAATGGGCGAAGCTCCAGGACGAGATGAACGGGCGCCCCAGTGCCGCCCGTCGCTCCACGAAGAACACGACCGCCTATCGCGGAGTTGTGCTCTGCGGCGGATGCGGCAGGAACCTGTACCTCTTCAACCCCGAGCGGCAGCAAGGCAAGCCGGTGTACCGATGCAACAAGTCAGCAAATCGGGAGTCCTGCGGCAAGGGGTACGCCTTCCGGGCCGAGAAGGTGGAGGAACTTGTCGAGACGATGATCCTCGGAACCATCGGAGACTTCCCGATGCATGAACGCCACTACGTCAAGGGGTCGAACAACTCTCAGAGGCTGAAGGAGATCGAGGAGTATGTGACGGAACTCCAGAGGTCCATCCGCCCTGGCGGTAAGAACTCATCGGGATTCGCGAAGAAGGCAACGGAAGAAGAGATTGCAGCTCTCTACGAGGAACATGATTCCCTGGCGGCCGAAGGAGACAAGCCGGACAGGTATGAGTACCGGGACACCGGGGAGACCTTCCGTCACATGTGGGAGAGGAACAAGGGAAATGAAGCCGAGAGGACACGTCACCTGCTGAAGGCAGGAATCACTATCCAGCTGCATCCACTCACCAAGGGAGTCTCCAACACCACCGACTTCGGAGCAGAGGTGGATCTAGGGAATCGAAGTGAGCCATTCACTATTCACTGACCCAGGGGCATCCCTCTCGAAGGGGATGCCCACTAGTACTAGTGACATCTAGAGACTCTTATCCGTGGGGGGTATATACAACCCCCCACAATAAATAAGTACGTGTCCTTCACGGATGTCCGGGACAGAACTCACAAGAGTGAGAGCAGGGTCACATGGCGACCGGGAGAGGCTCCGGAGCCCCTCAAGATCCTTTATTCCGCAACCGGAATAGTCCCGAGTCGGCATGGACGAGGAACAACAGCCTACGTAGCGTCGATCAGCAAGGGCCTCACCAGAGGCCGCAGACAAGGGGGCACCATGGCACGTGAGGAACTGATCCGTCTCACCGGCAAGTTCGACGGACCCAACTGCGATGACGACGACTGCCCGAACGTCTACCGCACGGCAAGCGGCTCCATCGTGGTACAGGGAGGTGTCTCCACGGCCTTCCAACCGCCCGAGGGTGAAGCCTTGGTGGAGATCCCCGAAGCGGTACTCAGGGAGGCTGTACGTGCTCTTGGATGGTGATGAGTGGCGCAGGACGTTCGACGCCTTCCAGCACGACGCCTGGCGGTTCGAGGCTCAGCCCACGTACACCATGCCCAAGGAGACAGAGAACGTTGCTCGGTTCCTTCGAGGGGAGCCCAAGCCCGCCGTCCACAACTCCCGCTGGCATGAGCGCGTTCACGGCTACGTGGCATCGGGCCGGAAGATAGGGCGAGTACGGGTCGTACGGCAGCCATTGACGGACTATCAGCGATACCAGTTCGCTTGGGGAATCCCCGGCAACATCCAGGCCGGGGAGGATATCCGTGTTCTGGATGCCACACACGGCGACTACGGCCTGCCACTCTCAGGAACCGATTGGTGGATGTTCGACGAGACCCAAGTGGTCCACCTCAACTTCCGACCGGACGGGACGCAGATCAACCGTGAGCTGTTCGCTGGAGACATCACTCCGTATCTGGAATGGAAGCGCATAGCTCTGGCCCACTCCGTCCCGTTCTTCGAGTACGTGAAAGAAGCCGAGTGACGAGTGACGTTCGAGCCTGAGCAGCTAGGACAGTCAAGGACTGATCTGGCAGAAAAGCTCCGTGAGTTGCGTAAGCGAGCCGGTCTCACAGGAGATCGGCTCGCACGGCGCTGCAACATGTCTCAGAGTCAGATCAGCATGTTCGAGACCGGTAGGAAGACACCGACGCTGGTCGACGTTGAACGCATCCTACGAGCCCTGGACGCTCCCCCTGATCTGATCACGGAGATCACCGCTCTTGCTCGAATCGCCAACACGGAGTGGCAAGACAAGCGCTCTTCCTGGCGCAGAGGGATGGAGAAGCGCCAGACGGAGTTGGCCTCACTGGAGTCCGAAGCAACGGAACTCAGATACTTTCTGCCAGCGATGATCACGGGCCTGTTGGCGACACCGGAATACATCCGCGCCAGCCTGAGCCATACACCTGGCGACCCTTCCAAGACTGTTGCCAAGAAGCTGGATCGTCAGGCCGTCCTCTATGACGCGGCGAAGACGTTCACGTTCCTCCTCACGGAACAGGCAATCAGGTGGGCGGTCGTCCCACATTCTGCCCTGGCCGTTCAGATTGGCCGCCTCATGTCGCTCTCCCACCTTCCCAATATTCGTATGGGAGTTATCCCGTTGGGGACGGTGATATCACGGGGGCCGATGAACACCTTTACGGTCTATGACGACCGGTTGGCCACGGTCGAGAACTTCACCGGTCGCATGGTATTTCGTGATCCCCGTGACGTCTCTGAGCACCTCGCCGTCTTTACCTCGTTCGAGCGATACGCTCTATTCGGTGGCGAAGCAAGGGAGTTGCTTGGGCAGTGCGCAGACCATTACCGATGATCTTTAGTCGGGAACGGGAATGAAAGGCCTAGTACCGCTCGACACACGGCACCATTACCCAAGCGAAGGGGAGCCCCAGAGAGAGGCCATGGCATGAGAGCGACGGCACCGGCAGAGAAGACCGACGCAAGCCAGTGGGAATACGTCACCTACGCTCCACGGGGTGAGATCTGCCCTGCTTGCCTGAAGGCCATCGCACCGCTTGAGAGGGTGCACCGGGGGTCCATCGAGCGGCAGTCGGGAGCGCCCTTCGTGGTGTACCGGCACCTCAAGTGCCCGACGGAGTAACCACCATGCTGTGCACTCCTGCCCCAGCGATGCCCATCACCATGGTTGCCGCATGGCGGCGCAAACACGGCCAAGAGGCCACCAGCCCCAAGCCTGAGGAGAAGCAGCCTCAGCACGCCCCAACGGGGCGCAGCAGGCCCTGAAACCCGTACAGGGCCGAAGGAACCTGCCCCTGCGGTCCATGCGGCAGAGCTCTCGATGCATTACCCCGGGGGCACTTCGAAGCTCACCAGAGGCAAGCTCAGGGGGTGTCTCACAAACCTTGGTTTACGAGACAGGGAGCAGCAGGGGCCACGGAGCCCCCAAGGGGCGTTCAAAACCCGTCTCACAACCCGCGTGATCATCTTGACGTTATGAGACGAGATTTGAGACAGTGGAGCCATGGCAACGCCCATCACCACTGGCCACCTCATCGGCTATGCCCGCGTCTCAACTGACGACCAGGAAGCACAACTTCAGAGGGATGCACTGACAGAGGCTGGATGCTCTCGGATCTTTGAGGACAAGGCATCCGGCAAGAATACTGACCGCCCTGAGCTAGGAGCCGTGCTCGACTATCTCAGGGAGGGTGACACCCTCATCGTCTGGAAGCTGGACAGGCTAGGAAGGTCCCTCATCGACCTTGTGAGCATCGTGGACGGCCTGAGAGAACGCGGCATCGGCTTCAGGGTGCTCACAGGGGCTCTCAGCGCCGTTGACACCACCTCTGCGGATGGTCGGCTCTTCTTTCAGATCATCGCCGCCATGGCGGAGTTCGAACGCTCTCTCATCAAGGACAGGACCAAGGCCGGACTGGCAGCCGCCAAGGCTCAGGGGCGCGCTGGAGGGCGGCCCACAGTCATCACCGATGACCTCCTTGTCGCGGCCAAGACCAGGAAGGCGAAGGGCGAGAGCGTCAGCGCCATAGCAAAGGCTCTGGGCGTCTCCAGGGCAACTCTGTACCGACACCTACCCGATGGCGCCTAGAAGGAACCCTGGACGGTCACCAGGCCCCAGCTTGGTTCCGTCCTCGCCGTCGGGCCCTGATCAGGGCATCCAGCGACCAGTAGGGCGCCCCTGCCAGCACCAGAGGCACCCAGCAAAACATGTACGGGAGATCGTTGCCGTAGTAGTACGGGGTCGTGGCCCAGCTGACCGTCAGCCACAGGCTGAGCGAGATCAGCGCGCCGCCGAGCGCGGCCAGCCGGGTGAGCAGGCCGACGAGGACGCCGATGCCGACGGCGACTTCGCCGAGGGCGATGGCGGTGCCGAAGCCGACGGGGTTCTTCAGGGCCAGGTCGACCAGGGCCGGGATCGCCGCGGAGTCGCGGACCGCGCGCATGGTGTCACCGATGGAGCCGGACCCGCCGGACTTCAGGAACGCGCTGTCGGTCAGCTTGTTCAGGCCGGCGTAGATGAACGTGACGCCGAGGAAGACGCGCAGGGGCAGCAGAGCGTAGTGGGTGGCGGTCTCTCGCCACCCACTACGGCGGTCGAGGTAGGACGTGTGCATGTCCGAGCGAATGCCATGATTCATCGCAGAACGCCGCCTCTCACCCGGGTGTCGATCCCACCAGACCATACGTATGACAAACGGGAACCGTTCAATCCCCTCCCCGACCATTTTCCGGGTTCGGCCGGACGCGTGCACGCCGGTCGTCCCGCACCGACCGGCCTCCCTCATCGACCGGCCTCCCTCATCGACCGGCCTCTCTCATCGACCGGCCACCCACATCACTCTGGTCACTCAGATCGCTTCCGTCACTCCGTCACCTCGACCACACAGCGGTTGGTCGCCACCCCCGCCGCGGTGACCACCTGCACCTCCACCGACCCCGGCTCCACCTCCGCCGGCACCGGAACCCTCAGCACCCCGTCCGTCGGATTGCTGAATCCGCCGGCGACGGGCACCAGCGGCACATGCACGTTGACCGCGCCGATGCGGACGACCATGCGGGACAGCCGGTCGGCGCTCTGGGCGCCCGGCGGGACGAAGCCGGCGCCGCGGATCTCGATGTCGTCGCCCGTTCGGATCGGCCCGTCCAGATCGCCGGCCTCGCGGGCCCGGACCACGGAGAGGATCAGCGGGCGCCCGCCCTCCGCGTACTTGCCGGCCAGATAGGTGGCGGCGGACACCAGGACCAGCACGGCCAGCCCCCAGGGCAGGTCGGGCAGTTGGTCGGGGCGGCGGGCGAGCCGTACCGCGGCGAACGCCAGGGCCACCGCGCCGATCACGACGTACTGGATGTCGGCGAACGTGCCCCGGCCCGCGTCGTCGGTCAACAGGTCGGCCGCACGCGGCCGGTGCGCCGGGGCCTTCTGCAGCCGCTGGGCGAGGATGCGCAGGCCCACCACCCGCCGGACGAGCACGGCGATCCCGCAGACCACGGCGAGCACGGTCACCACGCCCGCCCCGCGGGCCAGTTCGAGACCTGAGATCAGCGCGTCACGCTCGGCGGGGTCGGAGGCCGCGGCAAGCCGGCCCGCCAGGACGAGGACCGCGTACGCGACGAACAGCACCCAGGCCGCCGCGACGGTACGGGAGGTGGACAGTCGGTTGTCCTCACCGATGACCGGGGCCAGCGCTCCGCCCCAGGCCCGGTGGAACCAGGAGGCGGCGGTCAGCGCGCAGGCCACCACCAGCGCGGCGAGCAGCCCGGCGGTGCGCGCGCCGGTCCAGCCCGCGCCGATCGCCGTCAGCGCCTGGACGAGCAGCAGCAGGACGACGGCCGCCCACAGGACGCACAGCGTGTGCCGCCACAGCCGGGCCAGCCAGGCCGCACCCTCCGCCCGGCCGCGCTCGGCCACGGCCTCGGCCGCCTGCGTCAACTCCTCGGAGACCCACTGGCGGGAGGCGGACGCCGAGTGCGCCACCGCCACCGGCAGACCCCGTCCGGCCGCGAACTCATCGCGTTTGAGGAGGAATTCGGCGACCGCCCGGCGGTGCCCCGCGCGCGCCCCGTGCGGACAGTCCCTGCAGGTGCAGCCGCCCTCGTGGACGGCCGTAGCCGCGCCCTGCCCCGCCTGCTGCACCGCCACGCCCGATGCCCGCCTTCCCCGCGACCCGCGGCGCGGCCTGCGCCCCCCTTGGGGGCTTGTCCGTCACCGCGCAACTCCCTTGTATCGACTGCGAATTGTGCCCTATGCCAGCCGGGCCGCCGTCGGCAGGTGCGGTGACCGGGGGTGAGGTGAGACCCGGTGTGTTGACCCGGCTGCGAGAATGTGCGTATGGCCGAGATCATCCAGCGTGACGGGGCCTGGGCCTTCGACGGCAGCACGGTCAGGATCACGCCGGGACGGCACCGCTCCGTGCCGCTCTTCCGGCAGACGTACGGGGAGATCGCCGTGCCCCTGGAGGCCGTGTCGGGGGTGGTCTACGAGCCCGAACGCAGGCGCGGACGGCTGCGATTACGGCTGCGTGAGGGAGCCGATCCGCTGTTGCAGGCCACCGGTGGCCGGCTGCCGGACACGGCCGACCCGTACCGGCTGGACGTGGACGCTGACCGGGCCGGGGTCGCCGAGTACGTCGCCGAGGAGATCCGGCACGCGCTGCTGCTCGACGAGATCCCGCAGGAGCCCGCCGGGGCCTATCTGTTGCCCGGACCGCCGGTGCCGGTCTCGGTGCGCTCCTCCGACGGGACGGTCTCCTTCGACGGCGGCCAGGTGCGCATCGACTGGGCCGACACCTCCGACCGGGTCAAGCGGGCCACCGGGCCCCGCATGATCGGCATCGGCGACCTGGTGCAGGTGGAGTGGCTGCCCAACTCCGGCCACGAGGACGGCTTCCTGCGCTTCGTGACCCGCGAGACGCTGTTCTCCAAGCTGCCGCCGGAGCGTGACCCGTACGCCCTCGACCTGTGGGGCAGCGCCCGCCGCGATCTGCTCACCGCGCTCGTGGCCGCCGCGGTGACCGCCCGGCTGCCGCATCCCTCCACCCGGGCCGGTGCCGAGTACGCCGACCGGCCACGGCCGGTGGCCGCGGTGCCCCCGCAGGCCGACCACCACGACGTACTGCTGCGCCGGCTGCGCGAGTTGGGCGCACTGCACCGGGACGGCGTGCTCACGGACGAGGAGTTCACCCGGACGAAGGCGGCCGTGCTGCGCGGCTTCTAGTACGGTCCGGGCGGCGAGCGGCTCCGGTTCGGCCGGTTCGGGCTAACTGAGCAGGTCCGGCTCGCTGCGGCTGATGTCCTGCCAGAGCGGCTGGTAGTTGATCCAGGCCACCAGGTCGCCGCCCAGTTGCTCGCGGGTCGCCGCCGCCAGTCTGTGGTCGATCAGAACGGGCCGGCCGGCCGCCTTCGCCGTCAGCTGCACCTGGCAGGAGCGCTCCATCGACAGAAACCACCAGGCCGCCGCGTCCACCGAGTTGCCGACGGTGAGCAGCCCGTGGTTGCGCAGCACGAGCGCCTTGCGGCTGCCCAGCGCGGCCGCTATCCGGCGGCCCTCCTCGGCGTCCACGGCGACGCCGGTGTAGGCGTCGTAGAGGGCGTGGTCCTCGTAGAAGGCGCAGCTCTCCTGGGTGATCGGGTCGAGCAGGTCGCCGAGCGCGGCCAGCGCCCGGCCGTGCACGGAATGGCAGTGGGCGACCGCGACGACATCGGGCCGGGCGGCGTGCACCTGGACGTGCACGGTGAACGCGGCCTGGTTGACGTGGTAGCGGCCCTCGATGACCTGCCCGTCCTGGTTGGCCAGGACGAGATCGCTGACGGTGACGTGCTTGAACGGCATCCCGAACGGGTTGACCCAGAAGCAGTCGGAGAACTCCGGGTCGCGCGCGGTGATGTGTCCCGACACCCCGTCCTCGAACCCGGACCGCCCGAAGATCCGCAGCGCGCCGGCGAGCCGTTCCTTTCGATGCCGTCGTTCGGCGTCGAGCGAGTCGTGCATCGGCGGCATCGCGAACTGCAACCGGTCGGTGGGCAGCGGCAATGGCGGGGTGGGGGTCGGCCCGTGCACAGGTCCTCCAGCACTGGGTTGCGTCACGGGGCGGAAGTTACCGTCGGTCAGCGCAGGAGAACAGAGAAGTTGCGCAAAGATGACGTCCGCAAGGGAAACCCGACAGGAGATGTCGGGTATCGCCGTGAGAGTGGGCCCATGAACTGGGCAGCACTCAGCACCGCCGCACCCGACCTCGCGCAGACCGCCGAGCGGCGGTTCGGCGCGTTCCGCCATCATGTCCTCGCCACCCTGCGCAGGGACGGCTCCCCGCGCACCAACGGCCTGGAGGTCCGCTTCCTGCACGGCGAGCTGTGGCTCGGCATGATGCCGCACTCGCTCAAGGCCCTCGACCTGCGACGCGATCCGCGCTTCGCGCTCCAGGCCAACCCCGGCTCCGGCACGGACCTGGGCGGCGGCGACATCCGGATCGGCGGACGCGCGGTGGAGGTCGAGGATCCGGAGCTGAAGGGGGCGTATGTGAAAGAGGTGGAACCGCCGCAGCCGTTCCACCTCTTCCGCGCCGAGTTGACCGAGGTCGTGCGGACCTACGTCGAGGACGACACCTATCTGGTCACCGAGGTCTGGCAGCCCGGCCGGCCCCTGCGCACCCTCAGACGCTGAACGCTCCGCCGGCCGGGCCGCGCCGCGCCGTCGGCCGGCTGCGGCTCCGTCGTGGCCGGCCGCGCAGGTCCCCGCGCCCCTTCGGGCGCTGCCCGCGCCGTCCGGGACTCACTCCCACTCGATGGTGCCCGGCGGCTTCGAGGTCACGTCGAGCACGACCCGGTTGACGTCACGCACCTCGTTGGTGATGCGGGTCGAGATCCTCGCGAGGACGTCGTACGGCAGCCGCGACCAGTCGGCGGTCATCGCGTCCTCGGAGGACACCGGCCGCAGCACGATCGGGTGACCGTAGGTGCGGCCGTCGCCCTGGACGCCGACGCTGCGCACATCCGCGAGCAGCACCACAGGGCACTGCCAGATGTCACGGTCGAGGCCGGCCGCGGTCAGCTCCTCGCGGGCGATGGCGTCGGCCTCGCGCAGCAGGTCGAGGCGTTCCTTGGTGACCTCGCCGACGATGCGGATGCCGAGGCCGGGGCCGGGGAAGGGCTGCCGCTGCACGATCTCCGCGGGCAGGCCCAGTTCCTGGCCGACCATCCGGACCTCGTCCTTGAACAGCTTGCGCAGCGGCTCGATGAGCTGGAACTCCAGGTCCTCGGGGAGGCCGCCGACGTTGTGGTGGGACTTGATGTTGGCGGTGCCGGTGCCGCCGCCGGACTCGACCACGTCCGGGTAGAGGGTGCCCTGCACCAGGAACTCCACGGCCGGGCCCTCATCGGCGATGATCTCCGCCTGGGCCTGCTCGAAGACCCGGATGAACTCACGGCCGATGATCTTCCGCTTCTCCTCGGGGTCGCAGACCCCCTTGAGCGCGGTGAGGAAGCGCTCCTCGGCGTCGACGACCTTCAGCTGGACGCCGGTGGCGGCCACGAAGTCCTTCTCCACCTGCTCGGTCTCGCCCTTGCGCATCAGGCCGTGGTCGACGTAGACGCAGGTCAGCTGGGGGCCGATGGCCCGCTGGACGAGCGCGGCGGCCACCGCGGAGTCCACGCCGCCGGACAGGCCGCAGATCGCCCGCCGGTCGCCGACCTGCGCGCGGATCGCGGCGACCTGCTCCTCGATCACATTGCCGGTGGTCCAGGACGGGGTGAGGCGCGCGCCGCGGTACAGGAAGTGCTCCAGCACCTGCTGGCCGTGCGTGGAGTGCATCACCTCGGGGTGGTGCTGGACGCCGTACAGCCGCTTCTCGTCGTTCTCGAAGGCGGCCACCGGGACGACGTCCGTGGAAGCCGTGACCGAGAAGCCCGCCGGGGCGGCGGAGCAGGCGTCGCCGTGCGACATCCACACGGCCTGCTCGGCGGGGGTGCCCTCGAACAGGGTGGAGGACGGCTTGGAGACATGCAGTTCGGTGCGGCCGTACTCACGGGCACCGGTGTTGTCCACCGTGCCGCCGAGGGCCTGGGCCATCAGCTGGAAGCCGTAGCACATGCCGAACACGGGGACGCCCGCCTCGAACAGCGCGCGGTCCACGGTCGGGGCGCCCTCCTCGTACACCGACGAGGGGCCGCCGGAGAGGATGATCGCCGCGGGGTTCTTGGCGAGCATCTCGGCGACCGGCATGGTGCTCGGCACGATCTCGCTGTAGACCCGCGCCTCGCGGACACGACGGGCGATGAGCTGGGCGTACTGCGCACCGAAGTCGACGACCAGGACGGTGTCGGGGGTGGCGGCAGCGGGAGTCGCTGATGACACGGGGTGCCTTCCGGCGGGTCGGGCGGGGGTCTGTGGTTACCGATTCTAACGGGGGGCCGCAGCACACCTCGCCGCATCCAACCCCCCACACCCCCTGAACCCAGCCCCGCGCGCGCCCACCGCCTCACCCGCACACCCCGCCGCCCGACCACCAACGACCCACGCACCCTCCACACCCGCCGCCGTCCGCGGCCCGCCGACCGCCGCCTCACCGGCTGTCCACCGACCGACCGCCCCGGCCCGCACCCACCCCCCTCGCCCGCCCGACCATCCGCGGGCCACCGCTCACCCTCCGCCTCACCGGCACGCGCCCGCCACCCGCCGCCCGCCCGACCGTCGGCGAGCCCGCCGCCCGACCGTCGCTCTCCCGCGCGCCCTCCACCAGTCCCGCCCGTCGACCTTCCGCTCGCCCGCCCAAGGCCCGCCCGCGTCCCGCCGCCCGGCCTGCTCGCCCCGACCCGCGCCCACGCACTCGTTCACCCGCCCGCCCGCGGCCCACCGGCCGCCCCGCCGACCCCGCCCGACGACCCCCCGCCGTCCGACCGGGTGTCGGGGCGTTTGGTCGGTTTCGGGGGGCGTGCGCCTGCTGGTCGGGCGTTCGTGCGGCTCGGCGGGTGTCGGGTGGGCCGTGGCATACTGGACGCATGCTCGCGCACTCGACCTTCGTCTTTACCTATGGCATCCGGCCCACCGGCTGCCATGGTCGTGCTGCTTGAGCAACTGACAAGCGACTTCCCAGGCGCCCCGGGCCGACAAGGTCCGGGGCGCCTGGCGTTTCCGGAGCCTGCCGGGCCGGGGTTACCACCGACAAGGAGCCCCGACATGACCGCCACCACCGAGAAGACCGGCGCCCGCACGGCCGAGGCCGCCGACACCATCACCGACGCACGCGAACGCATCGACGCGCTCGACGACCGGATCATCGGGCTCGTCCAGGAACGGATCGCCGTGTCCGCGGTGATCCAGGAGGCGCGGATCGCCTCCGGCGGGCGGCGCGTGAACCTCTCCCGGGAGATGGAGATCCTCGGTCGTTACCGGCAGGAACTGGGCAAGCCCGGTACCGCGCTCGCCATGACGCTCCTCGAACTGTGCCGGGGTCGCATCTGAGTTCGGTCCCCCTCTCACTCGTACGGCGCGTGACCGCCGCGCGCACCGCTTCGTTGGTCCCGGTGTCCGTGCCAGCCAGGGGCGGGCCCGAAGAACCACGCGTGGCTCGCTGGAGCGATGAGGCGTACGGATCGTGCCGTGCGTCGTGGGACCTCGCTCCAGGGAAGTGACCGGACTGCAGGGGACAGCAGCCCGGTCACCCAGGAGAACCGGCCGGCTCCGGGGACGCCCGGGGCCGACCGGCGGAAAACCCCCAAGTCCCCCACAGACAACCGCATTGCAGTGCGCGTCTGCCAGATCGAGACCATGCGCGCCCGACGGGAAGGGAAAGCGGCACAACCCCCCGGCGCCGCTCCCGGGCACCGACGCCGCCCTGACATCGGTGCGGACACAAAGGGCCCCGTCCCGCGGGGCCCTTTCGCACCGGCCCACACCCCCACTCAGACGCGTCACCGCTCCCGGCGTGCAGCCGCCCAAGAATCCCACCGCCCCGGACCCGCACCGGCCAACCGCGCGTGATCCGCGGCCACCCGCGCATGGCCCGCGAGGGCCCGCACCCCAAGCCCACCCGGCTCGCGTCGTCCGCACGCGCGGCTCGCATGCACATCGACGCCGCACGCCCCGGGCAGGAAACGCGCCCTCCACGTCTGGCTCGCCGGCCTCATGAGGATCACATCGCTCCGGACGGCCCACGCCCCGAAGGGGCCGCGGCGGCTCACCGTCGACCGTCGCGCACGGGCCCCGTCCGGTCCCGCTGTGCTCGGGTCGGGCCCCGGGCACGCCCGGCTCGGTGTGACTCAGGACACATAAAAATTCTGTGAGTGCGGACGCAACCTTTGGGCGATCTCGCTGATCAAACCTGCAGACACCAGCGAGATCAAAAAGTTCACCAAAACCCGGTGACACCAGCACAACCCAGGGACCCAACCCGCGCCCCACACGCGGAGCCCGCCATCCACAAGGTGCCGCCCGCCAGCGGCACCCGGACTCCACGAGGTCTTCATGAATCTTCGCCGTGCCATGGTGGCAGCGGCCGCGACGGCCGTCATAGCCCCGCTCGCCCTGCTGTCCGCGCCCGCCGCGTTCGCGGAGGAGCCGACCTCGCCGGGCCCCACCGAGAGCGTGACGACCGGGCCAGCCGAGACGCCGAGCGGCTCCACCTCGCCGTCCGACACGGGGCTGCCGACCGACACCGCCCAGCCGAGCGACAGCACGTCGCCGAGTGACACGCCCGCCCCGAGCGACAGTACGAGCCCGTCGACCTCGCCCGAGCCCTCCGAGTCGGCCGACCCGACCGAGACCCCCTCGGACCCGGAGGCGCCGTACTGCGAGGACCTCGACGGCGCGTATGGCGCCAAGGTGTCCGCGGACATCAAGGGCCTGCCCGGCAAGATCGTCGCGGGTGACGGCTTCCACTCGTTCAAGCTGGTCGTCACGAACGACTCCAAGGCCGACGTCGAGGACGTCTACTTCTACGCCGAGATCGAGAACTACGAGTTCGACGACGAGGCGAAGTACCTGAGCCCGTACGTGAACCTTCAGTTCAAGAACCCCGTGGACGGCTCCTGGGACCGCATCGGCGACGAGCAGTGGGCCGGTGACGTCTTCTTCCGCGCGAAGCAGCTGAAGGCCGGCGCGAGCAAGTCCATCGATCTGCGCGTCAGCATCGACGCCAAGGCTCCCGCGGGCGACGCCTACTCCTTCGGCTCCGGCGCCTACCTCGACGACGTCGACGGCGAGTCCTGCGTCGCCGAGGGCTGGGCGATGTACGACTTCCAGGTCCTGAAGGCCGGTTCGCCGAACCCCGACCCCGGTTCCGCCACCCCGAGCGACAAGGGCGGCAAGGGCTCGGTGAAGAAGCCGCAGGGAGACCTCTCCTCCGTGCCGACCGGCAACCTCGCCGACACCGGTTCCAACTCCGCGCTGCCCATGATCGGCCTCGTCGGCGGTATCGCCGTCGTCGCCGGCGCGGGTGCGGTGTTCACGGTGCGCCGGCGCAAGGCCGACGCGAACGCGTAAGGCCGGCACCGGAGAAGACGAAAGAGAGGGAGCTGCGCTCGGAGGGGGGCGCAGGTCCCTCTCTTTCGTCTTCCCCGCCCGTTCCCGCCTACGGCTTGGGCGGCACCGTCGGCATCCCGAGGAACGGCAGGCGCAGGGCGCCGAAGGCGTCCGCGGGAACCGCGGGGGTGCGCGGCTCCACCGGCTTCAGCCGCTCGTACGCCGCCCCCTGCGCCGGACGCGGGTCCGCCTCGCCCTTGTTGGGCCAGTACGACATCGCCCGCTCGGCCTGCGCGGTGATGGTGAGGGACGGGTTGACGCCCAGGTTCGCCGAGACGGCCGCGCCGTCCACCACCGAGATGCCGGGGTGCCCGTACAGCCGGTGGTAGGGGTCGATGACACCGGTCTGGCGTGAGTCGCCGATCGGGCAGCCGCCGAGGAAGTGGGCGGTGAGCGGGGTGCCCATCAGCTCGCCGATGTTGCTGCCCGGGAAGCCGTTGATCTCCTCCGCCAGCGCGGACGCGGCCTGCGATGCCGCCTTGATCTGCTTGGGGTTGGGCGCGCCGTGCCCCTGCCGGGCGGTGAGCAGGCCCTTGCCGACGCCGTCCGGTTTCAGATAGGTCGTCAGGGAGTTGTCCAGGGACTGCATCACCAGGCCGATGATGGTCCGCTCCGACCAGCGTCGGTTGGACAGGGACCGGACCACCAGCCACGGGTGCCGGGCGGCGTGGGCCAGCCAGGCCAGGACACGCGAGGAGCCCTCGGCGTAGGGGACCTGGAGGATCGACAGGCCGCCCATCGAGTTCGAGCCCTTGCCGTAGCGGACCGGCTCGATATGGGTGTCGGCGTCCGGGTGGATCGAGGACGTGATCGCCACGCCCTGGGTGAAGTCGGCCTTCGCGGTGCCGTGTGCCTTGCGGTAGCGGCGGTCGTCGGTCTGCGCGCCCACCAGCGCCTCGGAGTTGGTCCGGGTCAGCTCGCCCAACCGATCCGAGAGGTAGGGCAGTTGGCCGTTGGCCTTCATGCGGTGCAGCAGGGTCTGGGTGCCGTAGGTGCCGGCGGCCAGCACCACCCGGTGGGCCGTGAAGGTCCGGCCCGCACCCTTTCCGCGGCGGTCGGTCGGCAGGGTGGCCACCGCGTGGCCGCCCCGCGAGTCGTCGGTCACGGACACGACCGTCGTCATCGGGTGCACCACCGCGCCGGCCCGCTCGGCGAGGTGGAGGTAGTTCTCGTTGAGGGTGTTCTTCGCCCCGTGCCGGCAGCCCGTCATGCACTCGCCGCACTCGGTGCAGGCCCGGCGGGCCGGTCCCGCGCCGCCGAAGTAGGGGTCCGCGACCTGCTCCCCCGGGCGTGCCTTCGCCTTGCCGTCCGCGTCCTCACCGTCGCCGAAGAACACCCCGACCGGGGCCGGATGGAAGGTGTCGCCCACGCCCATCCGCCGGGCCGCGGCCTTCAGGTGCACGTCGGAGGGGGTCATGGTCGGGTTGAGCCGTACGCCGAGCATGCGCCGGGCCTGGTCGTAGTACGGCGTCAGCTCCTCCTGCCAGTCGGTGATGTCCTTCCACTGCGGGTCGTCGAAGAATGCCTTCGGCGGCACGTAGAGGGTGTTGGCGTAGTTCAGGGAGCCGCCGCCCACGCCCGCGCCGGCCAGCACCATGACGTTGCCGAGCAGGTGGATGCGCTGGATGCCGTACATGCCGAGCTTGGGCGCCCAGAGGTAATTCCTGAGGTCCCAGGAGTTCTCGGGGAGGGTTTCGCGGGTGAAGCGGCGCCCGGCTTCGAGGACGCCGACGCGGTACCCCTTCTCGGTCAGGCGCAGGGCGGTGACGGAACCGCCGAAGCCGGAGCCGACGACGATGACGTCGTAGTCGTAGCTGTCCTGGGGCACGAGTTCTCCTCATCGGGTGGTGCGTCCTGAAGGCGCGGGGAACTGCGCGACCGGCCACGTCGGTGCCGCAGACGACCGACGGCACATCGCGGCACGTCCCGCGGAGCACTCAGCGGAACCGGAAGGCCTTCATGAGCCGCAGGCTCCTGCTCATGAACCGGGCGTACTTCTCGTCGTCCATCCCCAGCGCCGGGCCCATCGGGAGCATCCGCTGCTGGGCCACCGTCTGGGCCTCGGTGTACTTGAGGATGCCCTCGGAGCCGTGCCGGCGGCCGAGGCCGGAGTCCTTCATGCCGCCCATCGGGGACTGGACGCTGCCGTACGCGGACGCATAGGCCTCGTTGACGTTGACCGTGCCCGTGCGCAGGCGCGCGGCGACGGCCCTGCCGCGCCGGCCGTCCTTCGTCCACACCGACGAGTTCAGGCCGTAGGGCGTGGAGTTGGCGTGCTCGATCGCCTCGTCCTCGGTCGTGAAGCGGTACACCGACACGACCGGTCCGAAGGTCTCCTCGGCGCAGACGGCCATGGGCTCCTCGACGCCGTCGAGGATCGTGGGTTCGAAGAAGTACGGGCCGATGTCCGGGCGGGCCACACCGCCGGCGATCACCTTCGCGCCCTTGGCGACGGCCTCCGTCACATGCCGTCGTACGGTCTCCAGCTGTCGTTCCCCGACCAGGGAGCCCATGTCGGCGCCGTAGGCGAGGGAGGTGCCGAGCCGGATGGCCCTGGTACGGGCGGCGAACCGATCGAGGAAGGCGTCGGCGATCGACTCGTGGACGTACAACCGCTCGACGGAGACGCAGAGTTGACCGGCGGAGGAGAAGCAGGCGCGGACGGCGCCGGCGGCGGCCTTCTCGATGTCGGCGTCGGCGAGCACCAGCATGGCGTTCTTGCCGCCGAGTTCGAGGGAGACGCCGACCAGCCGGGCGGCGGCGCTGCGGGCCACCTCGCGCCCGGTGCGGGTGGAGCCGGTGAAGGAGACGTAGTCGGCGTGCCGGACGACCTCGGGGCCGACGACCGGGCCGTCACCGAGGACCACCTGGAAGACACCGGCCGGCAGCCCGGCCTCGATCAGCAGGTCACGTGCCCACAGGGCGGTGAGGCAGGTCTCGGTGTCCGGCTTCATCACAACCGCGTTGCCGGCGACGAGGGCGGGCAGCGCATCGCCGACCGACAGCTCCAGGGGGTAGTTCCAGGGGGCGATCTGGCCCACGACCCCGCGCGGGTGACGCAGTTCGGTGACCTTGGTCAGGGTGGGCACCGCGCCCGTGTGCCGCTTGGGCCTGAGGTAGGCGGGCGCCTTGCGGCCGTAGTGGCGGGCGGCGACGGCGACGACCTGAACCTCCTCGTGGGCGTGCAGCCGCGCCTTGCCTGTCTCCAACTGGATCAGGTCGAGGACCTCGGCCTGCCGTTCGAGCACCAGGTCGTGGAAGCGCAGCAGCACGGCGGCCCGCTGCCGCACCGGGGTCCGCTGCCATACGGCCTGGGCGGCGCGGGCTGCTTGGAACGCCTTGAGCACGTCCTCGGGCGTGGACTCCGGCAGGTCGGCCAGCTTCTCGCCGGTGAACGGCGTGTGGCTCACGGTGCGGCCGGAGCCGATGACGCCCTTGGTGAGCTGGGCGACCAGCTCCGGCGTGACCACGTCGGCGGCGGTCCGCGCGCCCTCGGGAGCGGGGGCGAGGGGGTTCGTGCCGGTGCCGGGCACGTCCGTGGGCCGTGCCGGAGCCTGTTCCTTGGCCTGCGAGTCGGTCATGAGCGGCAGGGTATTCCGGAGCGGAAACTTTGGGTACCCGTCGGTAACAGAGATTCACCGGGTGCTCACCCGACGCCAGTGAACACTGGCAGTGAATGCGCTGATCAGGGCGTTGTACCCAGGCGCCGGGTCGGGCTGAGGAGCGGGGCCGATGACCTGCGCGACGGGGTCACCCCCACCTCGTACCCGCCGGACCGCCCCTCGCGCTCCCCTTCGGCGACGGCGCGCAGCACGGCCGCCACCTCGTCGGGCTCCGGCCGGTTTGCCGGTTCGTGGGCCAGGAGCCGGGTGAGCAGGGGGCCGAGCGGACCGGCGTGGTCATGGGCGGGAGCCCCGATCCCGGGGGCGCCGATCCCAGGGGCGCCGGACGCGGAGGCGCCGGACGCGGTTCCCGGCGTGCGGCTGAAGGGCGAGCGGCCTTCGACGGCGACGTACAGCAGCACACCCAGGGACCACAGGTCGGAGGCGGGTCCTGCGCCCGGCCGGGACAGTTGCTCGGGGGCGAGGAAGTCGCGCGGGCCGAGGGGGTCGGGCGGGCCTGCCGGCGGGCCGGGCGGATCAGCGGGACCGCCGTATCCGGTGCCGAAGTCGGTGACGACGACACGGCCCGTTCCGGACTCGATCAGGACGTTGGCCGGTTTGACGTCACGGTGCACGATGCCGACGGCGTGCGCGGCACGCAGCGCGCCGAGGACGGCGAGAGCGATCCGAGCGGCTTCGGCGGGCGGGACGGGCCCGCGGCGCAGCGCCGTACGAAGCGACTCGCCGTGCACCAACTCCATGACCACCCAGGGAAGTCCGTCATCGAGGAGCACGTCCAGGATGGCCACGGCGGACGGGTGGTCCACGCGCGCCGCAGCCCGGGCCTCATGGTGCATCCGGTGCGCGACCCGTGGGTCCGGCGACCGGGACGGCGGCGGCAACAGCGGTTGTTTGACGGCGACTTCACGGCCTGTCGCCTCGTCGACGGCCCGCCACACCCGGCCGGTGGCGGCGCCGTCGGCCGTGGCATCGGCGCCGAGGCGCGCCGACAGCCGGTACCGGCCGCCTATCAGACGCCCGTCGGCCGCGGATGCACCGTCTTCACTCATGCCCCATCAGTACCGCGGCTGCGGTGTCCTTGTCGACGCGCACCTCCTCGGTGTCCCGCCGCGGTGAATCCTTCAACACCCCCTGGTTCAGGGCTTGTCGACGGTCAGACGCGCGATGGCCGTCCTGGCCACCTCGCGGCCCCGGGCCGTGAAGTCGCCCCTGCCCGGATAGCCGATGGTGAGCTTGTACAGGTCCCCGGACCTGGTCCGGTAGTAGAAGACGCGCAGTTCGCGGGGGCGGGGGTTCTGGCTGTCGGTCGTCGTGTAGGTGACCGTGTTCTGGGCCGCCGGCCTGCCGTGGAACTCGACGTTGTCGTCCGGTCTCGTCCCCGGCCCCTCGGGCATGGAGAGGCCGTAGTCGCCGTCGTCCTTGAACTTCTCGTTGTCCGCGTACATCTGGGAGGCCGCGGAATCCTTGATCTGACGCAGGGAGTCGTCGGACTTCCTCGACAGGTTCAGTCCGATCCAGATGGCGCCGCTCGGATCGGAGTACGTGACCCAGTTCCGGTCGGTGTCGCTCTTGTCCGGGTGAACGGCCTTGTACGCCGCCGGAACCGCCAGCGTCGCGCCCAGGTTCTTCTCCGCCTTCGTCTCCCAGTCCGCCGGGAGGGAGCCGCCGAACGGGTCGGCGAGCAGCAGATATCCCGCCACCGCCGCGGCGACCACGGCCGCGCCAAGACCGAACCAGGTTCCGCGGCCCGGCCGGAAGCCGCGTCCTGCCGGGCCGGCGGACGAGGGCGGCCCGGCGGGCACCGGAGCCGGGGGACGCGCGGCCGCCTCCAGCAGGGCGCGCACCCGGGCCGCGTCCGGACGGTGCGCGGGGTCCTTCTGGAGCAGCCCGTTGACGGCCTCGGCGAGCGGGCCGTGCACGGCGGCGGGCGGGGCGGGGGTCGCGTTGAGGACCGACTGGAGCGTGGCGGCGGTGTTGCTGCGGCGGAAGGGCGAGACGCCCTCCGTGGCCGCGTACAGGACCACACCGAGGGACCACAGGTCCGAGGCGGGCCCGGGGCGTCTGCCCAGCACCCGTTCCGGCGCGATGTACTCGGGTGATCCGACGAAGCCGCCCGTGTCGGTCAGATTGGTCTCCCCCTCGATCTGTGCGATGCCGAAGTCGGTGAGGACGACCCGGTCGTGCCGGCCGAGCAGGACGTTGTCGGGCTTGACGTCACGGTGCAACACGCCCGCCGCGTGCGCGGCCTCCAGCGCGCCGAGCACTTGGAGGCCGACCCGGGCCGCCTCCCGCGTGTCCAGGGTGCCCTCCTGGAGCGCGCTGCCCAGCGAACGCCCCCGCACCAGCTCCATCACGATCCACGGCCGGCCGTCGACGACCGCCACGTCATGGACGTTCACCACCGCCGGATGGTCGAGACGGGCCGCCGCGCGCGCCTCGCGTCGCATCCGCTCGAAGGCGTTCGCGCGTTCATGTTCGGGAAGATGGTCCGGAACCCGCGGCTCCTTCACCGCGACCTCACGGTCCACCGTCTCGTCCTTGGCCCGCCACACCGTGCCCATGCCGCCGTCGCCGAGCTTCGACAGCAGCCGGTAGCGCCCGGCGATCAGCCGGCCGGCGCCCGGCTCCCGCGCGGGCTGTGGCGACTCGGGCCGCGGCGGCACCCGTTGGGTCGGCGCCGCGTACGGATTGTTCGGATGCGGCACGTGCGCGGGCGGGTTGGGCGGTTGCAGACCAAAACTCGTCGGCTCGTCGGCGCGCTGGTGGGCTCCCCCGTTGCTGCTCATGCATCCATCCATATCGCGCCACACGGCGACACAGCCACACCCGCCGCCAACCGGTCACAGACCCGTGACCCACCGGGTCCCGCACACACCCGCGCCGATGGCGGCCGAACCGTGCGGGACGCCGAGCCGGAAGAGACGAGCCGAACGGGGCGCATGGGATGACCGGGACCCGCGGGCAGGAAACGCGGCGCGCGGTACAAGGGCCGCGGCGAGCAGGGCAAGGTGGGTAGGCGCGACGGCGAGGTGAGTTGGGGGTGGCGTCAGTCGCGGGCGAACGTGTCGAGGGCCACGTCGAAGTGTTCCCGGGCCTCGCGGGTCCTGCCCTCCGGCGCCGACACCCAGACGTCGTACAGCCGGCCGTTCTCCTCCCAGCACAGGTCGTAGGTGTGCCGTGGCCCCTCCACCGCGCTGAAGCCGCTCCAGCTGAACTCCCAGCGCGCGGCCGGTCGTCCGCGGTGCGTGGCCTCGGTCACCCGGCCGTCACGGTACCCGGGGTTGGTGCGCGGACCCTCGGCCGCCGCCCGGCGCAGCACCCCGAGCGGGCCGCCAGGCCCGGGTTCGGTGACCTTGATACCGAGCCGGAAGGTCGCCCCCGGCGACAGATAGAAGACACGCTCGTCCTGCGACTCGCGGGTGAAGCCCTCGGGCACGGCGAGGGAGAAGCCGGCGGGATCCCGGGCGGTGCGATAGCCCGAGGGTACCGCGCGGGCGCCGGAGGCGGTGGACGCGCCGGGCGAAGGGGCCACGCTCGCCGACGCACCGGGCGCCGACTCGCCAGGCGCGGACGCACCAGGCGCCGGTGTACCCGGTGCCGTGCTCGCCGACGTGCCGGGCGCCGGACTCGTCGGTGCGCCGCCGCCGTCCCCGTCGCGATTGATCAGCAGTGCCGCCGCCGAGATGCCCGCCCCGGCCATCGCCGCGACGAGCAGCGCCGCCACCAGCACGCCCCGCCGTGACAACCGTAACGGCCGCCGGTCGGACGGCACCGGCCTCGGCACGTCCCGCTGGGTCGGCGGATACGGCCCGGCCGGCCGCGACCCGTCGGCCGGCTGCGGCGTACGGCCGGTCTCCAGGAACGCGCGCAGCATCCGCTCCGCCTCGGCCGCCCCAAGCCGCCGGGCCGGGTCGCGTTCCAGCAGGCCCCGGATGACCGGCAGCAGCGGCTCGGCCTCGGCGGGCGGCCGGATCTCGGCGGCGACGACGGCGTGCAGGATGCCGCCGAGCGAGTCGCGCCGGAACGGCGACTCGCCGCTGAGCGCCGCGCACAGCAGCGCGCCGAGCGACCACAGATCGGACGCGGGCCCGGCCCGGTTACCGGACATCCGCTCGGGCGCGGTGTATTCGGGCGAACCGACGAAGGAGCCGGCCTCGGTGAGCGTGGTGGCGCCCGCGACCTGTGCGATGCCGAAGTCGGTGAGCACGACCCGGTCGGTGCCCGACTCGATCAGGACGTTGGCGGGTTTGATGTCACGGTGCAGGACACCGGCCGCGTGCGCGGTGTGCAGCGCGCCGAGCAGGGCGATGCCGATACGGGCGGCCTCGGCGGCGTCGACCGGTCCGCGCTGCGCGATCCGCTCGGCGAGCGAGTCGCCGTCGATCAGCTCCATGACGATGCAGGAGCGTTCGTCGTGCTCCACGACGTCGTGTACGACGATGATGTGCGGATGGTGCAGTTGCGCCACCGCGCGGGCCTCCCGCAGGGTGCGGTCGCGGTGCAGCCGGGCGTCGTCGTCCGAGAGGGAGGCGTCCTGGGCGAGTTCCTTGACCGCGACCCGGCGCCCCAGCAGTCGGTCGGCCGCCCGCCACACGACGCCCATCCCGCCGCGCCCGAGCCGGGCCTCCAGGCGGTAACGGCCCGCGATCACATGGAAGTCGTCCCCCTCGGTCCCCATGGGGCCCATCATGCCGCACCGGACGCTCTGCTTCCGGGGCGCCGACCGGCCAAGCGTGTCAGCCCTCGGGCGGCTGCCAGCTCTGCAGCACCCAGGTGAACTGCCGGCTCGCCGTCGCCCAGTCCTCGGCGGGCGACGACATGTAGATCACGTACTCGGCGCCGTCACGGCCGATGTACGTCTCCTCGATGGCGCGGCGCGGACCGGCGACGTACGGCGGGTCCTTGGCCAGCGCGGTCCAGGTGTACTCCCACAGCGCGCCCTTGCGGTCCCGGTA
The DNA here is from genome assembly GCF_042873595.1 of Streptomyces sp. NPDC004629. NCBI lineage: Bacteria > Bacillati > Actinomycetota > Actinomycetes > Kitasatosporales > Streptomycetaceae > Streptomyces > Streptomyces sp. NPDC004629. The sequence goes on along the minus strand of NZ_JBIALO010000001.1, from coordinate 111,441 downwards.
GGTGTTCTCCTCCATCGTCACCCGCTCGTAGTCCACCAGCCGCTGCAACTGCTGTTCCAGGTCCTGCTGGTGCTGGTAGGGGTCGGCGAAGTCCGGTGAGCCGTCGATGGAGATGCGGACGAAGTGCTTGCCGCCGTCGGGTGTGTAGTCGACCTGTTTGAGGTCGCCCTCTATGCCGTACACCTGTCGCTTCCAGCCCTTGGGCAGGGACAGGGTGAAGCCCAGCGGGTCGTTGACGCGCTGCCAGTCGGCGGGCACCGTCGCGTCCTCGGTGGGCGTGGCGCTGGGAGTGGCGGTGGCCGAGTCCGTGGGGTCGGGCGTGGTCACGGCCGCGTCGTCGTTCTGCCGTCCGGTGCCCAGCTCCTGCAGTCCCACCGCGGCGGCGCCGCCCACGACGGCGGCCGCCACGACCACCAGCGCGAAGGTGCGCAGGCGGCGGCGCCGCGGGCGGGCGGGCGGCGCGGCCGGCGCGAGGGCCGTCGGCGCCGTGCCCGGCACCGGCGGGGTCACCGGGTGCGTCCCGTACGGGGCTGCGGTGGCGGAGCCGTACTCGATGGGCTCGGCCGGGTGGGACGCCACGTTCAGTGTCGGCACGAACGCCTGCGCCGCACCGGGCTGCCGCCCTTCCGCCGCCTCCGCGAGCATCGACTCCGCCTCCGCGGCGTCCGGCCGCTCCACGGGGTCCTTGCGCAGCAGGGCGGTGATGACGGGGCCGAGCGCACCGGCGGCCCGGGGCGCGTCGGCCTCGTCCTCGACGACCGCCTGCATGGTGCTCAGCGGTGAGGTGCGGCGGAACGGCGACCGGCCCTCCACCGCCGTGTACAGCGTGGCGCCCAGCGCCCACAGATCGGAGGCGGGCCCCGGGTCGTGGCCGCGCACCCGTTCCGGCGCGAGGTAGTCGACCGAGCCGACGACCTCTCCGGTGCGGGTGATGGTGGAGTCGCCCTCTATCTGGGCGATGCCGAAGTCGGTGAGCAGGACCCGGCCGTCCCGCCCGAGCAGCACGTTGCCCGGCTTGACGTCGCGGTGCAGGACGCCGGCGGTGTGCGCGGCGCGCAGCGCCCGCAGCACCCACAGCCCGATGCGTGCGGCCTCCTGCGGCTCGACCCGGCCCTGTTCCTTGACCGCGTCGGCCAGCGAGTTGCCCTCGACCAGCTCCATCACGATCCACGGGCGGCCGTCGTGTTCCAGCACGTCGTGCACGGTGACGACGGCGGAGTGGTTGATGCGGGCCGCCGCGCGTGCCTCGGCCCGGGTGCGGGCGAGCAGCACGGCCTGGTCGCTGTCGGAGACGTAGAACGCGGCCGTCAACTCCTTGATGGCGACCGCCCGGTGCAGCACCTCGTCGTGTGCGCGCCACACCCGGCCCATGCCCCCGCTGCCGATGGAGTCGACGAGCCGGTAGCGGCCCGCGACGAGCAGGCCCTGCATCTGATTCACGTTGCCCCGCAATGCTCTTGACAGGGTCAGACTAGGGACCGGCAGTCGTCCATGGAACGGGCGGGGTGCCAAGGAGACCGCACTGTGACGGTTTTCGCTTCCGCAAGCCCGCGGGAACCGAACGCGAAGGGGCGTCAGCGGGTGTACCGGTACGTCTGCGACGCCTGCTCGTACAGCCGTGTCACCTCGTCCCGCTCGGCCTCCGGGCCGCGCACCTGCAGCACGTGGTAGCGGCCGTCGAGGAGCATGGCGATATTGCGTACGAACAGGTCGCACCCCTGGTCGTCGGTCCAGGTGAACTGCCCCTCCGCCATGGTCCGGCCGCCCACCTCGATGGTCCGCAGCCCGGCGGCGGTGGCCCAGCTGGAGTCGCGGTAGGGCTGCAGTTCGCTCTCCTTGTCCCGCTGGTACACCATCGGGTCGCTGCCGTACTTGGCCGCGCTGTCCCGGCCCGGCACGACGACGAGCTGGAAGTCGCCGTGCGTGTACAGCACCTGCCCGAGGCCGTTGCGGGGTGTGCGGTCCCAGCCGTCGGCGACGGCGATCCGGAAGCCCTCGGGGTCCTTGCGCAGGGTGAAGCCGTCGGCGGCGGAGGGTCCTTCGGTGGTCTGTGTCTCGGTGGAGGGCGCCGACGAGGTCTTCTCGGACGCGTCCGTCGAGGGCGCGGTGCTCGCCCCCTCCGAGGGCGCGGGCGCCCGGCTCACCTGGCCTGCGGCCCCGGTCCGCTCGCCGTCCGCCGCGTCGGTGCTGCCCGCCTTCGGCATGAACAGCACCGCATACGCGATCGTGCCCACCAGCAGGAGCAGGATCAGCAGGAGCAGGGTGCGGCCCAGGCGGCGGGGGGATGCGGTCTCCTGCCGGGCCCGCTTGTGCCGCCCGTGCGCGCTGGTCGCGGGCAGTCCGGCGCGCCGTCTGCGCACCAGTTCGCCGCGGCGCCGCACGATCGGCAGCCGCTTCGGGTCGGCGGGCGGCGCGGCGACCACATGCGTGCCGGCGTCCGGCTCGGGCGCGGACCGCACCAGGGAGCGCAGCCAGCCGCGCAGTTCCTCGAAGTCCGGCCGCTCGGTGGGGTCCTGACGCAGCAGCGACTCGACGACCGGACGCAGCGGCCCGCACTCCTCCGCGAAGGCGGGCGGCTCCGCGCACACCAACTGGACCAGTTCGGCCGTGGACTCCTCCGGATACGGCGCATGTCCCTGTACGGCCCTGAACAGCAGCGCGCCGAGCGCCCACAGGTCGGTCGCGGGACCGATCGGGGCGGCCAGCTGCCAGTTCTCGTGCACCGGGCCGGCCTGCTCCGGTGCCCAGCGCTCGGTCACCGGTCCCACCACGGTCATCCGCACCTGCCGTGCCCGTTCCGCGGCGAGCGCGGTGGCGGGGCCCCGCCGGGCGGGGGCACCGGCGGCCGGCTCGCCCCAGCGGGCGGGCGGCAGCAGGGTGTCGGCGGCGGGCGGTGCACCGGCGGGCGGCACCGGTGCGCGACCACCCTGCGGGGGCACGGCGGCGGCCGGGAGTGAGCGTCCGTCGGCGGCGGGCGGCAGGGCGGGGGCCGGGCCGCCCTGCGCGCCGGGGGCGTGCGGGGTCGCGCTGGTGGCGCCGCCCGGCGGGAGCGCCGTCCGCTGCCGGTCCTCGCCCGGGGCGCTCCGGGGGGACGCCCCGTGCCAGGGGGTGGCGCGCACGCCGTAGGGGTCGGCTATCTGTCCGGGGGGCGTGCTGCCGGAGCGTGGGTCCGCGCCCAGGCCAGGGGCGTACGGCACCGGGACGGAGCCGCCTGCGCGGGCGACGGCGCCGGGGTCCGCCTCGGTGGACGGCCGGGCGCCGGGCAGCGCGGCCCGCCCGTTCTGCTGTGCCTCCTGCACCCGGGCGGCGGCGCGTGCGCCCGCCCGGTACGCGGCGATCGCCCCCGCGCGGGCGGCCCGGATGTCCCCGCCGCCCTCCAGCGCGGGGCGGCCCGGCGCCCCCGGCGTCCCGGCTCCGTCCGCGCCCTCCGCACCGGGCACCACGCGGCCGCCCACGGCCCGCGCCTGGATCGCGGCACGCCGGGCTGCCTCGGGATCCACGCCCTCCGGCGCCCCGCCACCGAAGCCTCCACCGGTCCCACCACCGACGCCACCGGGCCGGCCGGCGTCGCGGCCGGGTGCGCCGGGCGCCACGGATCCGACCGGGCCGACGGCGCTCCCCGGCCCGCCCGGACCGCCGGGGCCGGTGGAGCCACCGGGGCCGGTGGGCGCGCCGGGCCCGGCGAGGCCCTGCGGACCGGCGCCCTCCGGCTCCTCCGGAGCCGGTACCGGGTCGTAACCCGACAGGGCCTCCTCGGCCGCGCCGACCGCGAGGCCGGTCAGCAGCACGCGGCCGTCGTCACAGACGAGGACCGTGCGGGCGGTGATGTTGCGGTGCACCCAGCCGTGCGCGTGCAGCACCCGCAGCGCCATCAGGACGTCGGAGGCGACCTCCGCGGCCCGGTACGGCGTCAGCGGATGCTCGGCCAGCAGCGCGGACAGCGGACGCGCCGTCACACACTCGCTGACGATCCACAGCGAACCGCCCTCGGCGAACACGTCGAAGACCTGGTCGAGCCGTGGGTGGTCGGGTACGCGGGCGGCGGCCTGCGCCGCCTCGACGGCGCGCCGCACCGCCGGATCCGTGGGCCGCCGCGTCGCCGACCGGGCCGCAGGGGGCCGCCGCGAGCCCCGGTCACGGGCGGTGAAACCGTCGGGCAGCCCGTCCGCGTCGAGCACCTCCGCCTCGACGACCTCGGGCAACGGCACCTGTCTGACGAGGACTTCCTGCCCGCTGTAGGTGTCGAACGCGCGGGTCTCGGTGAGTTCGTACTCGTCGGAGGGCGGCAGCGGCAGGCGGTAGCGGTCGGCGAGCACCCGACCCGCATAGTCGTCCACGTTGCCTCCCCCGGCAGCCCTGTCGGTCAATTCCGTTCGCCTTACGGCCCGTTCTGTAGGCGTTCCTGGATGCGTACGGTCCGCGACCCCTCACGATACGTGCCGGAGACAACCCGCATTGAGGGCTTGACCGGATTGTCACGCCCCAAAACCCGGACCGCCTGACTCACTTCTTGGGTTCGAAGGACTGCGTCAGCGTCTTCCAGGTGCCCTTGCGCAACTCGCCGCCCCACTGAGCGGACTTCGCCGTGTACATCAGCGCGTAACCGACCCGCCCGTCGATGACGAAGCCGCGGTCGATGGTCCGGTACTTCGTGCCGCCCTCGGTGTACGTGAACTCCCAGTCGGCCGTGTTCCAGCCGCGGTAGTCCACCTGCTCTATCCGGATCCGCTCGTACTGGGAACGCACCATCGAGCGCTCCTGGTTCGTCCAGTCCGCCACCGGGTCGTCCTTGGGCGTGCTGGTCCAGGCCACGAGGAGCTTCTGCCCGTCGGGCCCGGTGTACCGGTCCCCCGCGGAGTCCGAAGTCCCGTACTTCCAGCCCTCGGGCAGGCCGATCGAGTACCCCTGGCTCCCCTTGTGCGTCTGCGCCACGGGCACACCGCCGCTGCCACTGGAGTTCGACCCGCCGGAGCCGCCGTCGCCGGACGCGCTCGCGCCCGGCTCGCTCCCCGTCCCGGACGCGGAGCCCTTCGCGGGGTCAGTCGCCGCGCCCGTACCGGAGGAGGCCGACGTCTCGCCGTCCGTGCGGGTGTCGCCGTCCTTGTCCTGCTTGGTACCGGCGCCCGCGCCCGCGCTCGCCACCGGCTTGCCGCCGCCGTCCTCGGCACCGTTGGAGCTGTTGTCGTCACCGAGGGTGAGGGCCAGCACCGTGCCGACCACCGCGAGCACCAGCACCACCGCGATGATCACCAGCGTCCGCTTCGGCACCACGTCCGTGAGCGGCGCCCGGGGCGCCGGCCGTGACGGCAGATCCGGCGGCGGCACCACGGGCCACCCGGAACTCGGCTTCGCCGCACCCGGCTTGGCCGCACCCGACTGCGCGCCCGACCCCGGAGCCGCCGAGCCGGGGGTGGCCGACCGGGAAGCGGACCCGGACGCCCCCGCGGAGCCGGAACCGGCAGCCCCGGTACCGGCAGCCCCGGTGCCGCTTGCGCCCGCGCCGACGGGGCCCGCGCCACCGGAGGCCGGGGCGGACTCGCCCGTGCCCGCCGCCGTGCCCCCTGCGCTCTGGGCCGTCCGGCTCGCCGCCCCGACCGTGGCCGCCCCCGCGGCCTTGCGAACGGAACGCAGCGCCCCGCGCAGCTTCTCCGCGGCCTCCTCGCCCCGCTTGCCGCCGCCCGCGGCGGCCCGGTCCGCGGACCCGCCGGGCTGCGCCGGAAGCGGCACGACCCGCGTGGCGTCCATCGCCTCCGGCTCGGGCGCGTGGATCACCGCGTTGAGCAGGGCCCGGGCGCCCGCGTCGTCCAGCCGCTGGGCGGCGTCCTTGGTGAGCAGCCCATGGATGACGTCCTTGAGGGGTCCCGCGTTCTTGGGCTCCTCCAGGGGCTCGGTCATCACCGCGGTCAGCGTCGCGATGGCCGACCCCTTGTCGTACGGCGGGACACCCTCCACCGCCGCGTACAGCAGGCCGCCGAGCGACCACAGGTCGGCCGCCGGGCCCGGCTTGTGCCCGCGGGCCCGCTCCGGGGAGATGTAGGAGGGCGCGCCGACGAGCATGCCGGTCGAGGTGATGGACGGGTCGCCCTCGACCTGGGCGATGCCGAAGTCGGTGAGCACGACCCGGCCGTCCTCGGCGATCAGCACGTTGGACGGCTTCACATCGCGGTGCAGGATGCCTTCGCGGTGCGCCGAGCGCAGCACGTCGAGGATCGCCAGCCCGACCTCCGCCGCACGCTTGGGCTCCAGCAGGCCGTCCTCCCGGATGACCTCGGCCAGGGACTTGCCCTCCACCAGCTCCATCACGATCCACGGCCGGTCGTCCTCGTCGACCACGTCGAAGACGGTGACCGCGCTGTTGTTGCGGATCCGAGCGATCGCCTTGGCCTCGCGCAGGGTCCGCGTGATCAGGCGCCGCTTCTCCTCCTCGTCGATGTTCGACGGGAATCGCAGCTCCTTGACGGCGACGGTCCGGCCCAGCGTCTCGTCCTCGGCCCGCCACACCGTACCCATGCCGCCGCGGCCGAGCACTTCTCCCAACCGGTACCGCCCGGCGAGGAGACGTCCGCTCTTGTCCTGACGGGATGTCCCCGCCCGCTCCGCCTCCGACATGCGTCCCCTCATGCAACCCGCCCTGACAGAGCCTCCATTGTCCCTCACCCGACAAGTGGCCGACGCCCAGGGTGCCCCTCCAGATGCCCCGGGTCCCGCGCTCCTCCTTCCGCTTCTTTCCGGTTCCTTCCACCGCCGCCCTGCCCCCGGGCCTACCCCCGGCCCGCCGCGCCGGGACGGGTCGCGACGGCGGAACCGAGCCGCGAACCCGCCCCGCTCCCGGTCGACTTCCGCCCTCGCACCTGTTGAAACGGGCGGGCCGCCCCCGGAGATCCCGGCTCACCACACCCGTTCGAGTGAAGTCGCCCCGGCAGGCTCAGAGCGGCACGATGTCCGGCGCCCCCAGCCGCGCCGCGTCCGCGGTGAGGTCGTCGGGCTGCAACTGGGACTCCCGCTCTGCCTCCACCCGCTTCTCGTAGTGCTCGACCTCACGCTCGATCTGGTCCTTGTCCCAGCCGAGGACGGCCGCCATGAGTTCGGCGGCCTCACGGGCGCTGCGCGTGCCGCGGTCGAAGGTCTCGATGGAGATCCTGGTCCGGCGGGTCAGCACGTCGTCCAGGTGCCGCGCGCCCTCGTGCGTGGCGGCGTACACGACCTCGGCGCGCAGATAGTCGTCGGCCCCCTGGAGGGGGTCGCCCAGCGAGGGGTCGGCGGCGACCAGTTCCAGGACCTCCTCCGCCATCGAGCCGTACCGGTTGAGCAGGTGCTCCACGCGCACCACGTGCAGCCCGGTGCGGGCGGCGATCCGCGCCCGCGCGTTCCACCTCGCCCGGTAGCCCTCCGCGCCCAGCAGCGGGACGTCCTCGGTGACGCACTCGGCGACACGCATGTCGAGGCCGTGCACCGCCTCGTCCACCGCGTCCTTCGCCATGACCCGGTACGTCGTGTACTTGCCGCCCGCGACCACGACGAGGCCCGGCGCCGGGTGCGCCACGGTGTGCTCGCGCGACAGCTTGCTGGTCGCGTCGGACTCGCCGGCGAGCAGCGGGCGCAGTCCCGCGTACACACCCTGGACGTCGTCGCGGGAGAGCGGCACCGCGAGCACCGAGTTGACGTGCTCCAGGAGGTAGTCGATGTCCGCGCTGGACGCGGCCGGGTGGGCCTTGTCCAGGTCCCAGTCGGTGTCGGTCGTGCCGACGATCCAGTGCCGACCCCACGGTATGACGAACAGGACGGACTTCTCCGTGCGCAGGATCAGTCCGGTCGTGGAGTGGATGCGGTCCTTGGGCACGACCAGGTGGATGCCCTTGGAGGCACGGACGTGGAACTGCCCCCGCTCCCCCACCATCGCCTGCGTGTCGTCGGTCCACACACCGGTGGCGTTGACGACCTGCTTGGCGTGGATCTCGTACTCCCCGCCCGCCTCCACGTCCAGCACCCGGACGCCGACCACCCGCTCGCCCTCGCGCAGGAACGCGGTCACCCGCGCGCGGTTCGCGGCCTTCGCGCCGTACGACACAGCGGTCCGCACGAGGGTGGCGACATATCGGGCGTCGTCCATCTGGGCGTCGTAGTACTGGAGGGCGCCGACCAGGGCGTCCTTGCGCAGGGCGGGGGCGACACGCAGGGCCTGACGGCGGCTCAGGTGCCGGTGCATGGGCAGGCCCCGGCCGTGGCCGCGGGCCATCGACATGGTGTCGTAGAGCGCGACGCCCGAGCCGGCGTACAGCCGCTCCCAGCCCTTGTGCTGGAGCGGGTAGAGGAACGGCACGGGCTTGACCAGGTGCGGCGCGAGGCGTTCCAGCAGCAGGCCGCGCTCCTTCAGCGCCTCGCGGACGAGCGCGAAGTCCAGCATCTCCAGATAGCGCAGGCCGCCGTGGATCAGCTTGCTGGACCTGCTGGACGTGCCCGACGCCCAGTCGCGCGCCTCGACCAGGCCGGTGGACAGGCCGCGGGTGACCGCGTCCAGCGCGGTGCCCGCGCCGACCACTCCGCCGCCCACCACCAATATGTCCAGCTCGCGCTCGGCCATGCGCGCAAGTGACTCCGCGCGCTGCGCCGGCCCCAGTGTCGCTGTCCTCACCGCTGCCTCCCGCTGTCGGTCGCGTCGGCCGCACCCGGTGGGCGAAGCCCGGTTCGTCCCCTCCTCATGCCCAAATTCTGACCGGCTTGCCCGACTTCAGCCACCACTCGCCCCCAGCCTGTGGACAACGACCGCGTGACCGGCGGAAGACCGCCGCAAGACACAAGAACACAATCCCACATCACGGTCATATTTACTCCTAGTGTGACATTGCGCTCGCTCGTCCTGTCCACCGGGCTTGCGCACCTGTCCCGCTTCGGCTACTGGGAAGGACGGCCCACGCATGCCCGCAGACCTCGCCGTCATCGGACTCGGCCCCTACGGCCTGCCCCTCGCCCAGGCAGCCGTCGCCGCCGGCATCCCCACGCTCGGCTACGCCACCGGGCCGGAGGCCGGCTCGCTCAGCCCCGCCGAACTGCGCCGGATGCTCTCGGGGGGCTTCCGGCCGGCCACCGACCCGGCCGGGCTCGGCCGGGTGCGCACCGCGGTGATCTGCGCGCCGACCCCACGGGGCGTGGACGGCGGGCTCGACCTGAGCCAGGTGGAGTCCGCCGCCCGCACCCTGGCGGCCCGGCTGCGCCCGCACACCACGGTGATCCTGGAGTCGCCGGTGCACCCGGGCACCACCGAGGACTTCCTGCGGCCCCTCCTTGAGAAGGACTCCGGGCTGCGCGCGGGCCGCGACTTCCACCTCGCCTATGCGCCCAGCCGTGTCGACCCCGGCAGCCGGGACCACACCCCGGCCAACACGCCCAAGGTCATCGGCGGCCTCACCCCGGCCTGCACAGAATCCGCCGCGGCGTTCTACGCACGGCTGACCGACAAGGTGGTACGCGCGCGTGGACCGCGCGAGGCGGAGACGGTGCAACTGCTGGAGACGAACTTCCGGCACGTCAACATCGCCCTGGTCAACGAAATGGCCGTCCTGTGCCATGACTTGGGCGTGGACCTGTGGGACGTCATCCGCTGCGCGGAGACCAAGCCGTTCGGCTTCCAGGCGTTCCGGCCCGGCCCCGGCGTCGGCGGCCACGGCGTCCCGCAGGACCTGACCGGCCACGCCGGCCGCCCGCTGCGCATGGTGGAGTTGGCCCAGCAGGTCAACGGCCGCATGCCCCGGTACGTCGTCCAGCGCGCCGCGGCCCTCCTCAACGAGCACGGCAAGTCGGCCCGCGGCGCGCGCGTGCTCCTGCTGGGCGTCACCTACAAGGCCGACCTCGCCGACCAGCAGGGCACCCCGGCCCACGAGGTCGCGATCCGGCTGATGGAGCTGGGCGCCTCCGTCAGCTACCACGACCCCCACGTCGCGTCCTGGAGCGTCCTGGACCGCCCGGTCCCGCGCGCCGACTCCCTGTACGAGGCCGCGGCCGACGCCGATCTCACGATCCTCCTCCAGCAGCACCGCACGTACGACATGCAGGGCCTGTCGGTGAAGGCTCAACTGCTGCTGGACACACGGGGCGCCACACCCACGGGAGCGGCGCACCGGTTGTGAAGGGGGGCGCACGCGGCGGGGGCTCACTCCAGAGCCGGTGGCACAGGGCGCCGGCCGACGGGTAGCGTACAAATCGGGCCGAGCCCCACCGCAGTGGCCACTGCAGGGGGCTCCTGACCGGTTCACGGGTGTCCGCCCCTAGATCTCATGGGGGCGGCCACTCACCCCGGTCGTAAAGGGTGGAGCCCACCGTAGCGAGTACTACGGCGGGCTCCTGAAGGTGAACGGAGTGTCCACCCCTACGTCTCATAGGGGTGGCCGCTCACCTCCCGTAAATCCGCAAGATCCACCTCCTCCGGAACCGGACCGCCCCAACAGCGAATCCGGTACCGTACAAAAAGGTGGAGCCCACCGCAGAGGGCTACTGCAGCGGGCTCCTGAAGGTGAACGGAGTGTCCACCCCTAGTCTCTATAGGGGTGGCCGCTCACTTCCCGTAAATCCGCAAGATCCACCTCCTCCGGAACTTCACCAGCCGAAGCCGAACGCGGTCCCAGCGGGTGGGCTTGCGGTGACGGCCCATGGGCGCGCCCCCTTCCACGATGCCGCCCAGAGGCCCGGTAGGGCGGTCCGTCGGAATTCGGGCCGGGCCCCGAGGGCGGGGTCCGGACCGTGTCCTTGGAAGGGGGCGCCCCAGAGAACGGGGTCGCCGATCACTGACGCTACCTGCCGATTTCGCCCGTTCAGCCCATATTCGCCCCGAACGCAACCGCGCGCCCCGCGCACACAACGCGCGCCCCCGCCAAGCCACTTGGGCAAACGGAAGGGCTCGGCCACCCCTAGTAGGGGCGGCCGAGCCCTTGCCGGCGCCTCAGGTCGAGCGCGGTGTCACCTCACCGCCGGTGCTGCGAGTCCGCCACGGTGACCTCCACCCGCTGGAACTCCTTCAGCTCGCTGTAACCGGTGGTCGCCATGGCCCGGCGCAGGGCGCCGAAGAAGTTCATCGAACCGTCGGGGCTGTGGGACGGGCCGGTGAGGATCTCCTCGATCGTGCCCACCGTGCCGAGGCCGACCTTCTGGCCGCGCGGCAGCTCCTCGTTGACCGCCTCCATGCCCCAGTGGTGGCCCTTGCCGGGCGCGTCGGTGGCGCGGGCCAGCGGGGAGCCCATCATCACCGAGTCGGCGCCGCAGGCGATCGCCTTGGGCAGGTCGCCGGACCAGCCGACGCCGCCGTCCGCGATCACATGCACATACCGGCCGCCGGACTCGTCCATGTAGTCCCGGCGCGCGGCGGCCACGTCGGCGACCGCCGTGGCCATCGGCACCTGGATGCCGAGCACGTTGCGCGTGGTGTGCGCGGCGCCGCCGCCGAAGCCGACCAGCACACCGGCCGCACCGGTGCGCATCAGATGCAGGGCCGCCGTGTAGGTGGCACAGCCGCCGACGATCACAGGGACGTCCAGCTCGTAGATGAACTGCTTCAGGTTCAGCGGCTCGTGCGAGGAGGACACATGTTCCGCGGAGACCGTCGTACCGCGGATGACGAAGATGTCGACGCCCGCGTCCACCACCGCCTTGGAGAACTGGGCGGTGCGCTGCGGGGACAGCGCGGCGGCCGTGACCACGCCGGAGTCGCGCACCTCCTTGATGCGCGCACCGATCAGCTCCTCCTGGATGGGGGCCGCGTAGACCTCCTGAAGCCGCCGCGTCGCCGCCTCGGCGGGCAGTGCGGCGATCTCGTCGAGCAGCGGCTGCGGGTCCTCGTACCGCGTCCACAGCCCCTCCAGGTTCAGCACGCCCAGGCCGCCCAGCTCGCCGATGCGGATCGCGGTGGCCGGGGAGACGACGGAGTCCATGGGGGCGGCCAGGAAGGGCAGCTCGAAGCGGTAGGCGTCGATCTGCCAGGCGATCGAGACCTCCTTCGGGTCCCGCGTACGGCGGCTCGGTACGACGGCGATGTCGTCGAAGGCGTACGCCCGGCGGCCGCGCTTGCCGCGCCCGATCTCGATCTCAGTCACGTCTGTGGCCTTTCCCTGATGCGTTCAGCGTCTTCCAGTATCGCCGACGGGCCGCGCACCGCCCCCGCTCAGGTGCCGGGCACCGCCCTCGCTCAGATGTCGGACATCGGCCCGCCCGGATACGGCGCGGGCTCGGTCAGGTACGACAAGGGCGGCCCCGGAAGTTCCGGGGCCGCCCTCGGGACGTCCATCACGCGCGGTACACGCGCGCGTGGGTCACAGCTTGCTGTAGTTGGGCGCCTCGACCGTCATCTGGATGTCGTGCGGGTGGCTCTCCTTGAGGCCCGCCGAGGTGATCCGCACGAACCGGCCGTTGGACTGCAGCTCCGGCACGGTCCGGCCGCCGACGTAGAACATCGACTGACGCAGACCGCCGACCAGCTGGTGGACGACGGAGGACAGCGGGCCGCGGTAGGGCACCTGACCCTCGATGCCCTCGGGGATCAGCTGGTCGTCGGAGGCGACGCCCTCCTGGAAGTAGCGGTCCTTGGAGAACGACTTGCGATCGCCACGGGTCTGCATCGCGCCGAGGGACCCCATGCCGCGGTACGACTTGAACTGCTTGCCGTTGATGAACAGCAGTTCCCCGGGCGACTCCTCGCAGCCCGCGAGCAGCGAGCCGAGCATCACCGTGTCGGCGCCCGCGACGAGCGCCTTGGCGATGTCGCCGGAGTACTGCAGACCGCCGTCGCCGATGACCGGGACACCGGCCTCCTTGGCGGCGAGCGCGGCCTCGTAGATCGCGGTGACCTGCGGGACGCCGACGCCGGCGACGACGCGGGTGGTGCAGATCGAGCCCGGTCCGACACCGACCTTGATGCCGTCGGCGCCCGCGTCGACCAGGGCCTGGGCGCCGTCGCGGGTGGCGATGTTGCCGCCGATGACGTCGACGCCCGCGGAGTTCGACTTGATCTTGGCGATCATGTCGCCGACCAGGCGGGAGTGGCCGTGCGCGGTGTCGACGACGATGAAGTCGACGCCGGCCTCGATCAGTGCCTGGGCGCGTTCGAAGGCGTCACCGGCGACACCGACCGCGGCGCCGACCAGGAGCCGGCCCTCGGCGTCCTTGGCGGCGTTCGGGTACTTCTCCGCCTTGACGAAGTCCTTGACCGTGATCAGGCCCTTGAGGATGCCCTCGTCGTCGACCAGCGGCAGCTTCTCGATCTTGTGCTTGCGCAGCAGTTGCACGGCGTCGTCGCCGGAGATCCCCACCTTGCCGGTGACCAGCGGCATCGGCGTCATGACCTCATGGACGCGACGGCTGCGGTCGGTCTCGAAGGCCATGTCACGGTTGGTGACGATGCCGAGCAGCCTCTTGTCGCCGTCCGTCACCGGGACGCCGCTGATGCGGAACTTCGCGCACAGGGCGTCGGCCTCGGCGAGCGTGGCTTCGGGGTGCACCGTGATGGGGTCCGCGACCATGCCGGACTCGGAGCGCTTGACCAGGTCGACCTGGTTGGCCTGGTCCTCGATGGAGAGGTTGCGGTGCAGGACGCCGACGCCGCCCTGGCGGGCCATCGCGATCGCCATGCGCGATTCGGTGACCTTGTCCATGGCGGCGGACAGGAGCGGGATGTTGACCCGCACGTTCTTGGAGACGTACGAGGCGGTGTCGATGTCGTCGGGCTCCATGTCCGACGAACCCGGCAGCAGCAAGACGTCGTCGTAGGTCAGCCCGAGTGTCGCGAATTTACCGGGCACTCCGTCGACGTTGGCAGTCATGACACCTTCCCCAATGGCCTTGATCGGTGCGGATGTCCATGCTAACGGGAAGCGTGGCTCTCCCATTCCACGGTCCGGGGCGGCCCCGGGCTTCGTATGTTCGTACGGACCGTGCGTCCGGCCCGTTCAGGCACTGGTCCGCGCCCGCGGGCGGCTACTGTTCGGCCAGCGCCCGCAGGCGGCTGAGCGCCCTGTGCTGCGCCACCCGTACCGCACCGGGTGACATTCCCAACATCTGACCGGTCTCCTCCGCGGTCAAGCCCACCGCGATCCGCAGCAGCAGCAGCTCGCGCTGGTTCTCCGGAAGGTTGGCCAGCAGCTTCTTCGCCCACTCGGCGTCGCTGCTGAGCAGGGCCCGCTCCTCGGGGCCCAGGGAGTCGTCCGGGCGCTCGGGCATCTCGTCGGAGGGGACGGCCGTGGAGCCCGGGTGGCGCATCGCGGCCCGCTGCAGGTCGGCGACCTTGTGCGAGGCGATGGCGAAGACGAAGGCCTCGAAGGGCCGGCCGGTGTCCCGGTAGCGGGGCAGCGCGAGGAGGACGGCGACGCAGACCTCCTGCGCGAGGTCCTCGACGAAATGGCGCGCGTCGCCGGGAAGCCGGGACAGCCGGGTGCGGCAGTAGCGCAACGCCAGTGGGTGGACATGGGCGAGCAGGTCGTGCGTGGCCTGCTCGTCCCCGTCGACGGCGCGATGCACGAGCGCACCGATCGCCCCATGGGCCGTGCCCGCCTCGTCGTCGCGCATCGGACCATGGTGCCCTGCGGCCGTCCGGTCCGTCGCATCGTGCTGATGGTTGTGCACCGAAGCGTTATGAGCAGGTGCGCCGGCACTCATCTCCTGCGCCCTCCCCTTCCGCTCGACCGACTCGTCCCCGAGAGACTCCACACCTCAAGGATGCGGCATCCGCGGCGAAACGAGCAGCGGGCACCCGCCGGACGGTGCCGCCCGGACCGGTGTCCGCGCCCCCGAGGGGGCGCGGGGAACCGCGTGACCAGCCACGGACGGCCCGCAGTTCACCGACCGCGAAGCCCTGAGCGACCCTTGGGCCACCAGGGCACCCGCACACCCGGCGGCGGGGTCTAGCGGACCAGACCCCAGCGGAAGCCGAGCGCCACCGCGTGTGCGCGGTCCGAGGCGCCGAGCTTCTTGAACAGCCGCCTGGCGTGGGTCTTCACGGTGTCCTCGGACAGGAACAGCTCGCGGCCGATCTCGGCGTTGGAGCGGCCGTGGCTCATGCCTTCGAGCACCTGGATCTCGCGCGCCGTGAGGGTGGGCGCGGCGCCCATCTCCGCCGAGCGCAGCCGGCGCGGGGCGAGCCGCCAGGTCGGGTCGGCGAGGGCCTGCGTCACCGTGGCACGCAACTCGGCGCGCGAGGCGTCCTTGTGCAGATAGCCGCGGGCACCGGCGGCGACCGCGAGCGCCACGCCGTCGAGGTCCTCGGCGACGGTGAGCATGATGATGCGGGCCCCGGGATCGGCGGACAGCAGCCGCCGCACGGTCTCGACGCCGCCCAGTCCGGGCATGCGCACGTCCATGAGGATGAGGTCCGAGCGGTCGGCACCCCAGCGGCGGAGGACTTCCTCGCCGTTGGCCGCCGTCGTCACACGCTCGACGCCGGGCACGGTCGCGACCGCGCGGCGGAGCGCCTCTCGGGCAAGCGGGGAGTCGTCGCAGACGAGGACGGATGTCATGACCGCCCTCCGCAGCTGATGCGCGTCACCTTGAGCCTCCAGGCTGGTACGGAATCGTCACCTGTGCGGTCGACCGTCTCGGACGGCTGCCCGAGCGCTTGTGTTCTCAACCGCCTCCGCACTCTCAACGACGGTCACTCGAAAGAGTTACGGGGCTGCGTGCCATCTTCGGCACTCTACGTGAGGGCGTGCACACGGTGCATACATGCCCGACGGACTCTCAAGTTTTCAGCACAACCTATGCCCCGTTTAGCCCCTTTTCTTCCCATTTCACGGTGTCTGGGGCTAGATTCGCAATGAGTCATATTTTCATCTTCTTAGACCGGACATGTACGGTCGTTGGCACCGTATCCGCCCAGAACGGCGACAAGGGGTCACGTAATGGCAGATTTCTCCCGCCTTCCCGGACCGAACGCGGACCTGTGGGACTGGCAGTTGCTGGCTGCCTGCCGTGGGGTCGACAGCTCGCTCTTCTTCCACCCGGAGGGTGAGCGCGGGGCGGCTCGGAGTGCTCGCGAGAACTCGGCCAAGGAGGTCTGCATGAGGTGCCCGGTCCGCGCGGAGTGCGCGGCGCATGCGCTGGCAGTACGCGAACCGTACGGCGTGTGGGGCGGCCTGACCGAGGACGAGCGCGAGGAGCTGATGGGACGGGCGCGGAACCGGCTGGTGTCGGCTTCGTCAGCCGGTGGGGACACCGCACCCAACACCTGAAGGAACGTTTCTGCAACGTCATACCGCTGCGCCCCGCCTGCCAGGCGTGGCCGCACGCGCCTGCCTGCCCGCGCTCCTCACTGCCGACGGGCGGCCCGCGCCAGCTGCTCCAGCGTCGCCGCCACCGCCGGAACATGGGCCAGGTCGGGCAGCGTGAGGGCGACGATCTCCCGGCGTACCGCCGGTTCCAGCGCCACCGTGCGCGCGCCCCGGGGGCGGACCGACTCGATCGCGAGCTGCGGCAGGACGGCCACGCCCAGTCCGGCGCCGACCAGACCGACCACCGCCGGATAGTCGTCGGTGGCGAAGTCGATGCGGGGGGTGAAGCCCGCGCCCTCGCACACCTCCACCAACTGGCCGCGGCAGCGCGGACAGCCCGCGATCCACGGTTCCGCTGCGAGTTCGCCGATGGCGACGGACCGCGCGCCCGCCAGCCGGTGCCGCTCGGGCACCAGCGCGACCAGACGGTCCGTCAGCAGCGGCCGTACGACGAGGTCGTCCCATTCCCCGGCTTCCCCGGCTTCCCCGGCGCCCGCCGCGTCCGCGTACCGGAACGCCAGGGCCACGTCACAGTCGCCGGCGCGCAGCAGATCCACGGAGCGCGGGGGCTCCGCCTCCTCAAGAAAGACACGGGTGCCCGGATGGGCGGCGCGCAGCGCGGCGAGGGCGGTGGGGACGAGGGTGGAGCTGCCGCTCGGGAAGGACACCAGGCGGACCCGGCCGGCCCGCAGCCCGGCGATCGCGGCGACCTCCTCCTCGGCCGCGGTCAGCCCGGCGAGGATCCCCGACGCGTGCCGAACCAGCGCCTCGCCCGCCTCCGTCAGACGCATCTCACGACCGCTGCGGACCAGCAGCGGGGTGCCGACCGATGTCTCAAGGGCCTTCATCTGCTGACTGACGGCCGGCTGGGTGCAGCCCAGTTCCCGGCCGGCCGCCGAGAAGGAGCCGGTGGTGGCGACGGCGCGCAGGGCGCGGAGATGACGGGCCTCGATCACCCTTCGAGCATAAGCCGACCTTGCATGAAGTGCCCGATATTGCGTCGACGCTTTGAGCGCGCTGCCGTACGGTGCCCGGCATGCAGCTTCTCTCGGTGAATGTGGGGCGCCCGAAGGCCGTCGACTACACGGACCAGCCGGACGGGCTGACCGGCATCGACAAGCGTCCGGTGGACGGGCCGGTGCGGGTGGCCGCGCCGGGCCCGAAGGGCAGCGGCGGCAGCGGCCTCACCGGGGACGCGGTCTGCGACCTGCGCCACCACGGCGGCGACGACCAGGCGGTGTACGCGGTGGCGCGCGAGGACCTCGACGACTGGGAGAGCGAGCTGGGCCGGACGCTCGCCAACGGCGCCTTCGGGGAGAACCTGACGACGAGCGGTCTCGATGTCTCCGGCGCGCTGATCGGCGAGCGCTGGCGGGTCGGCCCGGACGTCGTGCTCGAAGTCACCTGCGGGCGCATCCCGTGCCGGACGTTCCAGGCCCACCTCGGCGAGCGGGGGTGGGTGAGGAGGTTCACGCGGAAGGGTGCGCCCGGCGCCTACCTCCGGGTGATCGAGCCGGGTGAGATCAAGGCGGGCGATCCGGTGCGGATCGTGTACCGGCCGGAGCACGATGTGACGGTCGCCGTGCAGTTCCGCGCGGAGACGACCGAGCGGGAGCTGCTGCCCCGCGTTCTCGCGGCGGGCGAGGCCCTGCACCCGGAGGCCCTGGCCGAGGCCCGTGCGTACGTGGCGAAGCACGGCGGCCGGGGGGTCTGAGCGGCCGTCGCGGGCGGGCCGCGAGCGGGCGTCGCACCGGATGGACGGCCGCGCGCACGGAACGGATGCGGTCCCCGCGGGTAACTACTCTTGCGCCATGACAACGGCTCTGATTACGGGTTCGACGGCGGGGATCGGCGCCGCGTTCGCGCGGCGGCTGGCGGCGGACGGGCATGACCTGGTCCTGGTCGCGCGGGACACCGGACGGCTGCGCGAGCAGGCGACCGAGCTGCACGACCGGCACGGCATCGAGGCGGAGGTGCTGACGGCCGACCTGGCGCGGGACGAGGGCATCGAGGCGGTCGCCACCCGGCTCGGCGACCGCAGGAACCCCGTCGACCTGCTGATCAACAACGCCGGCTTCGGCAACAAGGGCCGCTATCTCGACGTACCGATGGCCGACGAGCTGCGGATGCTCAAGGTGCACGTCGAGGCGGTGCTGCGGCTGACCTCGGCGGCGAGCGAGGCGATGCGGGAGCGCGGGCGCGGCGGGATCGTGAACGTGGCCTCGGTGGCGGCCTTCGTGCCGCGCGGCACGTACGGGGCGTCCAAGGCGTGGGTCGTGCAGTTCACCCAGGGGGCCGCGAGGGATCTGGCCGGTACGGGCGTCCGCCTGATGGCGCTGGCCCCCGGGTTCGTGCGCACCGAGTTCCACCAGCGGGCCGGGATGGGCACGGACAACATCCCGGGGTGGATGTGGCTGGACGCGGACAAGCTGGTCGCGGCGGCGCTCGCGGACCTGGCGCGCGGCAAGACGCTGTCCATCCCGGATCCGCGGTACAAGGCGCTGATGGGACTGGCGAAGGTGGCCCCGCGCGGGCTGGTGGGCGGCATCAGCTCCCGGACCGGACGCAGGTACGGCCCGCGGTGAGCCGCCGGGGAACCCGGTCGGGCCGGGGGTGAGGGCGCCGCTCCGGTGGGAAAATGGGCGGGACGGAACCGGACCCAGGGGGGCCGGAGGCGGCGCCATGACGTTCGTACAGCTCATCGAGTGCAGAACGAGCCGGTTCGACGAGATGAACCGGCTGCTGGACACATGGGTCGAGCAGACCAAGGGGAAGCGGACCGCGACATACGACCTGGTCGGCAAGGACCGGTCCGACGCGTCGCACATCGTCGAGATCGTGGAGTTCCCCACGTACGCGGACGCGATGCGGAACTCGAACCTTCCCGAGACGGACAAGGTCTACCGGCAGCTGGTCGCCCTCTGCGACGAGATGCCGACGTTCATCGACCTGGACGTCGTGCGCGACGAGCCGCTGGGCGCGGAGACGGTGCGGCGCTTCTTCGCGACCCTCGCGGCGCCGGGTGAGCTGGGGCCGCTGAACGACCTGCTCGACGAGGACGTGCACAGCCACGATCCGCTCAATCCGCAGGACACGATCGGGCTGGACTCGGTCCGCGCCGAGTTCCGGATGTGGCGGGCCGCCTTCGATGCCGCCTTCACCGTGGAGGACCTGATCGTCCAGGGCGACCGGGCCTGTGCCCGCTGGACCTGGAACGCCACGCACCAGGGGGAGTTCCTGGGGATCACCGCCACCGGCAGGCGGGTCACCAGGACCGGGACCACCGTCTTCCGGTTCGGCACGAACGGCCGGATCGCCGAGACGTGGTGGCAGCACGACCAGTTGGGGCTGATGCAGCAGTTGGGCGCGCTCGACCAGTTGGAGCAGTGACCGCGGTGACCGCGGCGGGCAGCGCGAAGGCCCGGCAGCCCTTTCGGGTGCCGGGCCTTCGTGCTGCCGGGTGTCAGTGGGCGTGGCCGTGGCCGTGGCCCGCGGCGGCCGGCTCCTCCTCTTCCTTCTTCTCGACGACCAGGGTCTCGGTCGTCAGGAGGAGGGAGGCGATGGAGGCGGCGTTCTCCAGGGCGGAGCGGGTGACCTTCACCGGGTCGATGACGCCGGCCTTGACCAGGTCGCCGTACTCGCCGGTGGCGGCGTTGTAGCCGTTGCCCTTGTCCAGTTCCTTGACCTTGGAGACGATCACGTAGCCCTCCAGGCCCGCGTTCTCCGCGATCCAGCGCAGCGGCTCGACGACGGCGTTGCGGACGACCGCGACACCGGTGGCCTCGTCGCCGGACTTGTCGAGGTTGCCGTCGAGGACCTTGGAGGAGTGGACGAGCGCGGAGCCACCACCGGAGACGATGCCCTCCTCGACCGCGGCGCGGGTCGCGGAGATGGCGTCCTCCAGACGGTGCTTCTTCTCCTTCAGCTCCACCTCGGTGGCGGCGCCGACCTTGATCACGCACACGCCGCCGGCCAGCTTCGCGAGGCGCTCCTGGAGCTTCTCGCGGTCCCAGTCGGAGTCGGTGTTGTCGATCTCGGCCTTGATCTGCGCGATGCGGCCCTCGACGTCCGACTTCTCGCCGGCGCCGTCGACGAGGGTGGTGTCGTCCTTGGTGACGGTGATGCGGCGGGCGGTGCCGAGCACGTCCAGACCGACCTGGTCCAGCTTGAGGCCGACCTCCTCGGAGATGACGGTGGCGCCGGTGAGGATCGCCATGTCCTGCAGCATCGCCTTGCGGCGGTCGCCGAAGCCCGGGGCCTTCACCGCGACGGCGTTGAAGGTGCCGCGGATCTTGTTGACGACCAGGGTCGACAGGGCCTCGCCCTCGACGTCCTCGGCGATGATCAGCAGCGGCTTGGAGGAGCCCGCCTGGATGACCTTCTCCAGCAGCGGCAGCAGGTCCGCGATGGCGGCGATCTTGCCCTGGTTGATGAGGATGTACGGGTCCTCCAGGACGGCCTCCATGCGCTCCTGGTCCGTCACGAAGTACGGCGACAGGTAGCCCTTGTCGAAGGCCATGCCCTCGGTGAAGTCCAGTTCGAGGCCGAAGGTGTTGGACTCCTCGACGGTGATGACACCGTCCTTGCCGACCTTGTCCATCGCCTCGGCGATCAGCTCGCCGACCTGCTGGTCCTGGGCGGACAGCGCGGCGACGGCGGCGATGTCGGACTTCTCGTCGATCGGCCGGGCCGAGCCGAGCAGGTCCTCGGAGATGGCCTTGACGGCGGCGTCGATGCCCTTCTTCAGGGCGGCCGGGGAGGCGCCGGCGGCGACGTTCTTCAGACCCTCGCGCACCAGGGCCTGGGCCAGCACGGTGGCGGTGGTGGTGCCGTCACCCGCGATGTCGTTGGTCTTGGTCGCCACCTCCTTCACCAGCTGGGCGCCGAGGTTCTCGTACGGGTCCTCGATCTCGACCTCACGCGCGATGGTGACGCCGTCGTTGGTGATGGTGGGGGCGCCGAACTTCTTGTCGATGACGACGTTGCGGCCCTTGGGGCCGATCGTCACCTTCACCGTGTCGGCCAGCTTGTTGACGCCGCGCTCAAGGGCGCGACGGGCGTCCTCGTCGAACTTCAGGATCTTCGCCATGGCAGCGGGGGCCCTCTCGGAAATCTGGTGATAAAGACGCTGCGCCCCGGGCGCCCGGCTTCTTGATGGCGGGGCCAGGGGCGCAGCTCACAGCACGAGTGCTGGGGGTGAATTACTTCTCGATGATCGCGAGCACGTCGCGGGCCGAGAGAACGAGGTACTCCTCGTTGTTGTACTTCACCTCGGTGCCGCCGTACTTGCTGTAGAGCACGACGTCGCCGACGCTGACGTCGAGCGGAAGACGGTTACCGTCCTCAAAACGGCCCGGACCCACGGCCAGGACGACGCCCTCCTGGGGCTTCTCCTTGGCGGTGTCCGGAATGACCAGGCCCGAGGCCGTGGTCTGCTCGGCGTCCAGCGGCTGGACCACGATGCGGTCCTCAAGCGGCTTGATGGCAACCTTGGAGCTGGCGGTCGTCACGATCCGACCTCCCCCTTCGGAGATCTCACGGGGTTAACTGTCTGAGGTGGCGACCAGGTCGATCCGTCGTCGCGGGTGCCGGACCTGCCCGTCGCGTTGTTGGCACTCTCCATGGGGGAGTGCCAGAGCCGAGACTATGACTGTGATTAGCACTCGGTCAAGCGGAGTGCCAATCGACCGTGGCGCGTCCGCCGAGGTGGCCCCGACGGTTTCACAGGTAGTCCTCCAGGCGGCCCACGGTCAGACCCGCTGACTGGACCCGCCGGAGCAGGCGCGTCGTGCGCTCCCTGAGGGTGGGTCCGGTGGACTCGTCGGGGCCGACCAGGATGATGTCGCCGGGGCTCAGGCGCTGGTCGCCCCGGACGTAGTCGAGGGTGTCGGCGCCCATCGCGGCCCGCCACAGGATCACCGCGGCGATGCCGCAGTCGGCCGCCGCGCGCAGGGTCGTCGTGTCGTACGTGCCGTAGGGCGGGCGCAGGAGGCGGGGGCGGACGCCGAAGCGGGACTTGAGCTTGTCCTGCTGGCCGCAGATCTCGGCGCGCTGCCCCGCGTAGGGCAGTCCGCGCAGGGCGGGATGGTCGAGGGTGTGGTTCTGGACGTCGGCGCCGACCGAGCGGAGGCGGGCGAAGTGGCCGTAGCCCGGCCCGACGACGCTGTCGGTGAGGAAGAAGCTGACCGGGAGCCGCAGGTCGCGGACCATGTCGATGAACCGGGGGTCCCGCTCGGCGCCGTCGTCGTAGGTGAGGAAGACGACCGGGTCGGAGGTCGTCACGTGGTCCACGACCGGGGGCAGGGGGCGGCCCGCGGTGCCGGCCGGCAGGGGGCGCGCCGCGGGCTTGGGGGCCGGGGCGAGCGGGGCGCTGAGACCCCATTGGCGGTAGGGCTGCCGGGTGGCCGGGCCGTGTGACCGTACGCCCTGGGCGGCCTTCTTGCCGAGCCGTTCGATGGGGTCGACGGACTGGGCGCAGCCGGCCAGGAGCAGGACGCCGGCCAGGGCGGTGGCGGTCAGCGTCCGGCGCCGTGCCGCCGCCGTGGGCCGCCCCTGGCGCCTCACAGGTAGTCCTCCAGGCGTGCCACCGCGTACCCCTCGCGTGTGACCTTGTTCAGGAACCGCCGGACCATGTCGGTCATGGACCCGTCCCAGTCGGAGCGGCCCCGGAAGTGGGTGAGCACGATGTCTCCGGGGTGCAGGCTGCGGTCCCACTCGCGGTACTCCCAGTGGTCGACGAAGACCTCCTCGTCCCAGATCGGCGCGTACTTGATCCCGCAGGACTTGGCGGCGACCAGGGTGTCCCGGTTGTAGTTGCCGTACGGCGGGCGGAAGACGGTCGGGCGCTTGCCGATCTGCTTCTCCATGATGTCCTGCATGCCGCAGATCTCGTCCCGCTGCTCCTCGTAGGACAGGCCGGGCAGGTAGGGGTGGTGGAGGGTGTGGTTGTTGAGCGTGATGCCCTGCGACTGCATCTTCCGGAAGTAGCCGTAGTCGTCCTTGGCCAGGTAGTCGCTGAGGAAGGCGGTGTACGGGATCTTCAGGTCGGCCATCATGCGCAGGAACGCGGGGTCCTTCTCGGCGCCGTCGTCGATGGTGAGGAAGACGACCTTCTGCTGGGAGGGGATCGTGGTGAAGACCGGGGGCAGGCCCAGTTCCTCCTGGTCCTCGACCTCGAAGCCGTCGCGGGCGGTGATCCGCGGCTTGTGCGCCGGGGGCCGCGGGGGCGTCAGGGGTACCTCGTCCAGGCCCCAGCGGCGGGCGGCGGCGGCCAGAGTGGCACGGTCGGTGCTGCGCCGGGCGTCGTAGTCGTCCAGACGGGGGGCGGGGGGTGCCTGGTGCGGCTGCCGGCCCGAGGCGGGACGGACGTCCGCGTCACCGCCCGGCGCCGTGCAGCCGGAGACGACGGCGGTGACGGCGAGCAGGGCGAGGCCGCCCCGGACGGATGTTCTTTCACGAAGTGCACTAATTTTGTCATTTTGTACTACTACTCGCATGGTGCCGGATCCTCGCAGTCACCGGCCGCCGATCCGGTCCGACACCGCCGCCGCGGGCGCAGCATCCATCGACTGGCCCACAATGGCCCGGTGAACGACCTGCTCCCCTTCCGCTCGCTGCTCACCCCCGAGGGCCGTGCCCTCCTCGACGAGGTACGCGACACACGGCCCGGCGACGAACTCGCCGTCGCCACCCGGCTGCGCCGCGCGCACCCGGCCGAACTGGTCTCGGCGGCCCTCGGCCAGGCGCGGCTGCGGCAGCGTGCGGCGGCCAAGTTCGGGGCCGCGGACGCGGGGCGGATGTACTTCACGCCCGACGGGGTCGAGCAGGCGACCCGGACCAGCGTGGCGACGTACCGGGCGGCACGGCTGCGCGACCTGGGCGTCGGCTCCGTCGCCGACCTGTGCTGCGGCATCGGGGGCGACGCGATCGCGTTCGCCCGCGCCGGGATCCGGGTGCTCGCCGTGGACCGGGATCCGCTGACGGTCGAGGTCACCCGCGCGAACACGGCGGCACTGGGCCTCCAGGAGCTGATCGAGGTGCGGGAGGCGGATGTCACCGGGGTCGACGCCTCCGGCTGGGACGCGGTGTTCGTCGACCCGGCCCGGCGCGGCGGCAGAACGGGAGGAGCCGCGCGAGGCGCGTCGGT
This sequence comes from Streptomyces sp. NPDC004629, assembly GCF_042873595.1. Taxonomy (NCBI): domain Bacteria; kingdom Bacillati; phylum Actinomycetota; class Actinomycetes; order Kitasatosporales; family Streptomycetaceae; genus Streptomyces; species Streptomyces sp. NPDC004629. The sequence goes on along the minus strand of NZ_JBIALO010000001.1, from coordinate 87,054 downwards.
GACGGGCGGCGGCCGGGCGACGGGTGGGCGGATCTTCGACCCGGAGGGCTACTCGCCGCCGCTGTCCTGGGCGGTGGGGGCGGCGTCGACGGCGCGCACGGCCGCGCTGAAGATCGCGCCGGGGATTGCCCACGAGGCGATCCCGGACCGGGCCGAGGCCGAGTGGATCTCGGACGGCGGGGAGGTGAAGGAGGCGGTGCTCTGGTTCGGCACCGGGACACCGGGCGCCGTGCGGGCCACCCTGCTGCCCGGTCCGCGGAGCCTGCTCGGCCGGGGGCTGCCGGACCCCGAAGTGCGGTCCGTGGGGCGGTACTTGTACGAACCCGACGGCGCCGTCATCCGGGCGCATCTGGTGGCCGAGGTCGCCGCGGAGCTGGGCGGCGGGCTGATCGACCCGACCATCGCCTATGTGACCGCGGACGAACTGCGGGCGACGCCGTACGCCACGGCGTACGAGATCACCGACCGGCTCCCCTTCAACGTCAAGAAGTTGAGGGCGCTGCTGCGGGAGCGGCGGGTCGGGACGCTGACCGTGAAGAAGCGGGGGTCGGCGGTGGAGCCGGAGGAACTGCGCAGGAAGGTCAGGCCGCAGGGGCCGAACGCGGCGACCGTGTTCCTCACGCGCGTCGCGGGGGCGCCGACCATGTTGGTCGGGGCCCCCGCGACGGCGACCGCTACTGGTGCCGGGCCGTCCTGAGCGAGTCCAGGTTCGGCTCGGCGGCAGGCCGGCCGGACTTGGCCGGGGCTGCGGCGGGCCCGTCGCCGCCGGCGCGCAGCGCGAAGGACTGCGTGCCCGCCCCCTCGACGCCGTTGTAGAACGGCCGGTACACGAAGTCGTTCCCGCCGGCGCTGATCGACGAGCCGGCCGTGTTCAGCCCGCCCAGGGTGACCGAGCCGGTGTCGCCGAAGGCGATGACGGAGTGGGTGCCCGCGGACTGGCGCAGCAGGTAGCTCTTCGTGTCGTTGGACAGGCCGGGCCGGGACGTCCACAGGATGGGGCCGTAGACGTTCATCGCCGCGCCCGCGGACATCCCGTCGCGCCAGGAGCCGGTGTAGGCGACGGCGACCGTGCGCGGCGTGGTCCACCAGAGCTTGGCGACGGCCACCGAGAGGGCCTCGGCGGTGCCCGCCGTGACCGGGTAGTAGTAGTACGTCGACGGCCACTTGGAGAGGTACGTGTGCGTCACCGCGTACTTCGCCGCCGACCCGACCGGGATGATCATGGTCTTGTCGGGGTTCAGGCTGTTGAGGTACGACTTCACCGCCGAGGACAGCGTGTTGCCGCTGGTGAGCACGAGACTGCCCGCGCTGCCCGGGCCGCCCGCGCCCGCCGCTGCGGCCGCCGGAAGGGCCGCCTTGTAGTCGGTGCCGCTGGCCAGGAAGACATACTTCGGGCTGGTGGTCACCACCTTGGCCGCCGAGACGGAGGTCGCGTAGCGGTCCGCGGCGGAGATCCGCTTCGGGACGTAGCCGAGGGTCCGCAGCTGCGCGGCGACGTCGCCGGACAGGACGGACGTGCCGCCCAGCATCCAGACGTTCGCACCCGGCTTCAGCACCCGCTTCAGCTCGTTCTTCACCGCCGTCGACAGCCCGGTCTTCGGCGTCATCAGCACCGGGCCCTGCTTCTTGCCCGCCAGCGTGGGCGCGGTGAGCGAGTACGCCGAGTCGTCCCGGTTGACCAGCACCGCGGACTTCGCGTCCAGCAGGCCGGGCCGGCTCGTGCCGACCGTGTTCCAGCTCCAGCGGGAGGAGGCGACGTTGGTGGCGTAGGAGTCGGCGCCCCAGACCCGGCCGGTGGAGTTCTTGCGCAGCGGCTGCCAGCTCGGGTTGTCGCCGATGTGCTGGCCCGCACCGCCCGCGACCTTGGTCAGCTCGCCGGTGGCCACGTCGACGTACTCGATCGTGTGCACGTCGTCGCTGTTCGGCGAGGTGTGGGCGTCGAAGACGATCCGGGTGCCGGTGGGCGACCAGGACGGGTTGGCGTACCGCCGCGGGCCGGTGGTCAGCTGCCTGACGTCGGTGCCGTCGGCGTCGGCCGTGAAGATCTGGGTGTTGCCGTCGGCGTCCGGGCGGACGAAGGCCAGCTTGGTGCCGTCGGGCGAGTAGTCGGGCTGCCGGGCGTCGGTGAGGACGCGCTTGACCGTCTGCGCGGACCCGTCGTACACGTAGACGCCGGCGTTGTCGTAGCAGCCGTGGCCGGTGTTGCGCTGGAAGGCGACCAGGCCCGTCGTGCTCACCGTCGGGTGGGTGTCGCAGACGGTGGACGGCTCCAGGGCGTTGGTCAGCAGCGGCTCCGGGGCCCACGACCCGTCCGAGGGGCCGTAGACGAGCTGACCGCCGGTGGAGAAGACGACGTACCCGCCGCTCCAGCCGAAGGCCAGGTCCTCGTACGGGGCGCTGGAGCGCACGCCTTCGGCCCACGGCAGGGTGATCTTGGTGGAGCCGCTGGGACGGAAGCTGGAGATCTGGCCCGAGCTGGTGATCAGCCGGCTGCCGTCCGGTGCCCAGGCGGCGTGGTCGCCCCCCACATTGGGGATCTGGGCGGTCTTGCCGGTCGCCGGGTCGATCAGGGTGCCCCCGTCGACGAGGATCTTGCCTTCGGTGCCGGGCCAGGGCCCCGCGTCGTCGGCGGCGGCGCCCGGCGCGGTCGCCAGGGCGCCCACCGCGGCGAGCACCGCCGCGGTCGCGAGCGCCGCGGCACGGCGGCGCGTGAACAATCTCAAGTTGTCGACCCCCCACGGTCGGATGACATGTCAGTCGAGTGCCGCGCGCGGCCGGGTCGGCGTCTGTCCCCCCAGGCGACCACACAGCCGTTCCACAGCGGCTGAGTCACTGTAGTGCCCCACCGGTACGGGGTGAACACGGTTGCGGATGAACAGAGTTGTTATTTCAGGTTACGAATCGCACCCGGCGGCCCTGCTCGGCACCGGGAGGTCGGCACGGGGATCAGCGCAGGGGGATCGACGCAGCAGGATCAACGCAGCGACGCCCACAGCTCGCTCGCCGCCGGTTCGCCGGCCACCACCCGGTTGCGGTCGTACGGCGCCGGCACCACCGGCATCATCACCGTCGTCACCCGGTCCGCCGTCAGCCCCTTCAGGCTCTGGCCGAGGCGCATCAGCTCGGGCAGGGAGTCCAGCCCGGTGTCCGTGGTGAGACTCGCGGTGACCGCATCGGCGACCCGGTAGAGCCGGGTGGGGTCGCCGAACAGGCCGGTGGCGGCCATCTGGCCCAAAAGGCCCTTCACCAGCTTCTGTTGGAGACCTATCCGGCCCAGGTCGCTGCCGTCGCCGATGCCGTGCCGGGTGCGGGCGAGGGCCAGCGCCTCGGTGCCGTCGAGGTGATGGGTGCCCTTGTTCAGATGCAGATGGCTCTGGTCGTCGTCGATGTCCTCGTCGGTGGTCACCTCGACGCCGCCGAGGGCGTCGACCAGCTTGGCGAAGCCCGAGAAGTCGATCTCGATGTAGTGGTCCATGCGCACGTCCGTGAGCGACTCGACCGTCTTCACGGCGCACACCGGACCGCCCACGGAGTAGGCGCTGTTGAACATCGCGTTGTACGCCACCGCCGTCGAACCCCCGGACGGCAGCGGGCAGGACGGCCGGGTGACCAGCGTGTCGCGGGGGATGCTGACGACGGTGGCCCGGGTGCGGCCCGCGTCGATGTGCACCACCATCGCCGTGTCGGAGCGGGCCCCCGAGCTGTCGCCGCCGCCGAGTTCCCGATTCTCCTTGCCGCTGCGCGAGTCCGAGCCGAGGACGAGGATGTTCACCGCCTCGATGGGCAGCGGTGACGCGGTCGGCTCGGCGGTCGCCGACGGCGTGACGAGCGGCTTCGCCGGACGGTCGTCACCGAGCGCGCTGTTGATGTCGACGCTCTTGATGTTGTGGTTGAGGTGCCAGTAGGCCCAGCCCGCCGCCCCGATCCCCAGCACCAGCGCGCCGGCGAGCGCGAGACCGGCGGCCTTGAGCGCTCTCGACCGCCGGCCCGTCCGTCTGTCCTCGTCGCCGTTCTCGTCGTGTCCGGTCACAAGAAGAACGTAAGTCCGAATTATTAGCGGACTGTTAGGGGAAGGCCCGTGAGACCGATTTCTTGGGAAAATCTCACGATTCCGGGCCCCGGCTCAGCTCCCGGACCGCCGTCCGGTCATGTCAACGTGACCGTGGGCAGCGAATTGCTGCCGCTCCATGAGGCGTTGAAGCCGAGCGTGACCGAACCGCCGTCCGGCACCGATCCGTTGTACGACGCGTTCGAGCAGGTGACCGCCGAACCGGACTGGGTGCAGGTGGCGTTCCACGCCTGGGTGATCTGCTGGCCGGCGCCGAACGCCCACGTCGCCTTCCAGGACGACAGCGCGGCGCCGGAGCAGGAGATGGTCACCCGCCCGGTGAAGCCGGTGTTCCACTGGCTGGTCACCGCGTACGCCGCCGTGCACGCGCCGGTCGGCGGATCGGTCGGGCCGCCACCGCCGCCGAGTGCCTCCGCGATCCCGTAGTACGCCGGTTTCGGCGCGTAGTTCGCGTCGTACGGCGTCGCCGCCCCGTAGCCGGGGAAGGTGCTCTCCACCCAGGAGTCGGAGTCGGTGAAGCCCCAGACCGTGAGGTTGACGCAGCGGGTCACGGCCGCGCAGGCCGCGACGACCGACTCGTAGTCGGCGGCCTGCTGGGCCGACTTGGGGCCGTCGGCCGGCAGTGCCATCCGTACGTCCAGTTCGGTGATCGCCACGTCCACGCCCAGATCGGCGAAGCGCTGGATGTTCTGCTGGAGGGTGGACGGGACCTGGCCGAGGATCAGATGGGCCTGAAGGCCGACGCCGTCGATCGGCACGCCCTGCTGCTTGAGGGATCTGACCAGGTTGTACAGGGCGGTGCTCTTCGCGTTGACGCCCTCGACGTTGTAGTCGTTGATATACAGCTTGGCGGCCGGGTCGGCGGCGTGCGCCCAGGTCAGGGCGTTGGCGATGTAGTCGGTGCCGAGGCCGTCGTACCAGAGGGTCGAGCGATGGGTGCCGTCCTCGTTGAACGGCTCGTTGACCACGTCCCAGGCGGCGATCTTGCCCTTGTAGCGTCCCACCTCCGTGCTGATGTGGTTCTGCAGCAGGCTGCCGAGTTGGGCGGACGTCCAGCTGCCGTTGGTCAGCCAGTTCGGGTTCTGGCTGTGCCAGACCAGGGTGTGGCCGCGCACCTGCTGGTTGTGGGCCTGTGCGAAGGCGACGATCTGGTCGGCCTCGGCCCAGTCGAAGGTGCCCTGGGTGGGCTCGACCGACCCCCACTTCATGGCGTTGCCCGGGGTGAGCGAGCTGAACTGTGTCCCGGCGATGTCGCCGTAGGTGCCGGTCAGCTTGGAGCCGGTGACCGCCGTGCCGATGACCTTGCCCCGGGCGGCGCCGAGGTCGCGCAGCGGGGGGTCGGCGGCGTGTGCGGTGGGGGTCGCGACCAGCAGGGCGCCGAGCGTCGCGGCGCCGGTGAGCAGCGACCCCAGGGATAAGCCCGTTCTCAGAGATCTCATACGGGTGCCTCCGAAAGTTTCGGTTCGATAACCGACTTACTTCGGAGCAGTGTGCGGGCGGAAGGAACACCCGTCAACACAGCAACACAGCCACGAGAGGGCTCCCACGGGGGAGGCGATGCCGCACCCCGCCGCCCGGCGGAGTTGGGGGCTCGGCATCGCTGTCGGCACGGTTCAGCGGCAGGGGTTTCCGGTGGGGCGCCGGCTCACCGGGGCGGGCCGGTGACCATGGGCGGCCCGGGGCATCCCGACCGCACGCCTCGGAGAGGTCGGGCAGGCGCGTCGAGGTCGCTAAGGCGCCGCAGGCGGGGTGGTGCTGGAGCGCACCACCAAAGTCGTGGCCAGTTCCACGCGGGTCGCCGCGGGGGGCTCCTCCTCGCGGCCGAGGTCGAGGACCAGCCGGGCCGCGGCCTCGGCCATCTCCGTCAGGGGCTGGCGGACGGTGGTCAGCGGCGGCCCCACCCAGCGGGCCACGGGCAGGTCGTCGAAGCCGACCACGCTCAGGTCCTCCGGGATGCGCAGCCCCAGCTCCCGCGCGGCCTCGTACAGTCCGAGCGCCTGGAGGTCGTTGCCGGCGAAGACGGCGGTGGGCCGGTCCGGGCGGCGCAGCAGTTCGAGGCCCAGCCGGTAGCCCGACTCGTGATGGAAGTCGCCGGTGACGATCAGCGAGGAGTCGACCGGCAGCCCCGCGGTCTCCAGCGCGGCCCGGTAGCCGTCGACCCTGGCCCGGCTGCACATCATCCGGGACGGCCCGCTGATCGCGCCGATGCGGGTGTGGCCCAGTTCGACGAGGTGCCGGGTGGCGGCCAGGCCGCCCTGCCAGTTGGTCGCGCCGATCGACGGCACGTCGGCGCCCGGGTCGCCCGCCGGATCCATCACCACGAACGGGATCGAGCGGCTGGTGAGCAGCGCGCGCTGCGACTCGTCGAGCCCGGACAGCACGAGGACCACGCCGTGCGGCCGGCGCGCGGCGACCTGGTCGGCCCAGGTCCGGCCGGGGGTGAGCCGCCCGGCGGACTCGGAGAGCACGACGCTCAGACCGGCGCCCCTGGCCACGTTCTCCACGCCTCGGATGACCTCCATGGCCCAGGCGCTCTCCAGTTCGTGGAAGACCAGGTCGATCAGGGGCGAGCGGGAGGCCTCGGCCCGGCGGCGGCGGTAGCCGTAGGCGCGCAGCAGTTCCTCCACGCGGGTCCGGGTCGCCGGGGCGACATCGGCGCGGCCGTTGAGGACCTTCGAAACAGTCGGAGCGGACACTCCCGCCTCGCGGGCGATCTCGGCGAGAGTCGCCGTCTGCGTTTCTGCGGACTTCCCAGGCTTCATGCCCGCGATCGTAATCCCTGCGCAATCTCTTGACGAAGCCCCTGCCGAGCCCTACGTTCCCCGGAACATTCGATCTCTTTCTCGAAACATTCGGACGAGAGGTGCTGTCATGGAGTCCCAGACGTCCAACGGCGGGCGTACCTTCAGCAGGCGCTGGGTGCTCGGCGCCGGTGCCACCACCCTGCTCACCGCCGGACTCTCGGCCTGCGGCTCCTCCGGCGGCTCCGGCAGCGGCGGCGGCACGCTCACCGCGTTCGTGTACGGCGACGACGCGGTCAAGGTGCAGACCGAGGCCGTCGACCGGTTCAACGCGTCGGCCGCCGCCAAACAGACCAAGGGCAGGATCAAGCTGGAGAAGGTGCCCGGCGCCGACTACCCGGCCAAGCTGCGCACCGCGATGGGCTCGCCCAACGCGCCCGATGTGTTCTTCAACTGGGGCGGCGGCTCGATCAAGGCGTACAAGGAGGCCGACCAGTTGGTCGACCTCACCGACACCATCACGTCCGACGCGGTGCTCAAGGACGGCTTCCTGCCCTCGGTCCTGGCGGCCGGCGGCCTGAGCGGACGCAACTACGGCATACCGATGCGCGGCATGCAGCCCGTGATCCTCTTCTACAACAAGGCCGTCTTCGCCGAGCACAAGCTCCGGCCGCCCACCACCTGGGACCAACTGCTCGACATCAACGCCAAGCTGAAGAAGGCCAGGATCACCCCGTTCGCGCTCGGCGGCGCGGACATCTGGCCCGAGCTGATGTGGCTGGAGTACCTGGTCGACCGCATCGGCGGCCCCGAGGTCTTCGACCGTGTCAAGAACGGCGACGCGGCCGGCTGGGGCGACCCGGCCGTCCTCAAGGCCGCCGAGACGGTCAGGCAGCTCATCGACGACGGGGCCTTCGGCAAGGGCTTCAGCTCGGTGGCGTACACCAACGGCGGCGCACCCGCGGTGTTCGCCAAGGGCAGGGCGGCGATGCATCTGATGGGTTCGTGGGAGTACTCGACGCAGCTCGGCAAGTTCCCGGACTTCGCCAGGAAGAACCTGGGCTGGTTCGCCTTCCCGAAGATCGAGGGCGGCGCCGGCGACATCCGCAACGTCGTCGGCAACCCCACCAACTACTGGTCCGTGAACGCCCGTACGTCCAACAAGGACGCCGCGATCGCGTTCCTGCGCGAGTGCGCCTCGCAGTCCTACGCCAAGGACCTGGTCGCCAACGGCGACATCCCGGCCACGGCGAACGCGGAGAAGCTGCTGGACGCCTCGCCGAACCCGGAGTTCGCGACGTTCCAGTACCAGATGGTGCAGCAGGCCCCGGCGTTCACGCTGAGCTGGGACCAGGCCGTGGACCCGAACGTCTCCACGCCGATGCTCACCGAGATCAACAAGCTGTTCGTCGGGAAGTCCTCGCCGGCCCAGTTCGTGTCGGCGCTGAAAGGACTGAAGTGAGCACGAGCACGGCGAAGGGCGGCCTGGGGACGAGGGCGGGCCGCCCGCACGTCTCCTGGGCCCTGCCCGGCGTGCTGTTCTTCGCGTTCTTCGCGATCGCCCCCATGGTGCTGGCCTTCTGTCTGTCCTTCACCAAGTGGAACGGCCTGGGCGACCCGGAACCAGTGGGCCTCGCCAACTGGCGCAAGCTGCTGGGTGACGACCGGCTCACCCAGTCCCTGACGGTCACCGTCCTGCTCACCGTGGCGAGCTGGGTCTTCCAGACCGTGATCTCCCTGCTGCTCGGCGTCTGGGCGGCCGGCCGGCAGCGCAACCGGGCGGTCCTCTCGGCGGTCTTCTTCGTGCCGTTCCTGCTCTCCTCGACCGCGATCTCGCTGCTGTTCTACGCCCTGCTCGACCCGAACTTCGGCATCATCCGCAAGGACACCCTGGGCTCCACCAGCGGCGCCTTCCTCGCCATCGTGTTCGTCGGCGGCTGGCAGTTCATCCCGTTCCACACCCTGATCTACCAGGGCGGGGCGCGGCAGATCCCCGAGGTGCTGTACCAGGCGGCGGCGATCGACGGCGCCGGCCGCTACCGCCAGTTCTTCTCGATCACCCTGCCCCAGCTGCGCAACACGGCGACGACGTCCGGCGTGCTGATGGTCGTCGGCTCGCTGACGTACTTCGAGACCGTGCTGATCCTCACCCAGGGCGGCCCCGGCACCGACACGGCGATCCTGCCGTACCTGATGTACGAGGCGGGCTTCAAGAGCTACGACTTCGGCTACGCGAGCGCCATCGCGACGTTCCTCGTGGTGGCCGCCACCGCACTGTCCCTGCTGCTCGTGCGGCTGTCCGGCTTCGGTGCGATGCGTAGCACCCGGGAAGGAATGTGACGGAGTGTCACACGATACGCTGACCCGTCCCCTGAAGACCGGCCGGCCACCGGCCCGGCCGCCCGCCGGACGCCGCCGCCGGCACTGGAGCAGGCGCCCCAACCCGCTCGCCGGCCTCGGCTCGGTGATCTGGCTGGTGATCGTGATCGTACCGATCTACGCGATGATCTCGGCCTCGCTCACCCACCAGGACCAGGCGCTCGGCAACAACGCCCTCAAGCCGCCCGCCCGTCCGACCCTGGACAACTACAACACCGTCCTGCACAACGGCTTCGGCCACTTCCTGGCGAACACGGCGATCGTCGCGGCGGCGGTCGTGGTGATCGTCCTCGTGCTGTGCGTCCCGCTCGCCTATGCGGCCGTACGCACCCGGAGCCTGTGGTCGACGGCGGCCTTCCGGCTGTTCCTGCTCGGGGTGGCCATCCCGGCGCAGGCGGTCGTGGTGCCCCTCTATCTGATGATCGCAAAGCTCAACCTGTACGACAGCCTGCTCGCGATCATCCTGCCGACCGCGGCCTTCGCGATGCCGGTGTCGGTGCTGATCCTCACCGGCACGCTGCGGGACATCTCCGAGGAGCTGTACGAGGCGATGGCCCTGGACGGCGCCTCGGCCACCCGGATGCTGTTCCAGCTGGTCATCCCGATGACCAAGGGCGGCATCAGCACCGTGGTGATCTACTCCGCGCTCCAGGCCTGGAACGGCTTCCTCTTCCCGCTGATCTTCACCCAGTCCGACGGCCCGCGCGTGCTGACCCTCGGCCTGTTCACCTATGTGAGCCAGTTCGGCGTGAACATCCCCGCCCTGCTCGCCTCGGTCGTCCTCTCCGGCATCCCCATCTTCGCCGTGTACCTGGTGGCCCGGCGCGCCCTGGTGGGCGGCCTGATGGGCGTGGGCGGCAAGTGATCCCGAACCACCCGCGGCAGCCCCTATCCCCCTTTCTGACAGGAGTTTCATGACCACCGCTCCCTGGCGGGACACCGCCCTGGCCGCCGCCGCCCGCGTCGACGACCTGCTCTCCCGGATGACGCTGGAGGAGAAGACCGCCCAGCTGTACGGCGTGTGGGTGGGCGCCGCCACGGACGGCGACGGGGTCGCCCCCCTCCAGCGCGAGATGACCGCCGACTACGACTGGGACGAGCTGATCACGCTGGGCCTCGGCCAGCTGACCCGCTCCTTCGGCACGGCCCCCGTCGACCCGGCGCTGGGCGCGCAGGCACTGGCCCGCGCACAACGGCGTATCGCCGCGGCGGGCCGTTTCGGCATCCCGGCCGTCGCCCACGAGGAGTGCCTGGCCGGCTTCACCGCCTGGGGCGCCACCGCCTACCCGGTCCCGCTCGCCTGGGGTGCGACCTTCGACCCCGCCCTGGTCGAGGAGCTGGGCCGGCGCATCGGCGAGGACCTGCGCTCGGTCGGCGTCCACCAGGGCCTCGCGCCCGTCCTGGACGTGGTCCGCGACCCGCGCTGGGGCCGGGTGGAGGAGACGATCGGCGAGGACCCGTACCTGGTCGGCACGGTCGGCACGGCCTATGTACGCGGTCTGGAGTCGGCCGGGGTGATCGCCACGCTCAAGCACTTCGCCGGGTACGCGGCCTCGGCGGGCGCCCGGAACCTGGCCCCGGTGCGGGCGGGCGTGCGGGAGTTCGCGGACGTCACGCTCCCGCCGTTCGAGATGGCGCTGCGCGAGGGCGGCGCCCGCTCGGTGATGGCGGCGTACAACGAGACGGACGGCGTCCCGGCGTCGGCCGACCCGCGCCTGCTGACCGAACTCCTGCGCGAGGAGTGGGGGTTCACCGGCACGGTGGTGGCCGACTACTTCGGCATCGGCTTCCTGCAGACGCTGCACCGGGTGGCCGGCAGCCCGGCGGAGGCGGCCCGGGCGGCGCTGGAGGCCGGCGTCGACGTCGAGCTGCCCACCCTGAAGTGCTACGGAAAGCCACTGGTGGACGCCGTGCGGGAGGGACTGGTCCCCGAGTCGCTGGTGGACCGGGCGGCCCGCCGGGTGCTGCTGCAGAAGTGCGAGCTGGGCCTGCTGGACGAGGACTGGCGGCCGGAGCCGGCCGGCCCGGTCGACCTGGACTCGGCGGCCAACCGCGCCCTGGCCCGCCGGCTGGCCGAGGAGTCGGTGGTGCTGCTGGACAACCCGGACGGGCTGCTGCCGCTGGCCCCGGACACCCGGATCGCGGTGGTCGGGCCGCGCGCCGCGGACGCGCTGGCGATGCTCGGCTGCTACTCGTTCCCCTCCCATGTGCTCCCGCACCATCCCGAGGTGCCGATGGGCCTCGGCATCCCGAGCGTCCTGGAGTCGCTGCGCGCCGAACTCCCGGACGCCAAGGTGACGTTCGCCAAGGGGTGCGGGGTGTCGGACCCGGATACGGCCGGCTTCGAGGAGGCGGTGGCGCGGGCCACGGAGGCGGATGTGTGCGTGGCGGTGCTGGGCGACCGGGCCGGGCTGTTCGGCCGGGGCACCTCGGGCGAGGGCTGCGACGTGGCCGACCTGCGACTGCCCGGCGTCCAGGGCGAGTTGCTGGACGCGCTGGTGGGCACCGGCGTCCCGGTGGTCCTGGTCCTGCTGACCGGCCGCCCCTACGCGCTGGGCCGCTGGCAGGACCGGCTCGGGGCGGTGGTGCAGGCGTTCTTCCCGGGCGCGGAGGGCGGCCCGGCGGTCGCGGGCGTGCTGTCCGGCCGGGTGAACCCGTCGGGGCGGCTCCCGGTGAGCGTGCCGCGGTCCCCGGGCGGCCAGCCGTGGACCTATCTCCAGCCCCCGCTCGGCCTGGCGGGCGAGGTCAGCAGCCTGGACCCGACTCCGCTGTACGCCTTCGGCCACGGCCGCTCGTACACGACGTTCGCCTGGGAGGACTTCACCTGCCCGGAGGCGGAGATCGGCACGGACGGTGCGTGCGACGTGTCGGTGACCGTCCGCAACACCGGCGGCCGGGACGGCACCGAGGTCGTCCAGCTGTATCTGCACGACCCGGTGGCCTCGGTGACCCGGCCGGACGTCCGTCTGATCGGCTACCGGCGGCTGGACCTGGCCGCCGGCGGGTCCCGCCGGGTGACCTTCCGCTTCCACGCCGACCTCTCCGCCTTCACCGACCGCGCAGGCACGCGGGTGGTCGAACCGGGCGCGCTGGAGCTGCGGCTGGCGTCCTCCAGCGCGGACGTCCGGCACACCGCCCATCTGACCCTCACCGGTCCGGTGCGGGTCCTCGGACCCGACAGGCGGCTGCGCTGCGAGACACATGAGCGGGACTGACGCCCCGCCGCCCCGCACCACAGCGACGGCGGGCCGGACGAGTCGGTCGACTCCCCCGGGCCGGCCGCGGAGGTCAGCCCTCGCCGACCGACTCGAAGCGCCAGCGGTGTACCGGTCGGGAGACCAAGTCGGGTGGGGGCTCTGGGAGTTCGGGCAGGTCGGCGTCGTACCGTGCATCCCACCAGGTGATGACCAGCACCCGGTCCTGCGGGGCGCGGAAGGTCTCGCGGCGAAGCGGGCTCCCGGACGAGTCCTGTGTCCGGGCCCAGGCGAGGAGTTCCCCGCCCCGGCCCTGTGCCGCCCGCGCCTCCCACATGAGAGCGACCGTCACGAGTAGAGGTTCTCCTTGCTGATCTCGTGCACGTGGTCGTGCGCGTGGGTGTGGGCGTGCCCGAGGGCCTCGCCCGGCACGTGCGGGTCCGTCACCGGCAGGGACGAGTCGGCCGACAGCCCCCAGTCCGACGCGGCCCGGTTGCGCGCCACCATCTCCGCGCCGAGGGCGGCCACCATCGCGCCGTTGTCGGTGCACAGCTTGGGCCGCGGCACCCGCAGCCGGATGCCCGCCGCCTCGCAGCGCTCCTGGGCGAGAACCCGCAGCCGGGAGTTGGCGGCGACCCCGCCGCCGATCATGAGGTGGTCGACGCCCTGGTCCTTGCAGGCCCGTACGGCCTTGCGGGTCAGCACGTCCACCACGGCCTCCTGGAACGACGCCGCGACATCCCGCACCGGGACCTCCTCGCCGGCCGCCCGCCGGGCCTCGATCCAGCGGGCCACCGCCGTCTTCAGACCGGAGAAGGAGAAGTCGTACGCGGGATCACGCGGGCCCGTCAGGCCGCGCGGGAACGCGATCGCCTCCGGGTCGCCCTCGCGCGCGTACCGGTCGATGACCGGGCCGCCGGGGAAGCCGAGGTCCAGCACCCGGGCGATCTTGTCGAAGGCCTCACCGGCCGCGTCGTCGATCGTCGCGCCCATGGGCCGGACGTCCGAGGTGATGTCCGTCGACAGCAGCAGCGACGAGTGCCCGCCGCTGACCAGCAGGGCCATGGTCGGCTCGGGCAGCGCGCCGTGCTCCAGCTGGTCCACGCAGATGTGCGAGGCGAGATGGTTCACGCCGTACAGGGGCTTGCCGAGCGCGTAGGCGTACGCCTTCGCCGCCGAGACCCCGACCAGCAGCGCGCCCGCCAGGCCCGGACCCGCCGTCACCGCGATGCCGTCCAGGTCCCGCGCGCGCACACCGGCGTCCTTCAGGGCGCGCTCGATGGTCGGGACCATCGCCTCCAGGTGCGCTCTGGACGCCACCTCCGGCACCACCCCGCCGAAGCGGGCGTGCTCGTCCACGCTGGACGCGACGGCGTCAGCGAGCAGGGTGGTGCCACGGACGATGCCGACCCCGGTCTCGTCACAGGAGGTCTCGATCCCCAGGACCAGAGGTTCGTCAGCCATTGTTCTCGGTTCCTCGTACGGAAGTGGAAGCGGACGGGTCGGTCAGGCGCATCACCAGGGCGTCCACGTTCCCCGGCTGGTAGTAGCCGCGTCTGAAGCCGATCGGTTCGAAGCCGAAGCGCTCGTACAGCTTCTGTGCGCGGACGTTGTCCACCCGGCACTCCAGCATCACCTCGGCGCACTCGAAGGCGGTAGCGGCCCGCAGCAGCTCGGCCAGCAGCAGCCGGCCGAGTCCGGTACCCCAGTGGTCGCGGGCGACGGCGATGGTCTGGATGTCGGCCAGCTCGCCCTGGGCGGCCAGGCCCGCGTAGCCGACGACCCGGACGCCCTCGACGGCCACCACGTACCGCCGGGTCGCCTCCGCGCCGCGGGCGTGCGCCAGCTCGGACCAGAACATGCCGCGCGACCAGGCGTCCTCGGGGAAGAGGTCCTTCTCCATGCCGAGGACGGCATCGATGTCCCACCAGCGCATCTCGCGCAGCGCGGGCTTCACGGACTCGGTCACTTGGGGGTGACCACCTTGTAGTTCTTGGGCACCTGGGCGTCGGGACGGCGCAGATAGAGCGGACGGGGCTCGGGCAGCGGCTCGCCCGCGGCCAGCCGCTCGGCGGCCAGCGAGGCGAGGGCCGCGGCGGAGACGTGCTCGGGCTCGTGGGCCTGCGGGAAGGTACCGGGGTACAGCAGCGCGCCCGCGCCGACGGCGGGCAGCCCGGCCACCCGGTCGGCGATGTCCGCGGGCCGGTCCACGGCCGGGCCCGTCACCCGCGTGCGCGAATCCGCGTACGTCGCCCAGTAGACCTCCTTGCGCCGGGCGTCGGTCGCCACGACGAAGGGGCCCTTCTCGATGTCGGCCGCGTAGGCGAGGCCGTCGAGGGTGCACACGCCGTGCACGGGGACGCCCAGGGCGAGGCCGAAGGTGTCGGCGGTCATCAGGCCCACGCGCAGCCCGGTGTAGGGGCCGGGGCCGATGCCGACGACGATCCCGGTGACGGCGTCCAGCCGGAGCCCCGCCTCGGCGAGGACACGGTCCACGGCCGGCAGCAGCAGCTCGCCGTGCCGGCGCGCGTCGACCTGGCTGGAGGAGGCGATGACGGCGTCGCCGTCGTGCAGCGCGACGGTGACGGCGGGGGTGGCGGTATCGAGAGCGAGCAAGAGCACGCGAACAGCCTACGGCTCCGCGGGCCCCGCGCACGCCCGCCCCGGTCGGGCGGTCACTGACTGCTACGGTCTGCACGAAGTACGACATATGACGCGAAGCAGAGGTGGGCAGACGTGGCAGGGACCAGCTCGTCGATCGTGGCCGGGCTCACCGCGGTGGCCCTGGGGACGGTCGGCTTCCTCGCCTACCAGGCCTCCGCGAACGTTCCGCCCGGGCTCGGCGGCAGGCCCACCGCGAGCGCGTCGCCCGCGGTGGCCGCCAGCAAGGCGCCACGGGACAGGAAGAACCCCGCCGCGCTGCCCGCCGGCTCCGGCAGGGGTGAACGGGTCGTGTACTCGGTGGACGACGACCGGGTGTGGCTGGTCGGTGCGAACGGCAGGGTGCAGCACACGTTCGCGGTGACGCCGGGCACCGTGGACCCGAAACCGGGCTCGTACGAGGTGACGTCCCGCTCGAAGGCGATCACCGGTACCGACGGGGCGCTCGTCGAGCACGTGGTGCGGTTCACCAGCGTGGGCGGCGTGGTCGTCGGCTTCAGCGCCGCGGTCAAGGACTCGACGTCGGTGCCCGATCCGTCGGTGAAGACGGGGGGCATCCGGGAAACCCGGCGCAACGGTGAGGCGATGTGGAAGTTCGCGACGATCGGGGTCCGCGTGGTGGTGATCCGCTAGGCGCTCCGCTGGGTGGGGCGGGGTCGACGCGGTCGGCGTCAGCGGGC
Source organism: Streptomyces sp. NPDC004629 (assembly GCF_042873595.1). Lineage (NCBI taxonomy): Bacteria > Bacillati > Actinomycetota > Actinomycetes > Kitasatosporales > Streptomycetaceae > Streptomyces > Streptomyces sp. NPDC004629. The sequence continues at coordinate 71,330 of NZ_JBIALO010000001.1, read as the reverse complement.
GGGCGTGGGCGGGCGGTCGTCTGCGGGCGGTCGGGCGTCTGCGGTCGGGCGTGTGCGGGAGCGTTGTAGCTGGTCGCGCCGTTCCCCGCGCCCCTGACGGGCGCGACCCCGGGCGGGATGACGCGGCGACCCACAGCAGATGCGATCCGAGGGCCGCGGACGTGTGCGGGAGCGTCGTGGCTGGTCGCGCCGTTCCCCGCGCCCCTAGCGGGGCGGCCACGGCGGGGGGCGGGTCGGCCCTGAGCTGGTGCGGGGCGGGTACCGATGGTTCCGACAACTTGTCGGGAAAATATTGCCCCGGGCGCGTCCGGTGTGGTCACATGGTATCCAGCCCGTAGTTAGGTGTACCTAAGTACCCGGTAGTGCCTGGCTGCGTCCGCCCCCGTTCGTCAGGAGGCGTCCATGCCGGCCCCGGAACCCACGGCACCACCGCGCAAGCCCCCCACGGCACCGCCACTCGATCCCGCCCCGGTCCCCATGCGCGACCTGCTCGCCGCATGCGCAGCCGCGGCGATCATCTCCCACCCACCCCCACCCCCGAGCAGCGCAACCAGCGCCCGCTAGGCCCGCGGGGCCGGGGCCGCCCCCGTCAGGGGCGCGGGGAACTGCGCGAGAACCCATGACGCTCCCGCACACGACCGCGGACCTCGGACGCTCAGGCGGCGATCACCCCGAGGTCCACGGTCTGCCAGCGCTCCCCGAGCCCGGCCAGCGTCACCTGCCGTACCTCGTCCGTCGTGTCCCCGACGGCCCGGTGGATCACGATCTGCAACCGGTCCTCGGTCAGCTCCTCGACCTTGCCCTCGCCCCACTCCACGACGACCACCGATTCGGGCAGCGAGACATCGAGGTCGAGGTCCTCCATCTCGTCCAGGCCACCGGACAACCGGTAGGCGTCGACATGGACGAGCGGCGCGCCGTCGCCCAGCGGCGGGTGCACCCGGGCGATCACGAACGTCGGCGAGGTGACCGCCCCGCGCACGCCGAGCCCTTCGCCGAGCCCACGGGCGAGCGTCGTCTTGCCGGCGCCCAGCTCCCCGCTGAGCATCACCAGATCGCCGGCGCGCAGCAGCTTGGCCAGCGTGCGGCCCAACTCCCTCATCTGTTCGGGAGAGTTGACGGTGATCTCTACGGCACGGGGGTCAGCCGGGTCGGGCGGCGCTGCTGGTGCTTCCATAGCCACTTACGGTAGCCCCTGCCGGCATGGCTCCCACGCGGGTGAGCAGGTCGGCGAGCCGGTCGGTCACCACTTCGGGGTGCTCCATCATCACCAGGTGCCCCGCGTCCGGGACCAGCACCAGCTCCGCCTCCGGGAGCAGGTCGGCGATGGCCTCGCTGTGCTCACTGGGCGTGATCAGGTCCCGCACCCCGGCCAGCACCAGCACGGGCATGTCCTTGAAGTAGTCGAGCGCCTCGGTCTTGTCGTGGTCGGTGAAGGCCGGGTAGAACTCGGCGACCACGTCGATCGGGGTTGACTCGATCATCCGCTCGGCGAACCGCTCGACCGCCGGATCGACGTCCCGGGACGCGAACGAGTACCGCTTGATGATCCCGGCGAACAGGTCGGCCGTGGCCCGGCGCCCCTTCTCGACCAGCGCCGCCTGCTGCCCGAGCGCCTTCAGCACGCCCGGCAGGACCCGGCGCACCGCGTTGACGCCGGCCAGCGGCAGCCCGAAGTTGACCTCGCCGAGCCGCCCGGACGACGTACCGACCAGCGCGGCGGCGACCACCCGGTCGCGGATCAGTTCCGGGTACTGGGCGGCCAGCGCCATCACGGTCATGCCGCCCATGGAGTGTCCGACCAGCACCATCGGCCCCTCCGGCACGGCCGCGTCTATGACGGCCTTCAGATCGCGGCCGAGCTGGTCGATGCTCAGCGGCACATCGTCCCGCAGCTGTGCCATGCCCCGCCCGGACCGGCCGTGGCTGCGCTGGTCCCAGTACACGGCCCGCACGACGCCCCGCAGCGCCGCCCGCTGGAAGTGCCAGGAGTCCTGGCTGAGGCAGTAGCCGTGGCTGAAGACGACGGTGACCGGGACGGGTGCCTTACGGCCGAAGAGGCGGCGCCGCCGGGGCGCCGGGCCGCCCTCGGGTTCGACCTCGTCGACCTCGAAGTACAGCTCGGTGCCGTCGTCGGCGTACGCCTTGCCCGGGGTGCCGCGCAGCGCGCCGTACGGTCCCGTGGAGTCCAGCGCCAGCCGTGCCTTGCGGCGCACCCCGCGGCCCACGGTCATCCGCTCGATCGCGACACCGGCCGCCGCGCCCGCGGCCAGCACGCCTATCGCGGCGCCCGCGAGGCCGGTCGCCCTGCGCCAGCCGCCGGCCTCCTGCGCGGCGGAGGCGACGGCCGCCGCGGCGGCGCCCACGACGGCCTTCGCGCTGCTCTCGCTCACGTACCGCTCCTCTTCGCCGTACTGCACGTTCGCTGGGTGGGTGTGCTGCGGGTCTGCGTGCCGTCGGCACGTGCGTCACCGGGCCGGTCCACCGGTACAGGTGGGCCCCGGGTCCCTGTGCGGACTACCCGTCCCGGTCCTCGTTCACGTAGACGCGGGGGACGCGGGTTCCGATGCGTGTGACGATCTCGTACGCGATGGTGCCGGCGGCCTGCGCCCAGTCCTCGGCGGTGGGCTCACCGCGGTCGCCGGGCCCGAACAGGACCGCCTCGGCGCCGGTCTCGGGCCGATCGCCGCCGAGGTCGACCACGAACTGGTCCATCGCGACCCGCCCGGCGATGGTCCGCCACTTGCCGCCGACCAGCACCGGGCCGGTGCCGGAGGCGTGCCGCGGGACGCCGTCCGCGTAGCCGACGGGCACCAGGCCGAGGGTCGTCTCGCCCGGGGTGACGTAGTGGTGGCCGTAGCTGATGCCGTGCCCGCCCGGAACGTGCTTGACCAGCGCCAGCGACGCCGCCAGCGTCATCACCGGACGCAGTCCGAAGTCGGCGGGGGTGCCGATCTCCGGGCCGGGCGAGATGCCGTAGACCGCGATTCCGGTGCGCACCAGGTCGAAGTGGGCCTCAGGGAGGGTGAGCGTGGCCGGCGAGTTGGCCATGTGCCGCACCTCGGGGCGTACGCCCTGGTCCTCGGCGTACGCCGTCATCTCCAGGAAGCGGGTGAGCTGGGCGGCGATGGACGGATGGCCGGGCTCGTCGGCGCAGGCGAAGTGCGACCAGAGCCCGGTGATCCGGATCAGCCCGTCCGCCTCGGCGCGCAGGGCGGCGCCCACCAGTTCGGCCCAGTCGGCGGGCTGGCAGCCGTTGCGCCCGAGCCCGGTGTCCGCCTTGAGCTGCACCCGCGCGGGCAGGCCCGCCTCGCGTGCCGCCGCCGTGACCTCGCGCAGCGCCCACATCCCGCTGACCGACACATCGACGTCGGCCTCGATCGCCTGCCGCCAGGGGCCGCCGGGGGTCCACAGCCAGCACATGACGCGCCCCGGCAGGCCGGCCGCGCGCAGCTCAAGGGCCTCCTCGGGGGTGGCCGTGCCGAGCCAGGTCGCACCCGCGTCAAGGGCCGCCCGGGCGCACGGTACCGCCCCGTGGCCGTACGCGTCGGACTTGACGACGGCCATCAGGGCGGCGCCCGGTGCGAGGGCGCGCAGGGCGCGCACATTGGACCGCAGCGCGGCCAGATCGATCTCGGCACGGGCTCGCAGGGGCGCCGTCGGCAGGGGTGCTGTGTCTTTCATGGCGCCCCCAGTGTCTCAGAGACGGCCGGTGGTATCGGGGCACAGCCCCGCGCCCGACCACCGCCACGCGCCCCACACGCCGCCACGCGCCCCGCCGAACCACCGCTCCCGGCCGACTCCGGACCCCGCCCGCCCCAGCCGGACGACAGGCCCTGCACCAACCGCCGAACAACCTCCAGAACCCGCCCCCCGCCACATCGTGCACCCCACGGCCCCCCGGCCGCAGCGAACAGACCCGCCGGCCCACACGCCCTCCCCGCGCCCGGCGTACACCCCCGCCCACGAACCCCCGCCGCCGCCTACCGCCCAGGTCCGCCACCGGTCTCCGCCCGGACATCCCGCCACGCCCGCGCAACCGCCCCCGCCACATCGTGCGCCCCCACGGGCGCCCCGGCCGCCGCGAACCGGCCCGCCAGCCCGTGCAGGTACGCGGCCACGCTGCCCGCGTCCCGGGGGGAGAGGCCCGAGGCCAGCAGGGATCCCGCGAGCCCGGACAGCACGTCCCCGCTGCCCGCGGTGGCCAGCCACGCCGTCCCCGTCGCGTTGACGCGTACGGCCCCGCCGTCCGGGTCGGCGACCAGCGTGGTCGAGCCCTTGAGCAGGACGGTGGCCCGGTACCGCGCGGCCAACTCGCGCACCGCCGGCAGCCGCGCCCCCTCGACCTCCTCGCGGTCCACGCCCAGCAGCGCGGCGGCCTCTCCGGCGTGCGGGGTCATCAGGGTCGGCGCCGTGCGGGCCCGTACGGCGTCCCGGTCGGCCAGCCGCAGCCCGTCCGCGTCGATGAGCACCGGCACCTCGGCCCCGACCACCTCCGCGACGGTCCCGGCGTCGTCCCCGGCGCCCGGCCCGGTGACCCATGCCTGCACCCGTCCCGCCTTGTGCGGGCCCCGGTCGGAGACCAGGGTCTCGGGGAAGCGGGCGATGACGGCGTCTCCGGCGGGCCCGACGTACCGCACGGCCCCGGCCCCGCCGCGCAACGCGCCCGACACGGCGAGCACGGCGGCCCCCGGATACCGCGCCGACCCGGCCGCGATCCCGACGACCCCGCGCCGGTACTTGTCGCTCTCCGCCCCGGGCACCGGCAGCAGCCGGGCCACGTCCGCGTGTTGCAGGGCCTCAAGTTCCGGCTCGGCGGGCAGGTCGAGCCCGATGTCGACGAGCCGCACGCTACCCGCGTGCTCCCGGGCGGGGTCGATCAGCAGCCCGGGCTTGTGCGTCCCGAAGGTCACGGTGAGGTCGGCGCGGACGGCGGCCCCCAGCACCTGCCCGGTGTCCGCCTCGATCCCGCTCGGCAGGTCGACGGCGACGACGGCGGCGCGGGACCGCTCGGCGGCGGCGGCCAGGGCCGCGGCCTCGGGCCGCAGCCCGCCCCGCCCGCCGATCCCGACGATGCCGTCGACGACGAGGTCGGCCCGCCCGATCGCCGCCTCGCCGCCGCCGGACGCGGCGACGCTGCCGCCCGCGCGGCGCAGCGCGGCGAGTCCCGCGGGATGGGTGCGGTCGGCCGCGAGCAGCACGGCCGTCACCCCCGCCCCCCGGCGCGCGAGCCGCGCCCCGGCGTACAGGGCGTCACCTCCGTTGTCCCCGCTGCCCACCAGCAGCACGACCCGGCTGCCGTAGACACGTCCGAGCAACTCGGCACAGGCGGCCGCCAGTCCGGCGGCGGCACGCTGCATGAGCGCCCCCTCCGGCAACCGCGCCATGAGATCACGCTCGGCGGCCCGCACCGTCTCCACGCTGTACGCAGTACGCATGCGTTCGAGTCTGCCCCGGATGCCCCCGCGCCCGCACCCGCGCCCCCGTGGCCCGGCGGATCGTCAGCCCTCCGCGATCACCACCGCGGACGCCACGCCCGCGTCGTGGCTGAGCGAGACGTGCCAGGACGTCACGCCGAGCTGGGCGGCCCGGGCCGCGACCGTGCCCGTCACCCGCAGCCGGGGCTGCCCGCTGTCCTCGACGTACACCTCGGCGTCCGTCCAGTGCAGTCCGGGCGGGGCCCCGAGCGCCTTGGCCAGGGCCTCCTTGGCGGCGAAGCGCACGGCGAGGGAGGCCGCGCCCCGGCGCTCGCCGCCCGGCAGCAGCAACTCGCTTTCCAGGAAGAGCCGGCCGACCAGTCCGGGCGTCCGTTGCAGCGCTGCCTCGAACCGGTCGATCTCGGCCACGTCGATACCGACCCCGATGATGCTCATGCCGAGCACCCTACGGTGAACCGGCCCCCATGACGACGACTCAGAACAGCAGCACACGGCGGCAGATCCGGACCGCAGACCTGAGCAACGACTCGCGGCACCGCACGGGCGGGCCCTCGCACCGGCGGTACCTGCCGACATGACCGCGGCCCGCCGAAGCGCCGCGCGGCACAGGGGCCTGCTACTCCACCGTCACCGACTTCGCCAGGTTTCGCGGCTGGTCCACCTCGTTGCCGCGCGCGGTGGCGAGTTCACAGGCGAACACCTGGAGCGGGACGGTCGCCACCATCGGCTGGAGCAGGGCCGGGGTCACCGGGATGCGGATCAGGTGGTCGGCGTACGGGGCCACCTCCTCGTCGCCCTCCTCCGCGATCACGATCGTCCGCGCGCCCCTCGCCCGGATCTCCTGGATGTTGGACACGATCTTGTCGTGCAGCACCGACCGCGCCTGCGGTGACGGCACGACGACCACCACCGGCAGGTCTTCCTCGATCAGCGCGATCGGCCCGTGCTTCAACTCCCCGGCCGCAAAGCCCTCGGCGTGCATGTACGCCAGTTCCTTCAGCTTCAGCGCGCCCTCCAGCGCCACCGGATACCCCACATGCCGCCCCAGGAAGAGCACCGTGTTCTTCGCGGCGAGCGTGCGCGCCAGCGCCCGCACCGGCTCCATCGTCTCCAGGACCCGCTCGACCGACCCGGCGATCCGCGACAGGTCCCGGATGACCGCCCCGATCTCGTCACCCCACTTGGTGCCCCGCACCTGGGCCAGATACAGCGCCACCAGATAGCAGGCCACCAACTGCGTGAGGAACGCCTTGGTCGAGGCGACCGCGACCTCCGGCCCGGCATGGGTGTACAGCACCGCGTCCGACTCGCGCGGAATCGTCGACCCGTTGGTGTTGCAGATCGCCAGCACCTTGGACCCCTGCTCGCGGGCGTGCCGCAGCGCCATCAGGGTGTCCATGGTCTCGCCGGACTGGGAGACCGCGATGACCAGCGTCCGGTGGTCGAGGATCGGGTCCCGGTAGCGGAACTCGCTGGCCAGCTCCACCTCGCACGGGATCCGCGTCCAGTGCTCGATGGCGTACTTGGCGATCAGACCCGCGTGGAAGGCCGTACCGCACGCGACGATGACGACCTTGTCCACCTCGCGCAGTTCACCCGCGCCGATCCGGACCTCGTCCAGGCTCAGCGAACCGGCCGCGTCGATGCGGCCCAGCAGCGTATCGGCGACCGCCTTGGGCTGCTCGGCGATCTCCTTGAGCATGAAGTAGTCATAACCCCCCTTTTCCGCGGCCGACGCGTCCCAGTCCACGTGGTACGACCTGACCTCCGCCGGACGGCCGTCGAAGCCCGTCACCGTGACGCCGTCCCGGCGCAGTTCCACCACTTGGTCCTGACCCAGCTCGATCGCCGACCGCGTGTGGGCGATGAACGCGGCGACGTCCGAGGCGAGAAAGGCCTCGCCCTCTCCAACGCCCACCACGAGCGGCGAGTTCCGCCGCGCCCCGACCACCACGTCCGGTTCGTCCGCATGCACCGCCACCAGGGTGAACGCGCCCTCCAGCCGCCGGCACACCAGCCGCATCGCCTCGGCGAGGTCGGCGGTCACGGAGAACTCCTCGGCCAGCAGGTGCGCGACCACCTCGGTGTCGGTCTCGGACACGAGGTCGTGGCCGCGCTCGGTCAGCTCGGCGCGCAGCACCGCGAAGTTCTCGATGATCCCGTTGTGCACCACCGCGACCCGCCCCGCGTTGTCCAGGTGCGGATGCGCGTTGACGTCCGTGGGCGCCCCATGGGTGGCCCACCGGGTGTGTCCGATGCCCGTGGTCCCCGCCGGCAGCGGCCGTTCGACCAGCTCCTTCTCCAGGTTGACGAGTTTTCCGGCCCGCTTCGCGGCGGCGAGCCCGCCGTCCGCGGGCACGGCGACGCCCGCCGAGTCGTACCCCCGGTACTCCAGCCGTTTCAGCCCGGCCATGACGACGTCGAGCGCCGACTGGACCCCGACATATCCCACGATTCCGCACATGGGCCGCAGCCTACGGGCCGAAGCCCGCGCAAAACCGGCACCGCGTGCCCGAAATCGGAAATTCCCACCGTCGTACGACCACCCGTCATCGGACGCCGCTCCTGCGCGTGACCCATCCCACCCGCCGTGCCGTTCAAACTCCGTTAACAATGGACTGTGATCTCTCCGGTCTCCTCGATGCCCCGGAGCGCCCACCGGCACCGGCCGGAGACGACTCCCTACGTCGACCTCACCCGAGCCGAGTGGAGCGCGCTGCGCGACAAGACGCCGCTGCCGCTCACCGCCGAGGAGGTCGAAAAGCTGCGCGGCCTCGGCGACGTCATCGACCTCGACGAGGTGCGCGACATCTACCTCCCGCTGTCCCGGCTGCTCAACCTGTACGTCGGCGCCACGGACGGGCTCAGAAGCGCCCTGAACACCTTCCTCGGCGAACAGGGCTCCCAGCCCGGCACACCGTTCGTCATAGGCGTCGCCGGATCCGTCGCCGTGGGCAAGTCCACCGTCGCCCGCCTCCTCCAGGCACTGCTGTCCCGCTGGCCGGAACACCCGCGGGTCGAACTGGTCACCACGGACGGCTTCCTGCTCCCCACCAAGGAGTTGGTGGCGCGCGGCCTGATGTCCCGCAAGGGCTTCCCGGAGTCGTACGACCGCCGCGCCCTCATCCGTTTCGTCGCCGACATCAAGGCCGGCAAGGACGAGGTCACCGCCCCCGTCTACTCCCACCTGATCTACGACATCGTGCCCGGCGAGCGGCTCACCGTCCGCCGCCCGGACATCCTCATCGTCGAGGGCCTGAACGTCCTCCAGCAGGCCCTGCCCGGCACGGACGGCCGCACCCGGGTCGGCCTCGCCGACTACTTCGACTTCAGCGTGTACGTCGACGCCGGTGCCGAGGACATCGAGCGCTGGTACCTCAGCCGCTTCCGCAAGCTGCGCGCCACCGCGTTCCTGGACCCGTCCTCGTACTTCCGCAAGTACACGCAGGTGTCCGAGGAGGAGGCCCTGGACTACGCCCGCACGCTCTGGCGGACCATCAACAAGCCCAACCTGGTGGAGAACATCGCCCCCAGCCGCGGTCGCGCCACCCTCATCCTGCGCAAGGGACCGGATCACAAGGTACAGCGGCTGCGGCTGCGCAAGCTGTGACCGCTACCCTGCCGCCATGCTTCACCTCCGGCTGATCGTCCCGTCCGACGCGACCGACGACGTGGTGCGCCTCATCGAGCGGACCGTCGGCGCCACGCACCTCGTGGTGCTGCCCGGCGCCGCCCGCAATCCCGTCGGGGACGTCGTCATGTGCGACGTGGCCCGGGAGGCGGGCGATGAACTGCTCACCGCGCTGCGGGAGTCGGGCCTTGAGGAGACCGGCTCGATCGCCGTCGAGAACATCGACCTGAGCCTGTCCAAGCGGGCCGACAAGGCCGAGGAGGAGGCGCCGGGCGAGGGCGCGGACGCGGTGCTGTGGGAACACCTCGCCGAGGCGACCCACGAGGAGTCGACGCTCACCGTCACCTATGTCGCGTTCCTCGCCGTGGCCACGATGCTCGCCGCGTGCGGTGTGATGCTGGACAACGCGATCCTGATCGTCGGCGCGATGGCCGTCGGCCCGGAGTTCGGGCCGCTCGCGGGGATCTCTACGGCGCTCGTCCAGCGGGCGCCGCACCTGGTGTGGCGGTCGCTGTGGGCGCTGCTCGCCGGGTTCGCCGTGGCGATGGTGCTGACGGCCGGTTTCAGCGGGCTGATGGACGTGTTCGGGCTGTTCGAGAAGTCGATGGTGGAGGCGGCCCGGCCGAACACCGCGTTCATCTGGAAGCCGGACGCGATGTCGTTCGTGGTGGCGTTCCTGGCCGGTATCGCCGGCACCCTGTCCCTGACGTCCGCCAAGTCGGGCGCGCTGATCGGTGTGGCGATCTCCGTGACCACGGTCCCGGCGGCCGCGAACGCCGCGGTGGCCTTCAGCTACACGGACTACTCACAGACCTGGGGTTCCGTCTTGCAGTTGCTGGCCAACCTGGGCGGAATCGTCCTCGCGGGCAGCCTCACCCTGCTCACCCAGAAATTCCTCTGGTCAGAACAACGACGCCGCCACCAGCCATCCCCCTGACCACCACCCCAGGCTCCCACCCCGACCCTCCACCCGAACGAACCCGCTCGGCTCCCCGTCGGCTGTTCGCGGCCGGCCACCGGGAGGATCGGACTTCGAGCGGCGAGGGCCGCACCGGGCGGCGGATCGGGTTCTCCGGTCGGTCGGGGCCAGCAGACGGGATTCGAGACCTACCCGGCACCCCTCCCCCACACCGGCAAACCACCCGCCCGGCCGAGAGGCCGACCCTCCGCCCAGGCGGCCCGGTAGGTCCCCCGGCCGACTCCGGCACAGACTCCGGTCGGCCACCGGCCCCGATCCAAACCCGGACGGCGCAGCCCACCAGCCGAGCGCACCGCATTCGAGGGCTCCCCAACGCGACATCACCCCGCCGGCAACCCGCCCCACCGACCCACACGACCACCCGCCCGGCCAAGCAGCCCGAACCACCGCCTCGTCGGGCCCCCGCCAGGCTTCCGGCTCCGCCCCCTCCCCGCCGGAGCATCCCGGCCGGGAGGGGCAGGAGCCCGGCCAGACTCCCTTGGCTCCCCCGCGACCGTTAAGGCCTGGCGCAGGCGACCAGCCGGGCGTGGCGGGTTCGGGGGTTACCCCAGTGCTGACTTCACCGCGTCGGCGAGTCGGCCGGCGATCGAGCGGGCCTGGTCGATGTCCGCCGCCTCCACCATGACGCGTACCAGCGGCTCGGTGCCCGAGGGACGCAGCAGTACCCGTCCGGCGGAGCCCAGCTCCCGCTCCGCCTCGGCGACCGCGGCGGCGAGGTCGGCGGAGGTCTTCACCCGGGACCTGTCCACGTCCGGCACGTTGATGAGGACCTGGGGCAGCCGCTCCATGACCGACGCGAGGTCCCGCAGCGTACGGCCGGTCTCGGCGACCCGTGCGGCCAGCAGCAGCCCGGTCAGCGTGCCGTCGCCGGTGGTGGCGTGATCGAGGACGATGACATGCCCGGACTGCTCGCCGCCGAGGGCGTAGTCGTGCTCCTTCATCTCCTCCAGGACGTAGCGGTCGCCGACCGCGGTCTGCACGAGGCGGATGCCCTCGCGCTCCATGGCCAGCTTGAAGCCCAGATTCGACATCACGGTCGCGACAACGGTGTCGGAGCGCAGTGCGGAACGCTCCCGCATCGCCAGCGCGAGCACGGACAGGATCTGGTCGCCGTCGATCTCCTCGCCGGTGTGGTCCACGGCCAGGCAGCGGTCGGCGTCGCCGTCGTGCGCGATGCCGAGGTCGGCGCCGTGCTCGACGACGGCGGCCTTCAGCTGGTCCAGGTGGGTGGATCCGCAGCCGTCGTTGATGTTGAGCCCGTCCGGCTGGGCGCCGATGGTGACGACCTGTGCCCCGGCCCGGGAGAAGGCCTCCGGCGAGACACCGGCGGCGGCGCCGTGCGCCTCGTCGAGGACGATCTTCAGCCCGTCGAGCCGGTTGGGCAGCACGCCGAGGAGGTGGGCGACGTACTGGTCGAACCCTTCGTCGTAGGTCCGCACCCGGCCCACGCCCGCGCCGGTGGGGCGGTCCCAGGGGGCGCCCGTGCGGTGCTCCTCGTAGACGCCCTCGATCCGGTCCTCCAACTCGTCGGCGAGCTTGTGGCCGCCGCGGGCGAAGAACTTGATGCCGTTGTCGGGCATCGCGTTGTGGCTTGCGGAGAGCATGACACCGAGGTCGGCCCCGAGGGCTCCGGTCAGATACGCCACCGCGGGCGTCGGCAGCACGCCGACCCGCAGTACGTCCACGCCCGCGCTGGCCAGGCCCGCGACCATCGCGGCCTCCAGGAACTCCCCGGACGCACGCGGGTCCCGCCCGACCACCGCCGTCGGCTTGTGGCCCGCGAAGCTGCCCGCCTCGGCCAGCACATGCGCCGCCGCGACGGAGAGGCCGAGCGCCATCTCGGCCGTCAGATCCGCGTTGGCGACGCCGCGCACGCCGTCCGTGCCGAAGAGTCGTCCCACTTGTCCTCCTGAGGAAGCGTCAGTTGCGAAGCCGTAGCGCATGCGACGGTTCGCTGCCGGGTCGGTGCGGCTCTGCATTCCAGGCATCGCATGCCTGGATATCCGATCACACAAGCCTTTGAGCGTCTTGTGCCGTTATACGCCCTTGGCCTGTGATATACGAACGCCCCGGTGGCACTGTGGCGTGCCGCCGGGGCGTTCGGAGTACGAGCAGGCAGCTGCGATCAGCGCTTGCTGTACTGCGGAGCCTTGCGGGCCTTCTTCAGACCGGCCTTCTTGCGCTCGACCGCACGGTCGTCACGACGCAGGAAGCCGGCCTTCTTCAGCGGGCCGCGGTTGTTGTCGACGTCGGCCTCGTTCAGCGCGCGGGCGACACCGAGACGGAGCGCACCGGCCTGACCGGAGACACCGCCGCCCGCGATGCGGGCGATGACGTCGTAACGGCCTTCCAGCTCCAGAACCTTGAACGGCTCGTTGACTTCCTGCTGGTGCACCTTGTTCGGGAAGTAGTCCTCAAGGGTGCGGCCGTTGATCTTCCACTTGCCGGAGCCCGGAACGATCCGGACCCGGGCGATGGCGTTCTTACGGCGGCCCAGGCCGGCGGCCGGCTGGGGCTCGCCGAAGCGGGAGGCCAGGGACTCCGAGGTGTACTCGCCCTCGACGGGCACCTCGGACTCGGTGGTGTAGCTGTCGATGTCAAGCTCTTCGAGCGGCTGCTCGGCAGTGGTCTCGGCCACGATTCTCCTCAGATTCTCTTCAGTCTTAGGGGGTGGCCGGACTTACTGCGCGACCTGGGTGATCTCGAACGGCACCGGCTGCTGCGCGCCGTGCGGGTGCTGGTCACCCTTGTAGACCTTCAGCTTCGAGAGCATCTGACGGCCCAGGGAGTTCTTGGGGAGCATGCCCTTGACGGCCTTCTCGATGGCCTTCTCGGGGTTCTTGTCGAGCAGCTCGTCATAACGGACGGAGCGCAGACCACCCGGGTAGCCGGAGTGGCGGTACGCCATCTTCTGGGTCCGCTTGTTACCCGTGAGATGCACCTTGTCCGCGTTGATGATGATGACGAAGTCACCAGTGTCGACGTGGGGGGCGTAGATCGGCTTGTGCTTGCCCCGGAGGAGGGTGGCGGCGGTCGTGGCGAGACGACCCAGGACGACGTCCTGAGCGTCGATGACGTGCCACTGACGCGTCACATCGCCGGGCTTGGGGCTGTACGTACGCACGGTTCGTAGCCTTCGCTATCTTCAGTGAATGGTCCTGACAAGGTCACCGAAGACGATCACGACAGCCCTGACCGCACTGCGGTGACGCAAACCGCGTGCTGGTCGCTGGTCATCGGCCCGGTGGACCGGTGTAAGGGCCCGTCCCGTGAGAATGAGCAAGCCAATACACAACGAACATGCAGGATACCGGGGCGCCTCGGGTGGGTCAAAACGAGTGGCCTCCGACACCTCCGGCGGCGAAGATGCGCCACCCTGCGCCGATAGGTCCCCTATCGCCCCGGGCAGGGGCGCACCGGCACACCCGGTCCCCGTCTAGGATGCGCCCCATGAGCTATGGGCAGGGGGGACCCCAGTCCCAGTGGGATCCCTGGAAACCGCATTCTCAGCAGCCCTGGAGCAGCGGCGGCAGCCAGACCCCGGACTGGGCCGCGCTGGCGGAGGCCTCGGAGACCCGGAACAAGCGCCGCAAACTGCTGTTCATCGGCGGCGGTGCGCTCGCCACCGTCGCGGTCGGCGCGGCCGTCGCGATGGCCGTGGTCTCGGCGAACGGCGACAACGGCGACAAGAACGCGTCGGGACAGCCCACCGACCTGCCGGCGAGCGCTTCCCTGCCGAGCGACTCCGCCGCGCCCGCGCCGTCCTTCGATCCGACCAGCGCGCCGCCGCCGCTGGACCCGAAGGACTTCATATCCAGCGCGCAGAAGGACACGGCACCGCTCAGCGCCGACACCCTCTTCCCGGGCACCCAGCTGACCATGGGCGAGACCGTCTACAAGAAGGGCGCCACCGCCGACGCCGAGGACTGCGACTCGGCCGCCGGCGGCACCCTGCCCAAGGTCCTCACCGCCAACGACTGCACGCGGCTGCTGCGGGTCAGCTACCTCAAGGACGGGGTCGCGGTCACCGTCGGCGTCGCCGTCTTCGAGACGGAGGCCCAGGCCGTCAAGGCGAAGGGCCAGACCGACAAGAAGAGCATCGTGAAGTCCCTCGCGGGCAAGGGCGTCCCGGCCTTCTGCGACTCGGCGGTCTGCCGCTCGACGACCAACTCCTACGGCCGTTACACCTACTTCACCATCGCCGGTTTCACCGACGGCAAGGACGTGACGACCAAGGACACCAAGGTCTTCTCGACCGGGGACGACCTGGCGGAGTTCACCTTCCGGCAGATCCGCCGCCGCGGCGAGGCCCAGGCGTCGGCCGCGGCCGGCGAGTGACGCACAGCACCGGCGCGACATCTTGGACCTGGACAGACGGACACGGGTAGGGCTGATAGCGGCCGCGGCCGGCACGGCCCTGCTGGCCCCGCTGGGTGTATGGGCCTGGCCCGAGGGCGAGGGCGCGGCGCACGGTCCCCGCCTCGTCCCCACCGATCTGCGCGGGCGCGACCCCGCGGCGACACCCGCCGCGCGCCGCGTCTACGCGCTGCTGGCCGGGCTGGAGAACGCCGCCCGCCGCGGCCGCCCGAGCCGTACGGTGATCGGCCAGCACGTGGAGCTGCAGAACGAGCGGTACAACGCGCAGTACGGCGACTACCGGGGCACCAAACAGCCGGGCTACTACTACCGCAAGGCCCGCGACATCACCGGGCGGCTGCCCGGCTTCGTCGAACTCGACCTCGGCCCCGGCTACGGCCGTCCCGGCTGGGCGGTGGGCGAGGCCCGCTCCTACTCCGCGGCCTGGCCGTCCTGCCGCCGCTCCTGGGGCTATGTGGAGGACGCCGTGGACCTCGCCGTCGGCGTGTGGGCGGGCCTGCCCCGGGCGGCCGACGGTTCGTACCGGCCCTCCGGCACGCACCGCGAGTGCGCGTCCGGCGCGGAGGTCTCCCTGCCGCACAACGGGGGCGGCCCGGCGGGCCTGGTCGGCTTCTCCTTCCACCAGCCCTACCCGGGCAGCCCCGTCAAGGGCTTCCAGCAGACGCTGCACCGCAACTCCCCCGGCGCCGCGGACCCCGGCTGGTTCGGCCGGGTGGTCACCGAGGGCAGCCCCGAGCACCGGGCCCTGCTGCACGACCTCGCCTTTCTCGCGGACCACCTGGGCTATCTGGCCGGCCGTGGGGTGCCGGTGCTGCTGCGGCCGTACCACGAGATGAACACGGCTCCGGGGCACGGTTTCTGGTGGTCGGGGCAGGACCCGGCGGAGTTCCGCAGGCTGTGGCGGCTGACGTACGACTACCTCGTGCACCGTCGCGGCCTGCACAACCTGATCTTCGTCTGGTCACCGAACTCCTGGGACGGGACGTACGGGCGCGAGCCCGACGCGTACTACCCCGGCGGCCGCTACGTCGACGTCGTGGGCGTCGACGACTACAGCGACACCCCGGCCAGGCCCTTCGGCGAGGGCGCCTGGACCGAGGTCTGGTACCGCGGCCTTGAGGCGTACCGCAGGCCGCGGATCGTCGCCGAGTCCTTCCACGTGCCGCTCAACGCGGCCCAGCCCCGGACCCTGGCCCGGACACCGTGGGTGCTGTGGACCGTGTGGGGCCAGGCACTGACGTACGACAACGTCTCCGCGCCCCGGCAGAAGAACACCTCGGCGGATGTGAAGCGGACCTACGGGTCGGCGAGGGTGATCACGGGCGGGCAGCACCGGCCGTTCACCCACACCACATAAGAGACGGTCGCACCACTGCACACGTGGTGAACTCTTGATGTCGCCTTCCTCACAAGAGTTCCCGCTGTCGTGCATATATGCGAAGATAGGTCGTCTGTTCGGCCAGTGGTTCGGAGCCCGGGGGGGCATCTGAGGCTCCACTGGCCAAGACGCCAGAAAAGGCGTTGAGGGGGATGGAACCCGGAACAACACCATCGCCGCGGTGCGGCCACGCCCGCCGCGACGGAGATCCGTCGATGCCTCAACGCGCCACCGATCTCACAGGAGTTCCGCAGCAGTCATGGCAGCGACAGTCGTCGACGGGGGGGTGCCGCATTCGCGGCACAACGCGAAACTGGCCAAACGCACCGCCGGCTGGAAGCCGGGCATCCTGCCGTTTCTGATCCCGATGGTGGGCCTGCTCTGTTTCAGTCTCTGGTCCTACACCCCCAGTCAGTCACCGCTGGCCTGGGTGATCACCATCGCCTGGGCCCTCCCGGTGCCCGGCGTGCTGGTGTCGATCCAGGGCTTCGTCCTGATCCGCCGCCGGCAGCGCAAGGCGCATCTGATGACCCCGCCCGCGCCGGTGGAGCAGGA
Organism: Streptomyces sp. NPDC004629; assembly: GCF_042873595.1. Taxonomy (NCBI): domain Bacteria; kingdom Bacillati; phylum Actinomycetota; class Actinomycetes; order Kitasatosporales; family Streptomycetaceae; genus Streptomyces; species Streptomyces sp. NPDC004629. The sequence goes on along the minus strand of NZ_JBIALO010000001.1, from coordinate 54,972 downwards.
CTTCCTGATCGTCCTCGTCCCCACCATCGGCCGGCACGACACCTACCCGGCCCTGGAACGCTCGGTCCTGTCGTACGTGGAGCACCTGCCCTTGTGGTTCCCGTACATGCGCGTGGACGTGCTCACCGAGGAGGGCTGCGAGGCCGCCGAGCGCATCGACGCCCTGGCCGCGAACAGCCCGCTGATCCGCGTGGTCACCGTCCCGAAGGCCTACGAGACCAGGAACGGCACCCGCTTCAAGGCCCGCGCCAACAACTACGCCCACGAACTGCGCATCGAGGAGGGCGAGGCACTCGACCATGTGTGGGTCCTGCACATGGACGACGACACCGGCGTCGGCCCCGACACCGCCTCCGCGCTCGCCCAGTTCATCAACCGCCAGCGCCGGGCCCCCGCCGACCAGGTCAAGCACATGGCGCAGGGCATCCTGACGTACCCGCGCGAGAACGCGGTCAGCATGATCACCTGGTTCGCCGACGCCATCCGTCCCGCGGACGACATCGCGCGGTTCCGCGCCTTCACCGGGCTCGGCACGCCGGCCGCCGGTGTGCACGGCGAGCTGCTCGTCATCCGCGCCTCCGTCGAGGCCGAGATCGGCTGGGACTTCGGCCCCAAGGAGATCGTCGAGGACGCCCGTCTGGCCCTGACCTTCTGCCGCCTCTACCCGGGCCGCAGCGACTGGTTCAACGGCCGCTGCTACGGCGCCTCGCCGGCCAACACCAAGGACTTCATCAAGCAGCGCGAGCGCTGGGCCTGGGGCCTGGTGGCGCTCTGCTTCAACCGCAAGGTGCCGCTGCGTTACCGCTGGTTCCTGACCATCTGCGTGACCAGCTGGATCCTGGGCCCGCTGCAGCACGTCGGCACCGTGCTGTTCGTGGCCTGGTTCATCGGTGACATGAACACCTCGCCGGTGACCCAGTCGGTGGTCCTGCTGTGGTCGATCAGCTTCGCGTATGTGATCTGGGCGTACTGGGAAGGGCTACGGCTCAACGCGATCGCCTCGGTGAACGGCCGGCGCAGGTGGTGGGAGCCCTTCGCGGTCCTCGCCCTGCTGCCCTACTTCTCTCTCATCGAAGGCACCGGCGGCATCAAGGGCCTGTGGAAGTTCATCCGCCGCGAGGAGAACAAGTTCGTCGTCATCGCCAAGCCCGCCTGACCCGGAAGAGTCCGACATCTCATGAAGCGCGCCCGCTTGCCCCTGCTTGCCGTGCTGCCCATTTCCGTCATCTCCTTCGTGGTCGCGGTCCCCTTCGTCGCGGGTGACCACCCGCTGCGCTGGGACTCCGGCTCCCTCGTGCCCGACCTCGTCCTCAAGGGCGAGGACGGCACGCGGTCCGGCGGCTCCTCGGACCGCGACGGCACGACCGCCGCGTCGCCCTCCGAGCACGTCGCCAAGGTGGACAACCAGTGGAAGAAGGGGATGCCTCAGTGGGGCGTCCAGCTCTACTGGGAGGACAACCCCCACCACCCCCTGGAGTACGTCGAGAAGCAGGCCCGGCTGCACGCCGACTACCTGGTCGGCCTGCACGCCAACTCCGTCAGCGTGTCCTTCCCCTTCTTCACCCCGGGCAAGACCTCGACGAAGATCACCCGCGGTGACAAGACGCCCACCCCCGCCCGGCTCGCCCGCGTCCTGCGGATCTTCCACGAGGCCGGGCTGCGCACCACCGTCCGGCCGCTCATGGACGAGTCGTCCCTCGACATCGCGGACGGCAACTGGCGCGGAAACATCGCCCCCACCGACCGCGACGCCTGGTTCGCCTCGTACGAGAAGTTCCTGACGCCCTACCTGCGGGCGGCGCACGGCGAGAAGGCCGCGACCTTCGTCATCGGCACCGAGCTGAACTCCATGGAGGGCGACCAGCGCTGGGGCAAGCTCGTGGACAACGCCGAGAAGGCCTTCGGCGGCGAAGTCGCATACGACGCGAACTGGGACAACTACGTCAACGGCCCGATCACCATGCCGGTCAACCACCTCGGCATCGACGCCTACTTCCCGGTCAAGGTCGATGATGACGCCTCCGTGAAGGCCCTGGTCGACGGCTGGGACACGTGGCTGGACAAGAAGGCCACCGGCACCCTGCCGAAGATCACCATCGCCGAGGCCGGCATCGGCGCGATGAAGGGCGCCTACCACGCTCCCGGCGATTTCTACACCAAGCGCGCGGTCAACCCGCGAGTGCAGGCCAACTGGTACACGGCCGTCTGCAAGGTCGTCCAGGAACGGAAGATGAGCGGCGTCTACTGGTGGTCGATCTACTTCGACGACGACCCGACCACCAAGCCCGACGACAAGGTTGCCTCCCGGCTCGACTTCGCCGGACGCCCCCTCACCGAGAAGGCGATCAAGTCCTGCTTCACCTCCGATTACGCAGGCCCCGGGACCGACACCGCTAGCTGACCGAGCGAGGCAATCATGCAAGAAGCCATCATCCTGGTGGGCGGCAAGGGAACTCGCCTGCGCCCCCTGACGAACCACACCCCGAAGCCGCTCCTCGACGTGGCGGGCTCCTCCTTCATCCGCCACCAGGTGGCCAAGCTGATGGACGCGGGCGTCGAGCACCTGGTGTTCGCCACCTCGTACCTCGCGAGCCTCTTCGAGGAGGAGTTCCGGAACTTCTCCCGGGACCTGGAGATCTCCTACGCGGTCGAGGAGGTGCCGCTCGGCACGGGCGGCGCGATCCGCAACGCCGGACGCCTGCTGCGCGGCGCACCCGACGCGCCGGTCCTGATCCTCAACGGCGACATCCTCTCCGGCGTCGACCTGCGCGGCCTCCTGGAGCACCACGAGGCCCGCGCGGCCGACGTGACCCTGCATCTCACCCGGGTCGCCGACCCGCGCGCCTTCGGACTGGTCCCCACCGACGACACCGGCCGGGTGCTGTCCTTCCTGGAGAAGCCCAAGACCCAGCAGGAGTGCGTCACCGACCAGATCAACGCCGGCTGCTACGTCTTCCGCCGCTCGGTCCTGGACGCCATCCCCGCCGACCGGGAGGTCTCGGTCGAACAGGAGACCTTCCCGCAGCTCGTCGCCCGGGGCGCGCGCGTCCTCGGCCGCACCACGGACGACTACTGGCGCGACCTCGGCACGCCCCTGGCCTTCGTGCAAGGCTCCGCCGACCTGGTCACGGGCGTGGCGCCCTCGCCCCTCGTCGGACCGCCGGCCGAGGCGCTGATCCACCCCACGGCCACCGTCGACCCGGCCGCGCGCGTCACGGGCGGCTCGACGATCGGTGCGCACGCCGTCATCGGCCCCCGGGTGGTCGTCGACCGTTCCATCATCGGCGCGCACGTCACCGTGGGCGACGGCGCCCGGATCCACGAGTCCGTGGTGGACCACGACTCCACCATCGGCAGCGAATCGTTCCTCCGCGAGGTCGTGGTGGGCTGCCACGCGCACGTCGGCGCGGACAACGAGCTGCCCGCCCAGCTGCGGCTGTCCTGCGGCATCCACATTCCCGCCCAAGGGGTGCGCGTCAGCGGAACGGCTGCCGCCTGCCTGACGGCCCACTGACCACCTGCTACGGGAGAACCGTGACCCGCCATCGCTCAACGGCCGCCCAGGCAGAGCGCCTTCGCAAGTACCGGCCGGACATCCAGGGCCTGCGCGCCGTCGCCATCATGATGGTCGTCAGCATGCACTGCGGCATCCTCGACATCCACGGCGGCGTGGACGTCAGCTTCGTGCTCAGCGGCTTCCTCATCGGCAGCCAGCTCCTCGCCGAGATCGACAAGACGGGCAAGGTGTCCCTCAGCAAGTTCTGGGCCCGCCGCTTCCGCCGCCTCGCCCCGGGCGCCGCCATCACCATCATCGTCACGGCCGTCGTGGCCTGGCTCTACGCGAGCCCGTTCCACTTCCGTGAGTACATGCACGACGGCTTCAGCGCCTCCCTGAGCATCATCAACTGGCGCCTCGCCGAGAACGGCACCGACTACTTCGCCAACGACGGCAGCCAGTCCCCGTACCAGCACTTCTGGTCACTGGGCATCGAGGAACAGTTCTACGTGGTCGCCCCGATCGCGCTCGTCGCCGTCGCGTGGCTCAGCCGTGTCGTCTTCCGCAACCGCCTGCTGGTCGGGCTGTTCCTCATCGCCGTGGTGGGCGCGTCCTTCTGGATGGGCTACACAGAGACCACCAAGAACCAGCCGCTCGCCTACTTCGGGACCCACACCCGCATCTGGGAGATCGCCTTCGGCGTGCTGCTCGCCCTGTGCGCCCCGTTCATCTCCCGCATGAACACCGGGCTCGCGGCCGTCCTGTCCTGGGTGGGGCTCGGCACCACCATCGGCACGGCACTCATCATCACCGAGGAGACCCCGCTGCCCGGATACGCGGTGGCCGGCCCCGTCCTGGGCGCCTCGCTGATCATCGCCGGCGGCTGTGCCGCTCCCGCCTTCGGCGCGGAGAAGCTCCTCGACAACCCCGTCCTCAACTTCGTCGCGAACGTCAGCTACGGCTGGTACCTCTGGCACTGGCCGGTCCTCATCCTCTGGCCCAGCGTCCTCGACCGGGAGTTCACCTACTCCGACCGTTTCCGGGTGGCGTTCCTCTCCCTGTTCATGGCGATCGCCATGCACTACATCATCGAACGGCGCTTCAGGGAGAACGTGAAGCTCGTCCTCACCCCCTGGCGTGGCATCCTCGCCGGCGGGGCGCTGACCGCCTGCGCGGCCGTCGCCACGGCGATCGCCCTTCAGGTGCCGCTCAACCTGTCGCTCGCCACCTCCGCGACCGCTGCCTCCGCCACGGGCTACTCAGGCACCGCTTCGGTGAAGCAGGCCGTGAGCACAATGGACCATCCGAAGATCAGCGAGAACGCGCTGCTGAGCGCGCCCGACGACCGAGGCGACCACGGCTGCATCGACGACCTGCTGATCACCGGCTACACCCTGCGGAACGACTGCGTGATCGGCGACACCAAGGCGACCAAGACCATGGTGCTGCTCGGCGACTCGCACGCCTATCAGTGGGGCAACGCGTTCAACCAGCTCGGCCTCGACCTCAAGGTCAAGGTCATCACGGTGATCAAGAGCGGCTGCACCCCCGAGGCATACAAGATCACCCGCGAGGACCTCGGCCGCGAGTACACCGAGTGCACCACATGGCGGAAGACCGCCCTCGACCGCATCGCCGGGCTCCACCCGGACGTCATCGTCGTCGCCAACCGCGTCCAGTCGACCACCACCCGCGAGGGCGCCCGGGAGACGTTCGAAAAACTCAAGGCCACAGGTGCGGACCTGGTGTATCTGACCGACACGCCATACCCGAACTTCAACGTCCCGGACTGCCTGGCCAAGAACGCGCACCACCTCTCCGCCTGCAACCCGAAGGCCGAGAACGTCGTGGACCGCGCGGAGTACCGACAGATGGAACGCGAGGTCGCCAAGGACTACGGTGCCCGGATCATCGACACGATTCCCGCGTTCTGCGCCAACGGCTACTGCCCGGCCGTGATCGGCGGACACGTCGTCTACTGGGACTACAGCCACATGACGGGCAGTTACTCGAAGTCCCTGGCGCCCTATCTGCGGCCGGCGTTCAAGAAGGTCCTGGCCGGCTGAGCAGGGGTACGTCGCCGCGTACCCGGCGGGCCTGCCGCTGCCGCTCCGCGAGCAGCCCGTCCGCCGGGTAGGCGACCTCCTCCAGGGTCAGCCCGTGCGGACGCACGACATGGACGGCGCTGTCGCGGACACGGGCGTCCAGGACCCGCCGCGGCCAGCCCACGTCACGGTGCCCGTCGCCCACGAACAGCAGGGCACCCACCATGGACCGCACCTGGTTGTGGCAGAAGGCGTCGGCCCGGACCTCGATCTCCACGACGCCGTCCGCCCGCCGGCGCACCCCGAAGTCGAGGATCTCGCGGACCGTCGTCGCCCCCTCGCGCCGCTTCGCGTACGCCGCGAAGTCGTGCTCCCCGATCAGGGACTTCGCTGCGGCGTCCATCACCGCGACATCCAGCGCCCAGTCGTGCCAGAGCACATGGCCGCGCAGCAGCGGATCCACCCCGCCGGGCTGGTCCCCGACCCGGTACACATAGCGCCGCCACAGCGCGGCGAACCGCGCGTCGAACCCGGCCGGAGCCTCGGTGAGCGCCCACACCCGCACGTCCTTCGACAGCCGCCCGGCGAGCCGCTTCAGCAGCTTCTCCCGGTGCTCGGCCCACAGCTCCGCCGGCAGGTCCACATGGGCCACCTGGCCACGCGCGTGCACCCCGGCGTCCGTCCGCCCGGCCACGGTCAGCTCGTACGTCGTCTCCCCGGACCGCGTGACGGTCCGCAGCGCGTCCTCGATCTCCCCCTGCACGGTCCGGCGTCCCCCGGCCTGCTTGGCCCACCCGGAGAAGTCGGTGCCGTCGTACGACAAATCGAGGCGCACCCGTACATGACCGGGCTGTACTTCGTCACTCACCCCTTGATCCTCTCCACTACATGAAAGCGGGCCCGCCCCATGAAAGGAACGGGCCCGCTCACGCGCCCTGAAGGGGCGCGGGGAACTGCGCGACCAGCCACGACGAAGCCGCAGCCATCGGCCGAACAGAACCCCACGGACGCTTACGCGTCCTTGGCCTCCTCGGCGGGAGCCTCCGGCTTGGCGTCCTCGACGGCCTCGTCGGACGGGGCCTCGACGGCCTCCTCCTTCTTGAGGACGTCTTCCTTGACCGCACGCTTGGTGGCGGCCTCGGCCTCACCGGTCGCCTGCTGGGCGACGGTCAGCGCCTCCACCAGCTCGATGACGGCCATGGGCGCGTTGTCGCCACGGCGGTTACCGATCTTGGTGATGCGCGTGTAGCCACCGGGACGGTTCTCGTAGCGCGGGCCGATCTCGGTGAAGAGCGTGTGGACGATGCCCTTGTCCGTGATGACCTGAAGCACCTGGCGACGGTTGTGCAGGTCGCCCTTCTTCGCCTTGGTGATCAGACGCTCGGCGTACGGGCGCAGGCGGCGGGCCTTCGCCTCGGTGGTGGTGATACGGCCGTGCTCGAAGAGGCTCTTCGCGAGGTTGGCGAGGAGCAGCTTCTCGTGCGCGGCGCTGCCGCCCAGACGGGCACCCTTGGTGGGCTTCGGCATTCTTCTTCTCCTGTGTCTCTGCCCCGGCCGTACCAGGTACCGGGGTCAGTATCTGAGCAGACGGTTGTCTGTCAGAGATCCGGACGACAGCCCCGAAGGGGCGTGTCGTCCGGAAAGAGCGCGGGGAACTGTGCGATCAAGCACAACACACCCGCACCCGGCATCGGACCGTCGATCCCGAGCGCTTAATACTGCTCGGTCTCCACGAAACCGGCATCCGCATCGTCGTCCGCGCCGAACGCGTCCGCCGCGGCCGTCGGGTCGAATCCGGGCGGGCTGTCCTTCAGGGCCAGGCCCATGCCGGCCAGCTTCGCCTTGACCTCGTCGATGGACTTCGCACCGAAGTTGCGGATGTCCAGCAGGTCGGCCTCGGAGCGCGCGACCAGCTCACCCACGGAGTGGATGCCCTCACGCTTGAGGCAGTTGTAGGAGCGGACGGTGAGTTCCAGCTCCTCGATCGGCAGCGCAAGGTCCGCGGCCAGCGCGGCGTCCGTCGGGGACGGACCCATGTCGATGCCCTCGGCGTCGATGTTCAGCTCACGGGCCAGACCGAACAGCTCGACCAGGGTCTTGCCGGCCGACGCCATGGCGTCACGCGGACGCATGGCCTGCTTGGTCTCGACGTCGACGATCAGCTTGTCGAAGTCGGTGCGCTGCTCGACACGCGTGGCCTCGACCTTGTACGTGACCTTGAGCACCGGCGAGTAGATCGAGTCGACCGGGACACGGCCGATCTCCTGGCCCACTTGCTTGTTCTGCACGGCGGAGACATAGCCGCGACCGCGCTCGACGGTCAGCTCCATCTCCAGCTTGCCCTTGCCGTTGAGCGTGGCGAGGACCAGATCGGGGTTGTGCACCTCGACCCCGGCCGGGGGCGCGATGTCGGCGGCGGTGACCAGACCCGGGCCCTGCTTGCGCAGGTACATCACGACCGGCTCGTCGTGCTCCGAGGAGACGACCAGCTGCTTGATGTTGAGGATCAGGTCGGTGACATCCTCCTTGACGCCCGGCACGGTGGTGAACTCGTGCAGGACACCGTCGATGCGGATGCTGGTGACAGCGGCACCGGGGATCGACGACAGGAGGGTGCGACGCAGAGAGTTGCCGAGGGTGTAGCCGAAGCCCGGCTCCAGCGGCTCGATCACGAACCGGGAACGGAACTCGTCGACGACCTCTTCGGTCAACGAGGGACGCTGAGCGATCAGCATGTGTGGATCAGATCCTTCTTTCGTGGACGCCCGCTATTTGACGTCCGACGGAAACCGCACCTGTGAAAAGCGCGGGTACTGCAAGGGTACGGGCGGCACGACCATATGGAGCCGTACCGCCCGGAACCCAGAGCCCAACGAAGGACCGCCGCGGATCAGACCCGGCGGCGCTTCGGCGGACGGCAGCCGTTGTGCGGGGTCGGCGTGACGTCCTGGATGGAGCCGACCTCAAGGCCCGTGGCCTGCAGGGAGCGGATCGCGGTCTCGCGACCGGAACCCGGGCCCTTCACGAACACGTCGACCTTGCGCATGCCGTGCTCCTGCGCGCGGCGGGCGGCCGACTCGGCGGCCATCTGCGCGGCGAACGGCGTGGACTTCCGGGAGCCCTTGAAGCCGACATGGCCGGCGGAGGCCCAGGAGATCACGTTGCCGGACGGGTCCGTGATCGAAACGATCGTGTTGTTGAACGTGCTCTTGATGTGCGCGTGGCCGTGAGCGACGTTCTTCTTTTCCTTGCGGCGCACCTTCTTGGCAGCGCCCTGACGTCCCTTGGGGGGCATCCTCTAACTCCTACGGGAGGTGGTCGGTCCTACAGCGAAGACCGTGGACAGGTGTCCGCTGCGGACTACTTCTTGCCCGGCTTCTTCTTGCCGGCGATGGCGCGACGCGGGCCCTTGCGGGTGCGGGCGTTGGTGCTGGTGCGCTGACCGCGGACGGGCAGACCGCGACGGTGACGGAGACCCTGGTAGCAGCCGATCTCCACCTTGCGGCGGATGTCGGCCTGAATCTCACGACGGAGGTCACCCTCGGTCTTGATGTTGTTGTCGACGTACTCGCGGATCGCGACCAGCTGCTCCTCGCTCAGGTCGCGAACGCGGGTGTTCGGGTCGACGCCGGTCGCTGCCAGCGTCTCCTGCGCGAGCGTCCGGCCGATGCCGAACACGTAGGTGAGGGCGACCTCCACGCGCTTTTCGCGCGGGATGTCAACACCGGAAACGCGTGCCATTCAATGGCTCCAGTTACTTGTCGGAGGTCTTCCACAGGACCGGATCCCAGCCGCCGTACCAGGTACGAACTGGGTCCCCGGCCTCCGAGCCGGGGGTATCGGAACCGAACGGCTCCGGGCCCTGCGTATGAACAATTCAGCTTGCGTCGCGCGAAGTCCTGCGTGATGCAGAGGTGTGGTCCTGTGTCAGCCCTGGCGCTGCTTGTGGCGCGGGTTCTCGCAGATGACCATGACCCGGCCGTGACGGCGGATCACCCTGCACTTGTCGCAGATCTTCTTGACGCTCGGCTTGACCTTCATGGGATGTGAGGTTCTCCGGGTCAGTGCCATCACCCCGGCGAGCCGGGGCGCGGGCAAGATCTACTTGTAGCGGTAGACGATCCGGCCACGCGTCAGGTCGTACGGAGACAGCTCCACCACGACCCGGTCGTCAGGGAGGATGCGGATGTAGTGCATACGCATCTTGCCGCTGATGTGTGCCAGGACCTGGTGGCCGTTCTGGAGCTCGACCTTGAACATGGCGTTCGGAAGAGACTCGACGACAGTGCCCTCGATCTCGATGGCACCTTGCTTCTTGGCCACGCTTCGCCCTTCGAATCGACTACCTTGATCGACTCCCTCGCGTCCCTTGCGGGCACATGTGGACATGCGGATGCACGAGAGCCGACGAGTCAGTCTACGTCAGCGCCCCCGGAAAGACGAATCGCGGAAGTCTGCCCCACACCGGAGATCGTTAACCGAGCGGGTCGGGGGCGGCCGTGATGCCGTGCTCCGCCAGCTTGGCCCGGCCGCCGTCCGGGGCGGTCAGCACCAGCGGCCCCTGCTCGGTGAGCGCGACGGAGTGCTCCCAGTGGGAGGACCAGGTGCCGTCGGTGGTGATCACCGTCCAGTCGTCCTGGAGCACCTCGGTCTTCGCGGTGCCGAGGGAGACCATCGGCTCGATGGCCAGGCAGAAGCCGGGGACCAGCTTGGGGCCCTTGCCGCGCTTGCGGTCGACGTAGTTCAGCAGGTGCGGGTCCATGTGCATCTCGGTGCCGATGCCGTGGCCGCCGTAGTCCTCGATGATCCCGTAGCGGCCGCCGCCGGGCTTGGGCTGGCGGCGGATGTAGGTCTCGATGGCCCGGGAGACGTCGACGAGCCGGTTGCCCTGCCGCATCGCCGCGATCCCGGCCCACATCGACTCCTCGGTCACCCGGGACAGCTCGACCAGCTCCGGGGCGTGACCGGAGCCCACGAAGGCCGTGTAGGCGGCGTCGCCGTGCCAGCCGTCCACGATCGCGCCGCAGTCGATGGAGATGATGTCGCCGTCCTTGAGGACGACCTCGTCCGAGGGGATGCCATGGACGACGACCTCGTTGACCGAGGTGCAGATGGTGGCGGGGAAGCCGCCGTACCCGAGGAAGTTCGGCGTGGCGTTGTGCTCGGCGAGCACCTTGCGCGCCACCTCGTCCAGGTCCTTGGTGCTGGCGCCGGGCACGGCGGCCTCCCGGGTGGCCGCGTGGATGGCGGCGACGACCAGCCCCGCCGCACGCATCCTGGCGATCTGCTCGGGGGTCTTGATCTGCACCATGGGGGCCTGCGCTCTCCGTCACTCGCGACAACCGGTTACTGCACAACACTACGGCCGCGGCGCCCTGGGGGTCCGCCCGGAGCAGGTCCGGGGGGAGGGCACCGCGGCCGGGAACGGCCCGAGGGGGCTACTTGGCGCCCTCGTCCCGCTTGAGCGCTTCCAGCGCCCGGTGGGTGATCTCGTCCACCGGGCCCAGGGCGGAGATCGTCACGACCAGGCCCTGCGCCTTGTAGTAGTCGATGATCGGCTCGGTCTGCGTGTGGTAGACCTCCAGCCGCTTGCGGACGGTGCCCTCCGAGTCGTCGTCACGCTGGTACAGCTCGCCGCCGCAGACGTCGCAGACGCCTTCCTTCTTCGGCGGGCTGTAGGTGACGTGGAAGACGTGCTCCGACTTGTTGCGGCAGGTACGCCGGCCGGCGATCCGCTTGACCACCTCGTCCTCGGGGACTTCGAGGTCGAGTACCGCGTCCAGCGTGACGCTCTCGTTCTCCAGCAGTTCGTCCAGCGCCTCGGCCTGGGAGACGTTCCGCGGGAAGCCGTCGAGCAGGAAGCCGTCCTCGGCGTCCTGCTGCTCCATGCGGTCCTTGGCCATCGCGATGGTGACCTCGTCGGGGACGAGGTTGCCGGCGTCCATGTAGGACTTCGCGAGTTTCCCCAGCTCCGTCTGCTGGCTGATGTTGGCCCGGAACAGGTCGCCCGTGGAGATGTGCGGGATGCGCAGTTCTTCGGAAAGACGCACGGCCTGCGTTCCCTTACCGGCACCCGGCGGCCCGACGAGGACGATTCGCATCAGCGGAGGAACCCTTCGTAATTGCGCTGCTGGAGCTGGCTCTCGATCTGCTTCACCGTTTCGAGACCGACACCCACGATGATCAGGATGCTGGTGCCACCGAAGGGGAAGTTCTGGCTTGCCCCGAAGCCAACCAACGCCATCGTCGGTACGAGAGCGATCAGGCCCAGATACAGCGAACCCGGCCAGGTGATCCGGTTGAGTACGTACGACAGGTACTCAGCGGTCGGTCGGCCAGCCCGGATGCCCGGGATGAAGCCACCATACTTCTTCATGTTGTCGGCGACTTCTTCGGGGTTGAAGGAGATCGCCACGTAGAAGAACGCGAAGAAAACGATCAGCAAGAAGTAGAGGGTGATGTAGATCGGGTGGTCGCCCTTGGTGAGGTTCGCGGTGACCCACTGTTTCCAGCCGGAGTTGCCGCCGGCGAACTGGGCGATCAGGGCCGGGATGTAGAGCAGCGAGGACGCGAAGATGACGGGGATCACACCCGCCTGGTTGACCTTCAGCGGAATGTACGTGGACGTACCGCCGTAGGAGCGACGGCCGATCATGCGCTTCGCGTACTGCACGGGGATGCGGCGCTGGGCCTGCTCGACGAAGACGACGAGCGCGACCATGATCAGGCCGACCGCGATGACGGTGCCGAACTCGATCCAGCCGTCGGCGAGGGTGCCCTGCTTCTTGATCGCCCACAGCGCGGACGGGAAGGTCGCGGCGATCGAGATGAACATCAGGATCGACATGCCGTTGCCGATGCCGCGGTCGGTGACCAGCTCGCCCAGCCACATGACGACGGCCGTACCCGCGGTCATGCAGATGACCATCGTGATGGTGGTGAAGATCGCCTGGTCGGGGACGATGCTCGACGCGACGGTGCAGCCCGAGAAGAGGGCGCCGCTGCGGGCGGTGGCCACCAGGCCGGTGCCCTGGAGGATGGCGAGCGCCACCGTCAGGTAACGGGTGTACTGGGTGATCTTCGCCGTACCGGCCTGGCCCTCCTTCTTCAGGGCTTCCAGGCGCGGGATGACCACGGTCAGCAGCTGCAGGATGATGCTCGCCGTGATGTACGGCATGATGCCGAGGGCGAAGACGGTGATCTGCAGCAGCGCGCCGCCGCTGAACATGTTGACGAGACCGAAGAGTCCCTGGTTGCCGGATGCCTCGTTCACGCACTGCTGGACGGCTTGGTAGTTGACGCCGGGGATCGGGATGTGGGTACCGACCCGGTAGACCACGATGATGCCCAGCGTGAAGAGCAGCTTCTTGCGCAGGTCGGGCGTCTTGAACGCCCGGGCGAACGCGGTGAGCACGGTGCCTCCTGCGACCCCCGCGCAACTGCGTCAAGGGTGACGGTCTTGAGGTTCGACGAATACGTAACGGTCAACTGCCGATCAGAGTGCCCCATCTGAAGCACCCAATGAAAGTGGGCAGTGCAGGCAACCTTACCGGCGACACCGCCCCCCTTGGAACGACCAACCGGGGATACCCCTTTTGTGGAGCATCCCCGGTCGGGATCGTTCAGGTCATCGAGACGTCCGAATGGGTCAGACGAGTTCGGTGACGGTGCCGCCGGCGGCGGTGATCTTCTCCTTGGCGGAGCCGGAGACGGCGTCGACCGTCACCTGGAGCGCCACGGAGACCTCACCCTGCCCGAGCACCTTGACGAGGCTGTTCTTGCGAACGGCGCCCTTGGCCACCAGGCCCTCGACCGTGACCTCGCCACCCTCGGGGTAGAGCGCGGCCAGCTTGTCGAGGTTCACGACCTGGTACTCGGTCTTGAACGGGTTCTTGAAGCCCTTCAGCTTCGGGAGGCGCATGTGCAGCGGCATCTGGCCGCCCTCGAAGCGCTCCGGAACCTGGTAGCGGGCCTTGGTGCCCTTGGTACCACGACCGGCCGTCTTACCCTTCGACGCCTCACCACGACCGACGCGGGTCTTGGCGGTCTTGGCGCCCGGGGCGGGACGGAGGTTGTGGATCTTGAGCGGGTTCTGCTCCGCCATGATCAGTCGACCTCCTCGACCGTCACGAGGTGGCGGACGGTGTGCACCATGCCGCGGAACTCGGGACGGTCCTCCTTGACGACCACGGTGTTGATCCCCTTGAGACCAAGCGACCGCAGGGTGTCACGGTGGTTCTGCTTGCTGCCGATGTAGGACTTGACCTGCGTGATCTTCAGCTGCGCCATCACGCACCCGCCCCGGCACGCGCACGCAGCAGGGCCGCGGGGGCCACGTCCTCCAGGGGCAGACCGCGGCGGGCCGCGATCTCCTCGGGACGCTGCAGGCCCTTCAGGGCCTCCACGGTCGCGTGCACGATGTTGATCGCGTTGTCGGAGCCGAGCGACTTCGACAGCACGTCGTGGATGCCGGCGCACTCCAGGACGGCACGCACGGGACCACCGGCGATCACACCGGTACCCGGCGAGGCCGGCTTGAGGAGCACGACACCGGCGGCCTTCTCACCCTGGATGGGGTGCGGGATGGTGCCCTGGATCCGGGGGACCTTGAAGAAGTGCTTCTTGGCCTCCTCGACACCCTTGGCGATGGCGGCCGGCACCTCCTTGGCCTTGCCGTATCCGACACCTACGGTGCCGTCACCGTCGCCCACCACGACCAGCGCGGTGAAGCTGAAGCGACGACCACCCTTCACAACCTTGGCGACGCGGTTGATCGCGACGACACGCTCGACGTACGCGGTCTTCTCGGCGGCAGCAGCGCCGCCGTCACGGCCCTTCCGGTCCCGCCGCTCGCCGCCACCGGCACCGCTTCCGCGGCGCTGGGGTCCAGCCATTGGATTACCTCTCTCTTTCCGCTAGCTACAAGCGGCTCAGAACTTGAGCCCGGCTTCGCGGGCGGCGTCCGCCAGGGCGGCGATGCGCCCGGCGTACTGGTTGCCACCACGGTCGAACACGACGGCCTCGACACCGGCGGCCCTGGCACGCTCGGCGACGAGCGCGCCGACCTGCTTGGCCTGCGCGGACTTGTCGCCCTCGGCACCACGGATCGACGCGTCCAGGGTGGACGCCGACGCCAGGGTGTGGCCCTTGAGGTCGTCGATCACCTGCGCCACGATGTGACGGTTGGAGCGGGTCACGACCAGACGGGGGCGCTCCGCCGTACCCGAGATCCGCTTGCGGATCCGGATGTGACGGCGCTTGATCGCGGCGCGCTTGTAGGCGTCGCCCTTGAGGATCTTCTGCCCGTATGCCATGGCTTACTTACCCGCCTTTCCGACCTTGCGGCGGATGACTTCGCCCTCGTACTTGACGCCCTTGGCCTTGTACGGGTCCGGCTTGCGCAGCTTGCGGATGTTGGCCGCGACCTCGCCGACCTTCTGCTTGTCGATGCCCTCGACCGAGAAACGGGTCGGGGCCTCCACCTTGAAGGTGATGCCCTCGGGGGCCTCGACCAGGATCGGGTGGCTGTAGCCGAGGGCGAACTCCAGGTTCGAACCCTTGGCGGTCACGCGGTAACCGACACCGCTGATTTCGAGCTTCTTCACGTAACCCTGGGTCACGCCGGTGATCATGTTCGCCACCAGCGTGCGGGACAGGCCGTGCAGGGCCTTGTTCTGACGCTCGTCGTTCGGGCGGGTCACCTGCAGGGTGCCGTCCTCGCCCTTGGCGACCTCGATCGGCGCCGCGACGGTGTGGGTCAGCGAGCCCTTGGGGCCCTTGACCGAGACCGTACGGCCGTCGATGGTGACGTCCACGCCGGCGGGAACCGCGATGGGGAGCTTGCCGATGCGCGACATAGCTGTTTCCTCCGTTCCCTTCTGCTACCAG
Source organism: Streptomyces sp. NPDC004629 (assembly GCF_042873595.1). Classification (NCBI taxonomy): domain Bacteria; kingdom Bacillati; phylum Actinomycetota; class Actinomycetes; order Kitasatosporales; family Streptomycetaceae; genus Streptomyces; species Streptomyces sp. NPDC004629. The sequence goes on along the minus strand of NZ_JBIALO010000001.1, from coordinate 39,543 downwards.
ACGTAGGCGAGGACTTCCCCACCCACGCCCTTCTTGCCGGCCTGCTTGTCGGTGAGGAGCCCGTGCGACGTGGAGATGATCGCCACGCCGAGGCCGCCGAGCACCTTCGGCAGGTTGGTGGACTTCGCGTACACCCGGAGACCGGGCTTGGAGATCCGCTTGATGCCCGCGATTGAGCGCTCACGGTTGGGGCCGAACTTCAGCTCCAGGACGAGGGACTTGCCGACCTCGGCGTCCTCGACCTTCCAGCCCGTGATGAAGCCCTCCTGCTGGAGGATCTCCGCGATGTGCGACTTGATCTTCGAGTGCGGCATCGCCACGGAGTCGTGGTACGCCGAGTTCGCGTTCCGCAGACGCGTCAGCATGTCTGCGATCGGATCAGTCATGGTCATGAATTGGCCTGTGGCCTTTCTCGCCGGGGTTTCCTATATGCACCATCCCTCTCCCCGTACTACGAGACGGGACGGGTGCGGCGCGGGGACCTACGGCGTAGTAAGTGATCCAGGGCGGCGAAGGCCCAACCCTCCAAGCCTAAGCCATGAAGGGGGTGGGACTTCGCCGACCCAGTTGCTTACCGAGAGGTCCAGGAATCCCTAAAGGGGGGATTACCAGGAGCTCTTGGTCACGCCCGGCAGCTCGCCGCGGTGAGCCATCTCACGAAGGCACACGCGGCACAGGCCGAACTTGCGGTAGACGGAGTGCGGACGGCCGCAGCGCTGGCAGCGGGTGTACGCGCGCACACCGAACTTGGGCTTGCGAGCAGCCTTGGCAATCAGAGCCTTCTTCGCCATCTCGCTCACGCCTCCTTGAACGGGAAGCCGAGGTGACGAAGGAGCGCGCGGCCCTCAGCGTCGTTGGTCGCCGTGGTGACCACGGTGATGTCCATACCCCGGACGCGGTCGATCTTGTCCTGGTCGATCTCGTGGAACATGACCTGCTCGGTGAGACCGAAGGTGTAGTTGCCACGGCCGTCGAACTGCTTGGGGGACAGACCGCGGAAGTCGCGGATGCGCGGCAGCGCGAGCGACAGGGTGCGGTCGAGGAACTCCCACATGCGGTCGCCACGGAGCGTGACGTGGGCGCCGATCGGCTGGCCCTCGCGCAGCTTGAACTGCGCGATGGACTTGCGGGCCTTGGTGACGGCCGGCTTCTGCCCGGTGATCGTGGTGAGGTCGCGGATGGCGCCCTCGATCAGCTTGGAGTCGCGGGCGGCGTCGCCCACACCCATGTTGACCACGATCTTGACGAGGCCCGGGATCTGCATGACGTTCTCGTACTTGAACTCGTCACGCAGCTTCGGGGCGATCTCGTCGCGGTACTTCGTCTTCAGACGCGGAGTGGTGGTGGTAGCCATCAGATGTCCTCACCCGTCCGCTTGGCAACGCGGATCTTGTTGCCCTCGTCGTCGAAGCGGTAGCCGACACGCGTGACGACCTTCTTGCCGTCCTTCTCCACGACCAACTGGACGTTGGAGACGTGGATCGGCGCCTCGGTGGTCACGATGCCGCCGGCCTGGGAACCACGCGCCGTCGGACCGGCCTTGGTGTGCTTCTTGACCCGGTTGACACCCTCGACCAGGACGCGGTCCTCGCGCGGGTAAGCGGCGATGACCTTGCCCTGCTTGCCCTTGTCCTTGCCGGTGATGACCTGTACCAGGTCGCCCTTCTTGATCTTCATGCTTACAGCACCTCCGGCGCGAGCGAGATGATCTTCATGAACTTCTTCTCGCGCAGCTCACGGCCGACCGGGCCGAAGATGCGGGTGCCGCGAGGGTCGCCGTCGTTCTTCAGAATGACGGCGGCGTTCTCGTCGAAGCGGATGTACGAGCCGTCCGGACGGCGACGCTCCTTGACGGTGCGAACGATGACCGCCTTGACGACGTCACCCTTCTTCACGTTGCCACCGGGGATCGCGTCCTTGACGGTGGCGACGATGACGTCACCGATGCCCGCGTAGCGGCGACCGGAGCCACCGAGCACACGGATGCAAAGGATTTCCTTCGCGCCCGTGTTGTCGGCGACACGCAGCCGCGACTCCTGCTGGATCACGTCTATCTCCTGTTTGTCTGCCGGTTCCCGGCGAGAAGCGTGCATTGCGCACGCTTCTCGCCGAGCCTGGCGGAACTGACCTGCGAGGCAACTGCCCCGCAGGAATTACTACTTGGCCTTTTCGAGGATCTCGACGATGCGCCAGTGCTTGGTGGCGGACAGCTTCCGGGTCTCCATCAGGAGGACGCGGTCGCCGATGCCGGCAGCGTTCTGCTCGTCGTGCGCCTTGAGCTTGTTGGTACGGCGGATGACCTTGCCGTACAGCGCGTGCTTCACACGGTCCTCGACGGCGACGACGACGGTCTTGTCCATCTTGTCGCTGACGACCAGACCCTCACGGGTCTTGCGGGCGTTGCGCTCGGTCTTTGCAGTCACGTTGTTCTCGCTCATCAGGCGCTCTCCACCGTTTCGATGCCCAGCTCACGCTCGCGCATCAGGGTGTAGATCCGCGCGATGTCCTTGCGGACCGCCTTGAGACGGCCATGGTTCTCAAGCTGACCCGTCGCCGCCTGGAAGCGGAGATTGAACAGCTCTTCCTTGGCCTCGCGGAGCTTGTCCAGCAGCTCCTCGTTGCCCAGCTCGCGCAGCTCGGACGCCTTGGTACCGGCCGACATCACGCTTCACCTGCCTCGCGCTTGACGATCCGGCACTTCATCGGCAGCTTGTGGGCCGCACGGGTCAGCGCCTCACGGGCGATCTTCTCGTTGGGGTACGACAGCTCGAACATCACGCGTCCGGGCTTGACGTTGGCGACCCACCACTCCGGAGAACCCTTACCGGAACCCATGCGGGTCTCGGCCGGCTTCTTCGTCAGCGGACGGTCCGGGTAGATGTTGATCCAGACCTTGCCGCCACGCTTGATGTGACGGGTCATGGCGATACGAGCCGCCTCGATCTGGCGGTTCGTGACGTACGCCGGGGTCAGCGCCTGGATGCCGTACTCGCCGAACGCAACCTGCGTGCCGCCCTTGGCAGCGCCGCTGCGCTTCGGGTGGTGCTGCTTGCGGTGCTTGACCCTACGGGGGATCAGCATGTCGGTCAGGCCTCCGTTCCGGTGCTCTCAGCCGGAGCGGCTGCGGGGACCGCCGAGGACTCCGCCTTGGGGGCCTCGGCGCCGGCAGCCTGCTGCGGCTTACGACCGCGCCGCTCGCCACCGCGGCCACCACGGGCCGGGCGGTCGGCACCGCCACGCGCCGGGCGGTTGCCCGCACGGGCGGCGGCGTTCTCGGCGCGGACCTCGGCGATGTTCTTGACGTCGCCCTTGTAGATCCAGACCTTCACACCGATACGGCCGAAGGTCGTCTTGGCCTCGAAGAAGCCGTAGTCCACGTTCGCCCGGAGCGTGTGCAGGGGCACACGGCCCTCGCGGTAGAACTCCGAGCGGGACATCTCGGCGCCGCCGAGGCGGCCACCGCACTGGATCTTGATGCCCTTGGCGCCCGCCTTCATCGCCGACTGCATGCTCTTGCGCATGGCGCGGCGGAAGGAGACACGGGAGGACAGCTGCTCGGCGACGGCCTGGGCCACCAGCTGAGCGTCCGTCTCCGGGTTCTTGACCTCAAGGATGTTCAGCTGGACCTGCTTGCCGGTCAGCTTCTCCAGGTCACCGCGGATACGGTCGGCCTCGGCACCGCGGCGGCCGATGACGATGCCCGGACGCGCGGTGTGGATGTCGACGCGGACGCGGTCACGGGTGCGCTCGATCTCCACCTTGGAGATGCCGGCGCGCTCCATGCCGGACGTCATCATCCGACGGATGGCGACGTCTTCCTTGACGTAGTCCTTGTAGAGCTTGTCGGCGTACCAGCGCGACTTGAAGTCGGTGGTGACACCGAGCCGGAACCCGTGCGGGTTTACCTTCTGGCCCATTACCGGGTTCCTTCCTTGCTGCTGACGACCACGGTGATGTGGCTGGTCCGCTTGCGGATCCGGTAGGCACGGCCCTGGGCACGCGGACGGAACCGCTTCAGGGTCGGGCCCTCGTCGACGTACGCCTCGGAAATGAAGAGGCTGTCGGCGTCGGTGTGGTCGTAGTTGTGCGCGGCGTTGGCGATGGCGCTGTCGAGCACCTTGCCCACCGGAACCGAGGCTGCCTGCGGAGCGAATCGCAGAACAGCCTGGGCCTCCGTGGCGTCCAAGCCACGGATGAGGTCCACCACACGGCGGGCCTTCATGGGCGTGACGCGGATGTACCGCGCCTGGGCCCTGGCTTCCATGGTTGTCCCTTCAGAGTTACTTACTTGTCTGTTGCGATCCGCGCCTAGCGGCGCTTCGACTTGCGGTCATCCTTGACGTGGCCCCGGAAGGTGCGGGTCGGCGAGAACTCGCCGAGCTTGTGGCCGACCATCGACTCGGTGACGAACACCGGGATGTGGGTCTTGCCGTTGTGCACCGCGATGGTGTGGCCCAGCATGGCCGGGACGATCATCGAGCGGCGGGACCAGGTCTTGATGACGTTCTTGGTGCCGGCTTCGTTCTGCGTGTCCACCTTCTTGATCAGGTGGTCGTCGACGAAGGGCCCCTTCTTCAGGCTACGAGGCATCTCAACCCGTCCTTAGCGCTTCTTGTTCGTCTTGCGGCGGCGGACGATGTACTTGTTCGACGCCTTCTTGGGCGAACGAGTACGGCCTTCCTTCTTGCCCCACGGGGACACGGGGTGACGACCACCGGAGGTCCGGCCCTCACCACCACCGTGCGGGTGGTCGACCGGGTTCATGACCACACCACGGACGGTCGGGCGGACGCCCAGCCACCGCTTACGGCCGGCCTTGCCCCAGTTGATGTTGCTCTGCTCGGCGTTGCCGACCTCGCCGACCGTGGCGCGGCAGCGCTGGTCGACCAGGCGGATCTCACCGGACGGCATGCGCAGGTGGGCCATGGTGCCCTCCTTCGCGAGCAGCTGCACGGAAGCACCGGCCGAGCGGGCGAACTTGGCGCCGCCGCCCGGACGCAGCTCGATGGCGTGCAGCGTCGTACCGACCGGGATGTTGCGCAGAGCGAGGTTGTTGCCCGGCTTGATGTCGGCCCCGGGACCGTTCTCGACGCGGTCGCCCTGCGACAGGCCACGCGGCGCGAGGATGTAGCGCTTCTCGCCGTCCGCGTAGTGCAGCAGCGCGATGCGCGCGGTGCGGTTGGGGTCGTACTCGATGTGCGCGACCTTCGCCGGCACGCCGTCCTTGTCGTGACGACGGAAGTCGATCACACGGAAGGCGCGCTTGTGGCCGCCGCCCTGGTGGCGGACGGTCACACGACCGGAATTGTTACGGCCGCCCTTGCTGTGCAGGGGACGGACCAGCGACTTCTCCGGCGTGGACCGCGTGACCTCGACGAAGTCGGCGACGCTGGCGCCACGACGGCCAGGAGTCGTCGGCTTGTACTTGCGGATACCCATTGTCTCTCAGTCCTCGGAAGCTATTTCCGAAATCTGGACGTTCCGGACCGCCGTCAGGCGGTCGGACCGCCGAAGATGTCGATACGGTCGCCCTCGGCGAGGGTCACGATCGCGCGCTTGGTCGCGGCACGCTGGCCGAAGCCCGTGCGGGTCCGCTTGCGCTTGCCCTGGCGATTGATCGTGTTGACCCCGGTGACCTTGACCGAGAAGACCGCCTGGACGGCCTCCTTGATCTGGGTCTTGTTGGCACGCGGGTCGACGACGAAGGTGTACTTGTTCTCGTCGAGGAGCGCGTAGCTCTTCTCGGACACGACCGGCTTGAGCAGGACGTCACGGGGGTCCGTGTAGGCCTTGCTCGCCGGGGTGACGACGGTGTTCTTGCCCTCGGTGGCGTGGCGCTTCGCCTTGGCGACGCGCGCGGCCTTGGCGGCCTTGGCGGCCTTCGAGGCGATGGAGGGGTGACGCGTAGCCATCAGGCCTCGCTCCCTTCGGTGTCGTTGGCCTTGTTCGGGCCGGCGACGAAGGACTCGAAAGCGGCCTGGGTGAAGACCACGTCGTCCGACACGAGAACGTCGTACGTGTTCAGCTGGCCCGGCTCCAGGATGTGGACCTGGGGCAGGTTGCGGGCGGACAGCCACGCGGCCTCGTCGGCGCGGTCGACGACCAGGAGCAGGTTCTTGCGCTCGCTGATCTTGCCGAACAGGCTCTTGGCGGCCTTCGTGCTGGGGGTCTCGCCCTCGACCACGCCGGAGACGACGTGGATGCGGTTGTGGCGGGCCCGGTCGGTGAGGGCGTGGCGCAGCGCCGCGGCCTTCATCTTCTTCGGGGTCCGCTGCGAGTAGTCGCGCGGCTGCGGGCCGTGCACGACGCCACCGCCGGCGAACTGCGGCGCGCGGGTCGAGCCCTGGCGGGCGCGGCCGGTGCCCTTCTGGCGGTACGGCTTCCTGCCGCCACCACGGACTTCACCGCGGGTCTTGGTCTTGTGCGTGCCCTGGCGGGCGGCGGCCAGCTGCGCGACGACGACCTGGTGGATCAGCGGAATGCTGACCTTCTCCACGCCGAAGATCTCCGCGGGGAGCTCGACGGAACCGGCCTTCTCGCCCGCCGGCGAAAGGATCTCGATGTTGATCGGAGTGCTCATCGGTTACCTCAGGCCCCCTTGGCCGCGGTGCGGACCAGGACGAGGCCGCCGTTCGGACCGGGGACAGCGCCCTTGATGAGCAGCAGACCCTTCTCCGCGTCAACGGCGTGGACGGTCAGGTTCTGGGTGGTGACCCGCTCGTTGCCCATGCGGCCCGCCATGCGCAGGCCCTTGAACACACGACCCGGGGTGGCGCAGCCACCGATGGAGCCGGGAGAGCGGTGCTTGCGCTGGGTGCCGTGTCCGGCGCCGAGGCCACGGAAGTTGTGGCGCTTCATGACACCGGCGAAGCCCTTGCCCTTGCTCTTGCCGGTGACGTCGACCTTGACGCCGGCCTCGAACACCTCGGCGGTGACTTCCTGGCCCAGCGTGTACTCGGAGGCGTCCGACGTGCGGATCTCGACGAGGTGACGACGGGGGGTGACGTCGGCCTTGGCGAAGTGACCCTTGAGGGGCTTGTTCACCTTGCGCGGGTCGATCTCGCCGAAGGCGATCTGGACGGACTCGTAGCCGTCGACGTCATTCGTACGAACCTGGGTGACGACGTTCGGGCCGGCCTTGACGACGGTGACCGGAACAACGCGGTTGTTCTCGTCCCACACCTGCGTCATGCCGAGCTTCTCGCCCAGGATGCCCTTGATCTGCTTGGTCATCTCTCAGATCACCGCGCCTCAGAGCTTGATCTCGATGTCGACACCGGCCGGGAGGTCGAGTCGCATCAGAGAGTCAACGGTCTTGGGGGTCGGGTCGAGGATGTCGATCAGGCGCTTGTGCGTGCGCATCTCGAAGTGCTCGCGCGAGTCCTTGTACTTGTGCGGCGACTTGATGACGCAGTACACGTTCTTCTCAGTGGGCAGCGGCACCGGGCCCGCGACCGACGCACCCGTGCGGGTCACCGTCTCGACGATCTTCTTCGCCGAGGAGTCGATGACCTCGTGGTCGTAGGCCTTGAGCCGAATGCGGATCTTCTGTCCCGCCATGGCTACTCAGTAGTCCTGTCTCTTCTCACGCTCTGGAACCCGGTGTTCCTTCGTTCCCTTCGCCTTCTCCGACCCACGCGGTCGGGCGTGTCGCTCTCCCGCTGACACAGATGCCCCTTGTTCGAACATCCCTGCGGGGAATGCGCACGGCCCTTCCGGAACCGCAGACCGGGGACGGAAGGCCCACCGGGTGCCTGGCCGGTGCCGCGCTGACACTTCCCGGAAGATTCCCGTACGTCCAACCCACATGGGGTTGACGAGTACTGTGGGACTCGCTTCCGGTCCTCCCGGCGGGAGGCGCGCAGCATCAACACTCGACCGAGCAACTCGGACAGTCTGCCATAGGGGGCGGGGGGCTGGCCAATCGAGCGCAAGACAGTACCCGGAGGGCGAGGCGGGTCAAACCTGGTCCGGAAGGCCGGGCGCGAGAACCCGTGCGGGGCGGCGGTCGCCCGGCCGCCTGTGGGGGCGGCTCGGGCGGGCATCGTGGCGGCCGGGTCAGATGACGCCCTGCGCCAGCATCGCGTCGGCGACCCTCTCGAAGCCGGCGATGTTCGCGCCGGTCACGTAGTCACCGGGGAGGCCGTAGCGTTCGGCGGTCTCATGACAGGTGGTGTGGATGTCCCGCATGATGCGGGCCAGTTCCTCCTCGACACGGGCGGCCGTCCACGCCGTGCGCGACGCGTTCTGTGCCATCTCCAGGGCGCTGACCGCGACCCCGCCCGCGTTGGCCGCCTTGCCGGGGCCGAAGGCCACCCCCGCGCGCTGGAGCAGCTGCACGGCCTCGGGTGTCGTCGGCATGTTCGCGCCCTCCGACACCGCCTTCACCCCGTTGCGGACGAGGGTGGCCGCGTCGTTCTCGTTCAGCTCGTTCTGCGTCGCCGACGGCAGCGCGACATCGGCCGGGACCTCCCAGACCCGTCCGCCGGGCACAAACCGCGCGGACGCGCCCCGGCGCTCGGCGTAGGTACTGATCCGGCCGCGTTCGACCTCCTTGATCTGCTTGAGCAGATCCAGGTCGATGCCCTTGTCGTCGACCACGTACCCGCTGGAGTCCGAGCAGGTCAGCGGGTTCGCACCGAGGGCGAGGAGCTTCTCTATGGTGTAGATCGCGACGTTTCCGGAGCCGGAGACGACCGCCGACAGGCCCTCCAGGTCCCCGCCCCGTTCGCGCAGCATCTCCGCCGCGAACAGCACGTTCCCGTACCCGGTCGCCTCCGGCCGGATCAGGGACCCGCCCCAATGCGGGCCCTTGCCGGTGAGGACGCCGGACTCCCAGCGGTTGGTGATCCGCCGGTACTGGCCGAACAGGTAACCGATCTCACGGCTGCCTACGCCGATGTCACCCGCCGGAACGTCGGTGTGCTCACCGATGTGCCGGTGCAACTCCGTCATGAACGACTGGCAGAACCGCATGACCTCCGTGTCGCTGCGGCCCTGCGGGTCGAAGTCGCTGCCGCCCTTGCCGCCGCCGATGCCGAGCCCGGTGAGCGCGTTCTTGAAGATCTGCTCGAAACCGAGGAACTTCACGATGCCGAGGTTCACCGTCGGGTGGAAGCGCAGGCCCCCCTTGTACGGGCCGAGCGCGCTGTTGAACTCGACGCGGAAACCGCGATTGACGTGGACCCGGCCGTGATCGTCCTGCCACGGCACCCGGAAGATGATCTGCCGTTCCGGCTCGCACAGCCGCTCGACGAGTCCCGGCTCCGCGTACTCCGGACGGGCCGCGAGCACCGGCGCGAGCGTCTCCAGCACCTCGCGGACGGCCTGGTGGAACTCGGATTGGGCCGGGTTGCGGTGTTCGATCTCGGTCCGCAGGATGTCGAGTGAGGACGACGATGAGGGCAAGGTCGGCAAGGACGGCAAGGTCGGCGAGATTCTCGCTTCGGATCGGGTCGTCACGTGGTTCCCTTCCGGGCACGGCTGCTACCGGTACGCACCGGTGATGAGCGCTCGGCGCCGTTGCCGCGCGCAGGACTGGGACCGCCCCGGGGTGGACATCCAGGGGCGGCCGGCACCTCAGTGTTACCTCTGTGTAAACGCGAAGGCCAGTCTTCCTGCGGCGACTGTCCGCGATCTGAGACCCGCGCCGTCGAGCGGCTCAGTCCGCGAAGCGGAACGTCGAGGTGATCGCGTCGAAGATGTCGAAGAACGAGTCGGCCAGGTCGAGGACCTGGCTGCTGCCGGCGACGAGGGCCACCTTGCCCTCCTGCCCGGGGACCGGAATGTACGTCTGCATCAGCACGGCCCGTACGGTGCGGTTGAGGCTGTCGCCCGGGACGGGGATGTCCTCGATGCCGTGGGTGCGGGCGGCCGGGCCGACTCCGGGTATGTCGACGGTCGTCACCTTGCGCCAGGAGTCGCCGGGCTTCCTCGCTTCCTTGACGGCGAGTTGGGAGGCGATCGTGGCGGGGTCGTTGGGCAGGGGCGCGCCCTCGCTGGTACGTCCGCCGACGAGGGAGACGGTGACGGAGCCGGTGATCGGGATGTCACCGCCGAAGCTCTCGGCCATGCAGCCGCAGTACAGCGCGCCGGACTTCCAGGCGTCGGACGCGGCCTTCTGGAGGAAGCCGGTGTACGTGTCGCGGTACGGGGCCAGCTCCGGGTGCTGCTCGACCCGCTCGTTCACCATGCGCCGGATCGAGTCGTCACGCGACTCCGGGCGTACGTCGAACTCCCACCACGACTCCGGCACCTTGATGCGGAAGCCGCCGCGCTCGACGGTGAGCGTTTCCATGTAGCGGGCCATGGCTGTCGTGTCCCCCGTTTCGTCGATCAGTTGTCCAGGCAGCATGCTGTTGTACGGTGCGGCCCAGCCTACGAGAACCGAGAACGGGGGACGGACGCATGGGCAAGGGCAAGAGTGACCTCTCGCTCCCGCTGACCGAGTTGGAGGACTACGGTCGGCGTCTGCGCTCGATCAAGACCCGCCTGAACCACACCAAGAAGCTCTTCGAGTCCTACAAGGACGACATCGGCGACGGCAAGGTCAACGACGCCCTCGACGACTTCGAGTCGAACTGGGAGGACGGGCGCGAGGACATCACGCAGCAACTGGACGCCCTCGCCGACATGTCCGACACGGTGGTACGCGAGTTCAAGAAGCTCGACGACGAATTGGCGAAGAAGGTCAACGACGCGGTGAAGACCCAGGACACACGAGACCCGCGCCGGCCGGGGGCGCAATAGCGGCTGCCCGCCGAGGCGGTCAGCGGATCCGGCGGCTTCCCAGCGGCCCGAGGTACGACGGAGGTACGCCTCCGGCAGACGCCCCGTTCCGATCATCAGCCGGGCCGCGTCCTCCCCCGCACCGGCAGGTGTCGCGTGGCCGCCCGGTTCACGTCGTCCGACGTGCCCCCGGATGCCGTCCGGGGGCCGCCGAGTCATCGGTCGGCGCGTGCGGAGCGGTGGCCTCGGATGCCTCGATCCGCTGGAAGCCGGCCCATGTGCCGTCCGTCACCGAGGAGTTGAAGCGGTCGGTGAGGGAGAGGTCCCGTCTCGGCCCCGGCCGCCCCGAACGCCGAGAGGCCCGTACGACCGGAGTCGTACGGGCCTCTCAAAGACCTACCGGGTCAGCCCGAGATCACTTGTTGATCTTGGTGACCTGGCCGGCGCCCACCGTCCGGCCACCCTCACGGATGGCGAACTTCAGGCCCTCTTCCATGGCGATGGGCTGGATGAGCTCCACCTTCATCTCGGTGTTGTCACCCGGCATGACCATCTCGGTGCCCTCGGGGAGGGTCACGACGCCGGTCACGTCCGTCGTACGGAAGTAGAACTGCGGACGGTAGTTGTTGAAGAACGGCGTGTGGCGGCCACCCTCGTCCTTGGAGAGGATGTAGGCCTGCGCCTCGAACTCGGTGTGCGGGGTGACCGAGCCCGGCTTGATGATGACCTGGCCGCGCTCGACGTCCTCGCGCTTGATGCCGCGGAGGAGCAGACCGACGTTCTCACCGGCCTGGCCCTCGTCAAGCAGCTTGCGGAACATCTCGATGCCGGTGACCGTGGTGGTGGTCTTCTCGGTCTTGATGCCGATGATGTCGACGGTCTCGTTGACCTTGAGGACACCACGCTCGATACGGCCGGTGACGACCGTACCGCGACCGGTGATGGTGAAGACGTCCTCGATCGGCATCAGGAACGGCTTGTCGATGTCGCGCTCCGGCTCCGGGATCGCGCTGTCGACGGCGTCCATCAGGTCCAGGACCGACTGGCCCCACTCCTTGTCGCCCTCAAGGGCCTTGAGCGCCGAGACCTTGACGACCGGAACGTCGTCGCCCGGGAACTCGTACTCGGAGAGGAGCTCACGGACCTCAAGCTCGACGAGCTCAAGGATCTCCTCGTCGTCCACCATGTCGGCCTTGTTCAGGGCGACGACGATGTACGGAACGCCGACCTGACGGGCCAGGAGCACGTGCTCCTTGGTCTGCGGCATCGGGCCGTCGGTGGCGGCGACCACCAGGATGGCGCCGTCCATCTGCGCGGCACCGGTGATCATGTTCTTGATGTAGTCCGCGTGACCCGGGCAGTCGACGTGGGCGTAGTGGCGCGCCTCCGTCTGGTACTCGACGTGCGCGATGGAGATGGTGATACCGCGCTGACGCTCCTCAGGAGCCTTGTCGATCTGGTCGAAGGCCGAGGCCTCGTTCAGGTCCGGGTACTTGTCGTGCAGCACCTTGGTAATGGCGGCCGTGAGGGTCGTCTTACCGTGGTCGATGTGACCGATGGTGCCGATGTTGACGTGCGGCTTAGTCCGCTCGAACTTCGCCTTCGCCACTGGGGTCCTCCTGTGGAGTGGTTCTGTACGCCTTACTTCATCGGCGCCAGGTGATCTTTGCTGTAAAGGCCCGGAACCCGGGGGCATTACGTCCGCGTTCGCGGGGGAATGCCCCTGGAGGCTCCGGAGTCAAGCCTACGGCGTGTGAACGGGGTGCGTTACTCGCCCTTGGCCTTCGCGATGATCTCCTCGGCGACGTTCCGCGGAACCTCGGCGTAGGAGTCGAACTGCATCGAGTAGCTTGCGCGACCCGACGTCTTGCTGCGGAGGTCGCCGACGTAGCCGAACATCTCCGACAGGGGCACGAGGCCCTTGACGACGCGGGCACCGGCCCGCTCCTCCATGGCCTGGATCTGACCACGGCGGGAGTTGATGTCGCCGATGACCTCACCCATGTAGTCCTCGGGCGTGGTGACCTCGACGGCCATCATCGGTTCGAGCAGTACGGGGCTGGCCTTGCGCGCGGCCTCCTTGAAGGCCTGCGAGCCGGCGATCTTGAACGCGAGTTCGGAGGAGTCGACCTCGTGGTAGGCACCGTCGAGCAGGGTGACCCGGACACCGGTCATCTCGTAGCCCGCCAGGATGCCGAACTGCATGGCCTCCTGCGCACCGGCGTCTACCGAAGGGATGTACTCCTTCGGGATACGGCCACCGGTCACCTTGTTCACGAACTCGTACGAGGCGTCGCCGCCCTCGATCGGCTCGATCGCGATGATGACGCGGGCGAACTGGCCCGTACCACCCGTCTGCTTCTTGTGGGTGTACTCGACCTTCTCGACGGCCTTGCGGATGGTCTCGCGGTACGCGACCTGCGGCTTGCCGACGTTGGCCTCGACCTTGAACTCACGGCGCATGCGGTCGACCAGCACCTCCAGGTGCAGCTCGCCCATGCCGCCGATGATGGTCTGGCCGGTCTCCTCGTCCGAGTGGACCTGGAAGGACGGGTCCTCCTCGGCCAGGCGCTGGATCGCGACGCCCAGCTTCTCCTGGTCGCCCTTCGACTTGGGCTCGATGGCGACCTGGATGACCGGCGCCGGGAAGTCCATGGACTCCAGGATCACCGGGTTCTTCTCGTCGCTCAGCGTCTCACCGGTGGTGGTCTGCTTCAGGCCCATGACGGCGACGATGTCGCCGGCGCCCACCGACTCGATCTCCTCACGCTTGTTGGCGTGCATGCGGTAGATCTTGCCGATGCGCTCCTTGCGGCCCTTGACGGAGTTGAGCACGGCGGTGCCGGACACCAGGCGGCCGGAGTACACCCGGACGAAGGTGAGCTTGCCCAGGTGCGGGTCGCTCATGATCTTGAACGCCAGCGCGGACAGCGGCTCGTCCTCGGACGGCTTGCGCTTGATGACGACCTCGGGGTCCTTGACGTCGTGGCCCTCGATGGCCTCCACGTCCAGGGGCGAGGGGAGGTAGCGCACGACCGCGTCGAGCAGGGGCTGGACGCCCTTGTTCTTGAACGCGGTACCGCAGAACACCGGGGTGACGGTGGTGCCGGAGCCCTTGCCGGACGCGATGGTGATACGACGGATGGCCGCGTACAGCTGCTCCTCGGTGGGCTCCTCGCCCTCCAGGTACAGCTCCATCAGCTCTTCGTCGTTCTCGGCGACGGCCTCAAGCAGCTTGCCGCGCCACTCGTCGGCGGCCTCGGTGTGGGTGGCCGGGATGTCGACGGTGTCGTACATCTCGCCCTTGGTGGCCTCGGCGGACCACACCAGGGCCTTCATCTTCACCAGGTCGACGACGCCCTTGAAGTCCGCCTCGGCACCGATCGGCAGCTGCATGACCAGCGGCTGGGCGCCCAGTCGGTCGGAGATCATGTCGACACAGCGGTGGAACTCGGCACCGGTGCGGTCGAGCTTGTTGACGAAGCAGATGCGCGGAACGCCGTAGCGGTCCGCCTGACGCCACACCGTCTCGGACTGCGGCTCAACGCCGGCGACGCCGTCGAACACCGTCACGGCACCGTCGAGGACGCGCAGGGAGCGCTCCACCTCGACCGTGAAGTCGACGTGGCCCGGGGTGTCGATGATGTTGATGGTGTGGTCGACGTCTTCCAGCGCCCAGTGACAGGTGGTGGCAGCAGAGGTGATCGTGATGCCACGCTCCTGCTCCTGCTCCATCCAGTCCATGGTGGCAGCGCCGTCATGGACCTCACCGATCTTGTACGAAACACCGGTGTAGAACAGGATCCGCTCGGTGGTCGTCGTCTTGCCCGCGTCGATGTGGGCCATGATCCCGATGTTGCGGACCTTGGCCAGGTCAAGTGAAGTGGTAGCCATAAGGCTTCAGTCTTCTCTCGGTCTCGATGTGGGTAGCGACTACCAGCGGTAGTGCGCGAAGGCCTTGTTGGACTCGGCCATCTTGTGCGTGTCCTCGCGCTTCTTGACGGCCGCACCGAGGCCGTTCGAAGCGTCGAGAAGCTCGTTGAGCAGACGCTCGGTCATGGTCTTCTCGCGACGGGCGCGGGAGTAGCCGACGAGCCAGCGCAGCGCGAGGGTGTTGGCGCGACCGGGCTTGACCTCGATCGGAACCTGGTACGTCGCACCACCGACACGGCGGGACTTGACCTCAAGGGTCGGCTTGATGTTCTCCAGCGCGCGCTTCAGCGTGATGATCGGGTCGTTGCCCGTCTTCTCACGCAGACCCTCCATGGCGCCGTAGACGATGCGCTCGGCGGTGGAGCGCTTGCCGTTCATCAGCACCTTGTTGATCAGGGAGGTCACCAGAGGGGAGCCGTAAACCGGGTCGATGATGACCGGGCGCTTCGGGGCGGGGCCCTTACGAGGCATTCTTACTTCTCCTTCTTGGCGCCGTAACGGCTGCGGGCCTGCTTGCGGTTCTTGACACCCTGGGTGTCGAGGGAGCCACGGATGATCTTGTAGCGAACACCCGGCAGGTCCTTCACACGGCCGCCGCGCACGAGCACGATGGAGTGCTCCTGCAGATTGTGTCCCTCACCCGGAATGTAAGCGGTGACCTCGATGCCGCTGGTCAGACGCACACGCGCGACCTTACGCAGGGCCGAGTTCGGCTTCTTCGGGGTGGTCGTGAACACGCGCGTGCAGACGCCCCGACGCTGAGGGGAACCCTCAAGTGCGGGCGTCTTGTTCTTCTCGACCTTGTCCTGCCGGCCCTTGCGGACCAGCTGCTGGATCGTAGGCACTACTTCTCCGGTTTCTGTGTGCCGATGTGTACAGCTAACCTGGAACGCCTCCGACCCACGCGGTCGGGTGTGTCGAATCCCGCAGACTCCCGCCGAGCGGCGAAAAGGTCGCAGATTACGGTGGCCGATGTCGGCTCGCCATGCGGTTGAAGGCACGCACGAGAGCCAGGGCACACCCCAGGCACAAGGTCTGAGCGTACCTACCTCATACGCTGCGGTCAAAACAAATGGGACGCAGCCCCTTCACCCCGCGAGCGATGTCAAGCCAGGGCCCGCTGTGTGATCTTCGAATCGACGATCAAGCCGCTCAGCGGCATGGGACGGGTGTCCGATTGACGCCTGTTCATGCACGAGCACGTCACGTTCGCAGAACTGCCACGGCACTGCCCGGGACGGCTCGCCCGGCGGCTGCTGCTCCGGCTCCCATCCGGCCGTCCGGCTGTCGGCCGTCCATACCCCGCCGCATCGCCTCCAGGCCGGGCCGGAGCGCGCCACCGGCACGCCGAAGGGCGGCCACCCGCAGTGGGGCGGCCGCCCTTCGGTTCAAGCTGCTCGCTTACTGGTTGTACGGACCGTAGTCGTAGTCCTCCAGCGGTACGGCCTGGCCGGAGCCCGTGCCGAACGGCGAGTAGTCGATGTCGTCGTAGCCGACGGCCGAGTACATCGCGGCCTTGGCCTCCTCGGTCGGCTCGACCCGGATGTTGCGGTAGCGGGACAGACCCGTACCGGCCGGGATGAGCTTACCGATGATGACGTTCTCCTTGAGGCCGATCAGGGAGTCGGACTTGGCGTTGATCGCCGCGTCCGTGAGGACCCTGGTCGTCTCCTGGAAGGACGCGGCCGACAGCCACGACTCCGTCGCCAGCGACGCCTTGGTGATACCCATGAGCTGCGGACGGCCGGAGGCCGGGTGACCGCCCTCCTGGACCACACGACGGTTCTCGTGCTCGAACTTCGAGCGCTCGACCAGCTCGCCGGGCAGCAGCTCGGCGTCGCCGGACTCGATGATCGTCACACGGCGCAGCATCTGCCGGATGATGATCTCGATGTGCTTGTCGTGGATCGACACACCCTGCGAGTTGTAGACCTTCTGGACCTCGCCGACCAGGTGGACCTGGACGGCACGCTGGCCCAGGATGCGCAGCACGTCGTGCGGGTTGGTGGCACCCACGGTGAGCTTCTGGCCCACCTCGACGTGCTCGCCCTCGCTGACCAGGAGTCGGGCGCGCTTCGAGATCGGGTAGGCCGTCTCGTCGCTGCCGTCGTCCGGGGTGACGACGATCTTCTTGGTCTTCTCCGTCTCCTCGATCCGGACGCGGCCGGTGGCCTCGGAGATCGGGGCGACACCCTTCGGGGTGCGGGCCTCGAACAGCTCGACGACACGCGGCAGACCCTGGGTGATGTCGTCACCGGCCACACCACCGGTGTGGAAGGTACGCATAGTCAGCTGGGTGCCGGGCTCGCCGATGGACTGGGCGGCGATGATGCCGACCGCCTCACCGATGTCGACCAGCTTGCCGGTGGCGAGCGAGCGGCCGTAGCACATGGCGCAGGTGCCGACCGCGGACTCGCAGGTCAGGACCGAGCGGGTCTTGACCTCCTCGACGCCCTGGAGGATCAGCTCGTCCATGAGCACATCGCCCAGGTCGGTGCCGGCCGGGGCCAGCACCTTGCCGTCGACCACGATGTCCTCGGCGAGGCAGCGCGCGTACACGGACGTCTCGACGTTCTCCGCCTTGCGCAGCACACCGTCGGCGCCACGCTCGGCGATCTGCAGCTTGAGGCCACGGTCGGTGCCGCAGTCCTCCTCGCGGATGATGACGTCCTGCGAGACGTCCACCAGACGACGGGTCAGGTAACCCGAGTCGGCGGTCCGCAGGGCGGTGTCCGCGAGACCCTTACGGGCACCGTGCGTGGAGATGAAGTACTCAAGGACGGACAGGCCCTCACGGAACGACGCCTTGATCGGACGCGGGATCGTCTCGTTCTTCGCGTTCGACACCAGACCACGCATACCGGCGATCTGACGCATCTGCATCATGTTGCCGCGCGCACCCGAGTTCACCATCATGAAGATCGGGTTGGTCTTCGGGAAGTTCTCGTTCATCGCCTCGGCGACCTCGTTGGTCGCCTTGGTCCAGATCGCGATGAGTTCCTGCGTGCGCTCGTCCTTGGTGATCAGACCGCGCTCGTACTGCTTCTGGACCTTCTCGTCCTGCGCCTCGTAGCCGCGGACGATCTCCTTCTTCGCCTCGGGAACGACGACGTCGGAGATGGCCACGGTGACACCGGAACGGGTCGCCCAGAAGAAGCCGGCCGCCTTCAGGTTGTCGAGCGTCGCCGCCACGATGACCTTCGGGTAGCGCTCGGCGAGGTCGTTGACGATCTCGGAGAGCTGCTTCTTGCCGACCTCGTAGTCGACGAAGGGGTAGTCCTCGGGCAGCAGCTCGTTGAAGAGCGCACGCCCCAGCGTGGTCCTCAGCCGGAAGCTGTCACCCTGCTGCCACGCCGCCGCTCCGACGAGCTCGTCGACCTCCTCCTGCGCCGGCGGGGTCCAGCCACGCGGCGGGATGGTGCCCACCGGGAAGCGGATGTCCACCTTCGACTGGAGCGACAGCTCGCCCGCGTCGAACGCCATGATCGCCTCGGCCGCCGAGCCGAAGGACCGGCCCTCGCCCTTGACGTCCCGCATCTCGGAGTCCGTGGTGAGGAAGAACAGACCGAGGACCATGTCCTGGGTCGGCATCGTCACCGGACGGCCGTCGGCGGGCTTGAGGATGTTGTTCGAGGACAGCATCAGGATGCGGGCCTCGGCCTGCGCCTCCGCGGACAGCGGCAGGTGCACGGCCATCTGGTCACCGTCGAAGTCCGCGTTGAACGCGGTGCACACGAGCGGGTGGATCTGGATGGCCTTGCCCTCGACCAGCTGCGGCTCGAAGGCCTGGATGCCGAGGCGGTGCAGGGTGGGAGCACGGTTCAGCAGCACCGGGTGCTCGGCGATGACCTCTTCGAGGACGTCGTACACGACGGTGCGGCCGCGCTCCACCATGCGCTTGGCGCTCTTGATGTTCTGCGCGTGGTTCAGGTCGACCAGGCGCTTCATCACGAACGGCTTGAACAGCTCCAGCGCCATGGCCTTCGGCAGACCGCACTGGTGCAGCTTGAGCTGCGGGCCGACGACGATGACGGAACGCGCCGAGTAGTCGACTCGCTTGCCGAGCAGGTTCTGGCGGAAGCGGCCCTGCTTGCCCTTGAGCATGTCGGACAGCGACTTCAGCGGACGGTTGCCGGGGCCCGTGACGGGGCGACCGCGGCGGCCGTTGTCGAAGAGCGCGTCGACGGCCTCCTGGAGCATGCGCTTCTCGTTGTTCACGATGATCTCGGGCGCGCCGAGGTCGAGAAGCCGCTTCAGTCGGTTGTTGCGGTTGATGACACGGCGGTACAGGTCGTTCAGGTCGGAGGTCGCGAAGCGGCCACCGTCCAGCTGCACCATCGGACGCAGGTCCGGCGGGATGACCGGCACGCAGTCGAGGACCATGCCCTTGGGGCTGTTGGACGTCTGCAGGAACGCGGAGACGACCTTCAGCCGCTTCAGGGCGCGGGTCTTCTTCTGGCCCTTGCCGGTGCGGATGATCTCGCGGAGCTTCTCGGCCTCCTCGTCGAGGTCGAAGGACTCCAGGCGCTTCTGCAGCGCCGCGGCACCCATCGAGCCGTCGAAGTACGTGCCGAAGCGGTCACGCAGCTCGCGGTAGAGCAGCTCGTCGCCCTCCAGGTCCTGGACCTTGAGGTTCTTGAACCGGGTCCACACCTCGTCGAGGCGGTCGATCTCGCGCTGCGCACGGTCGCGCAGCTGCTTCATCTCGCGCTCGGCACCCTCGCGCACCTTGCGGCGCACATCGGCCTTGGCGCCCTCGGCCTCCAGCTCGGCGAGGTCCGCCTCCAGCTTCTTGGCGCGGGCTTCGAGGTCGGCGTCGCGACGGTTCTCGACCTGCTGCCGCTCCACGGAGACATGCGCCTCCAGGGAGGGCAGGTCGCGGGTGCGGCGCTCCTCGTCGACGTACGTGATCATGTACGCCGCGAAGTAGATGACCTTCTCCAGGTCCTTCGGGGCGAGGTCGAGCAGGTAGCCGAGGCGCGACGGAACGCCCTTGAAGTACCAGATGTGCGTGACGGGCGCGGCCAGCTCGATGTGGCCCATCCGCTCACGGCGCACCTTGGCGCGGGTGACCTCGACGCCACAGCGCTCGCAGATGATGCCCTTGAAGCGGACGCGCTTGTACTTACCGCAGTAGCACTCCCAGTCCCGGGTGGGGCCGAAGATCTTCTCGCAGAAGAGTCCGTCCTTCTCGGGCTTGAGGGTGCGGTAGTTGATGGTCTCGGGCTTCTTCACCTCGCCGTGGCTCCACTGACGAATGTCGTCAGCGGTGGCCAGGCCGATCCGGAGCTCGTCGAAGAAGTTGACGTCGAGCACTATGCGTCAATCCCTCTCAGGGTCGTAAGTCTGTGGTCTGAAACGGGGGGCCTGGGGGTCGGCGGGCCTCCTGGTCAGGTGGCCCGCCGGACTCCCGTCAGACCTCTTCGACGCTGCTCGGCTCGCGCCGGGACAGGTCGATGCCGAGCTCCTCCGCAGCGCGGAAGACGTCCTCGTCGGTGTCACGCATCTCGATGGACATACCGTCGCTGGACAGCACCTCCACGTTCAGGCAGAGCGACTGCATCTCCTTGATGAGCACCTTGAAGGACTCGGGGATGCCGGGCTCGGGGATGTTCTCGCCCTTGACGATGGCCTCGTAGACCTTCACACGGCCGGTGACGTCGTCGGACTTGATGGTCAGCAGCTCCTGGAGGGCGTAGGCGGCGCCGTACGCCTCCAGCGCCCACACCTCCATCTCGCCGAAGCGCTGACCACCGAACTGCGCCTTACCACCCAGCGGCTGCTGGGTGATCATCGAGTACGGACCGGTCGAGCGGGCGTGCAGCTTGTCGTCGACCAGGTGGTGCAGCTTCAGGATGTACATGTAGCCGACCGAGATCGGGTCCGGGAAGGGCTCACCGGAGCGGCCGTCGAACAGCCGCGCCTTGCCGGACGGGAGGACCATGCGGTCACCGTCGCGGTTCGGGATGGTGTGCTCCAGCAGACCCGCCAGCTCGTCCTCGCGGGCACCGTCGAACACCGGGGTGGCGACGTTGGTGCGCGGGTCGACCTGGTCGGCGCCGATGTTCTGCAGACGCTGCGCCCACTCGTCGGCGAGTCCGGAGACGTCCCAGCCCTGGCTGGCGAGCCAGCCGAGGTGGATCTCCAGAACCTGTCCCGGGTTCATCCGGGACGGCACACCGAGCGGGTTCAGGATGATGTCGACGGGGGTGCCGTCCTCCAGGAACGGCATGTCCTCGATCGGCAGGATCTTGGAGATGACACCCTTGTTGCCGTGCCGGCCGGCGAGCTTGTCACCGTCTGTGATCTTGCGCTTCTGCGCGACGTAGACGCGGACCAGCTGGTTCACGCCCGGCGGCAGCTCGTCGCCCTCCTCGCGGTCGAAGACCCGTACGCCGATGACCTTGCCGGTCTCGCCGTGCGGCACCTTCAGCGAGGTGTCACGGACCTCACGGGCCTTCTCGCCGAAGATCGCGCGCAGCAGGCGCTCCTCGGGGGTCAGCTCGGTCTCGCCCTTGGGGGTCACCTTGCCGACGAGGATGTCACCGGCGATGACCTCGGCGCCGATGCGGATGATGCCGCGCTCGTCGAGGTCGGCCAGGACCTCCTCGGAGACGTTCGGGATGTCCCGGGTGATCTCCTCGGGGCCGAGCTTGGTGTCACGGGCGTCGACCTCGTGCTCCTCGATGTGGATCGAGGAGAGGACGTCGTCCTGCACGAGGCGCTGCGACAGGATGATCGCGTCCTCGTAGTTGTGACCCTCCCACGGCATGAACGCCACGAGCAGGTTCTTGCCGAGCGCCATCTCGCCGTTCTGGGTGGCCGGACCGTCGGCGAGGACCTGGCCCTCGACGACCCGGTCGCCCTCGTTGACGATGACCTTCTGGTTGACGGAGGTGCCCTGGTTGGAACGGGCGAACTTGGCCAGGCGATACGTGATGTACGTGCCGTCGTCGTTGGCCGTGGTGATGTAGTCGGCGGAGACCTCCTGGACCACACCGGCCTTCTCGGCCTTGACGACGTCGCCGGCGTCGACGGCGGAGCGGTACTCCATGCCGGTGCCGACGAGCGGTGCCTCGGACTTGATGAGCGGCACGGCCTGGCGCATCATGTTCGCGCCCATCAGGGCACGGTTGGCGTCGTCGTGCTCCAGGAAGGGGATCATGGCGGTCGCGACCGACACCATCTGGCGCGGCGAGACGTCCATGTAGTCCACGTCCTCGGGGCCGACGTAGTCGACCTCACCGCCACGGCGGCGGACCAGCACGCGGGCCTCGGCGAACCGCATCTCCTCGTTCAGCGGCGCGTTGGCCTGCGCGATGACGAAGCGGTCCTCCTCGTCGGCGGTCAGGTAGTCGACCTCGTCGGTGACCTGGCCGTCGACGACCTTGCGGTAGGGCGTCTCGATGAAACCGAACGCGTTGACCCGGCCGTACGAGGCGAGCGAGCCGATCAGACCGATGTTCGGGCCTTCCGGCGTCTCGATCGGGCACATGCGGCCGTAGTGCGACGGGTGCACGTCACGGACCTCGAAGCCGGCCCGCTCACGGGAGAGACCACCCGGGCCGAGGGCGTTCAGACGCCGCTTGTGCGTCAGCCCCGACAGCGGGTTGTTCTGGTCCATGAACTGGGACAGCTGGCTGGTGCCGAAGAACTCCTTGATGGAGGCGACGACCGGCCGGATGTTGATCAGGGTCTGCGGCGTGATCGCCTCGACGTCCTGGGTGGTCATGCGCTCGCGCACGACGCGCTCCATACGGGCGAGACCCGTACGGACCTGGTTCTGGATCAGCTCGCCGACGCTGCGGATACGACGGTTGCCGAAGTGGTCGATGTCGTCGGTCTCGACCATGATCGAGCGACCGGACTCACCGATCGTCTCGGTCTCGCCGGCGTGCAGCTTCACCAGGTACTTGATGGTGGCGATGACGTCGTCGGTGGTGAGCACGCCGGCGTCCAGCGGCTCGTCCGCACCGAGCTTCTTGTTGACCTTGTAGCGGCCGACCTTCGCCAGGTCGTAGCGCTTCGGGTTGAAGTAGAGGTTCTCAAGGAGCGTCTGCGCGGCCTCACGCGTGGGGGGCTCACCCGGGCGCAGCTTGCGGTAGATGTCGAGCAGCGCGTCGTCCTGGCCCTGGGTGTGGTCCTTCTCCAGGGTGGCGCGCATCGACTCGTAGTCGCCGAACTCCTCCAGGATCTGCTCGGTCGTCCAGCCGAGCGCCTTCAGGAGGACGGTGACGGACTGCTTGCGCTTGCGGTCGATACGGACACCGACCATGTCGCGCTTGTCGATCTCCATCTCCAGCCAGGCACCCCGGGACGGGATGATCTTGGCGGAGAAGATGTCCTTGTCGGACGTCTTGTCGATGGTGGAGTCGAAGTAGACACCGGGGGAACGGACCAGCTGAGACACAACGACACGCTCGGTGCCGTTGATGACGAAGGTGCCCTTGTTCGTCATGAGCGGGAAGTCGCCCATGAAGACGGTCTGGGACTTGATCTCGCCGGTCTCGTTGTTGGTGAACTCGGCCGTGACGAAGAGCGGGGCGGCGTACGTGAAGTCGCGCTCCTTGCACTCGTCGATCGAGTTCTTCGGCGGCTCGAAGCGGTGGTCCCGGAAGGTCAGCGACATCGACCCGGAGAAGTCCTCGATCGGGGAGATCTCCTCGAAGATCTCCTCCAGACCGGACTTGGTGGGGACGTCGTGACCGTTCTCAAGAGCCTCCTCGACCCGACTCTGCCAGGCGGTGTTGCCGAGCAGCCAGTCAAAGCTCTCGGTCTGCAGCGCGAGCAGGTTCGGAACCTCAAGAGGCTCCTTGATCTTTGCAAAGGAAATGCGCAGCGGGGCGGTGCTGGCGCCGTTGTTCGTATTCGCGGTCGAGGCGTTGCGCGAGGCGGCCAAGAGGGGGTCCTTCCGAGGGCTCGGACTCACTACGCGCGTACCGGCCCCTCTCCCATACACGAAGACAGAAACCCCAGGTCGAGGGGGGTTCGGTCATCGATGCTCGGGTGAGGACAGACCCCTGGTGACGGGCAGGGGACAGCTAACAGGCAGCGCAAAGGGTCAGTGTAGCCACTTGGCACACTGATGTCCAGTCTCGCTTTTCTGAGACCCTCGTTGTCCTCAACGCCTGCGCCATGCCTGCCCTCAACGCACGTTGATACTGCCCTCTTCGCCGTCGATCCATGCCTCGGAACCTGGATCGTTGTGACGACGCGTCCTGAGAATTGCGCGCTGCGTGCGGTTCGTCAAGGCCCCCCAGTCCAACCCGGGCTTCCGGAGACACAACGAAGATCACCATACCCCCCGCTCACGCGGGTGCAAGGCAGCCGCGGTCGGACCTCCGGGAAAGCCGAAGAGCGACCACCCGGATGGATGATCGCTCCTCGGTGCGCTCGCGTTACAGCCCGCTCGGGGACCGCAGGGGGCGTGCGACGGGGTTCGCTGAACCCCGGAAGGTCTTACTTGACCTCGACGGAGGCGCCGGCGCCCTCAAGGGACTCCTTGGCCTTGTCCGCGGCCTCCTTGTTGACCTTCTCCAGAACCGGCTTCGGCGCACCGTCGACCAGGTCCTTGGCCTCCTTCAGACCCAGCGAGGTCAGCTCGCGCACGACCTTGATGACCTGGATCTTCTTGTCGCCGGCGCCGGTGAGGACGACGTCGAACTCGTCCTTCTCCTCGGGGGCCTCGGCCGGGGCGGCCGGACCGGCCGGGCCCGCGACGGCAACCGCGGCGGCGGCGGTGACGTCGAACTTCTCCTCGAACGCCTTCACGAACTCGGAGAGCTGGATGAGGGTCATCGACTCGAACTCGGCGAGCAGTTCGTCCTGGGTGAGAGCCATGGTGGCTTTCCTTCCACTAATTCGGCTGGTGCCGGATGTACATGTCTGGCGGGCGTACGTACGGCCCGCTACGACCTCCGCGTCGGGCGGCGGCGGTCATGTCGCGAGCCGAATTACTCGGCACCGCCCTGCTCGGCCTGCTTGGCGCGCAGCGCGTCCACGGTGCGGACGAGCTTCGACGGGAGCGCCTGGAAGACCTGAGCAGCCTGGGTCTGCTTGCCCTTCAGAGCGCCCGCCAGCTTGGCGAGCAGAACCTCGCGGGACTCAAGGTCCGCGAGCTTCTTGATCTCGTCGGCGGACAGCGCCTTGCCGTCAAGGACACCGCCCTTGATGACGAGATTCGGATTGTCCTTGGCGAAGTCACGGAGACCCTTCGCCGACTCCACCGGGTCACCGGTGACGAAGGCGACAGCCGTCGGACCGTTGAACAGGTCGTCCAGCGTCGTGATCCCGGCCTCGTTGGCCGCAATCTTGGTCAGCGTGTTCTTCACCACGGCGTACTGGGCGTTCTCACCGAGCGACCGGCGCAGCGTCTTGAGCTGCGCCACGGTGAGACCGCGGTACTCGGTCAGCACGGCGGCGCTGGAGTTGCGGAACTGCTCCGTCAACTCGGCCACCGCGGCAGCCTTGTCGGGCCTCGCCATAGAGCCTCGGCCTCCTTCCGGGTGATTCTGACCGCGCGGACCCGAAGGAGGACTGGGGAAACGAAACGCCCCGGCGCAGGCGCACGGGGCGGACTCGACCGGTCGTACACGCGCGGGAGGCGCGCACTCCGGGAGTTCTTCCTCTGTCACCTGCGCGGGTCGCCCACTTTTCAGCGGATCCTTCGGCCACCGCACACTCATCCGAGCGCACGGCAACGACCAGCGGTCTTTGGCTTCTGTAGAAGAGTAAAGGAACGGATCGCCGTCAGGCAAATCCGTCCCTACGGCGACTTCCGCGCGGACTCAGGCCTGCTCGGCGGCCTTCATCATCTCGACCTGTCCGTCGGTGGCCTTGTCCTCGAACTGCCATCTTCATGCTCATGGCCAGCGGCTTGACGCTCATCGCCGCCTCGCCCTTGATCTTGCCCTCGCCCGGGACGCTGCCGGTCAGCCGGTAGCGGAACGACGTGATGCCGTCCGCGTTCTTCGCGGCCGCGGCGACGGCCGCGGCCGGCTCCATCGCCGACGACTTCGCCGCGTCGTCCTTCGCACGGGGGTACGCGCGGGGTCTTCCCGGTTTGCTGCCGCTCTCTTGGCGAACGGTTTACCGGACACCGGCTCAGGAGGTCGGTCCGCTTCCGCCCTGCTTGGCGATGAGGGCCTTGAAGTCCTCGGTGTCGGCCGCGGGAGGCTCCTGGACCGAGACCCATACGCCGTAGTCGCTGTAGTACGCGGTGCTGGTCATCGTGCCGTTGGCCGTGTCGCCCTTCTCCACCTTCTTGACCAGCAGGTCCTGGTCGTTGACCCAGATGTCTACGGTCTCGGTGGTGATGCCGGCCTGGTCGAGCTGCTTCTTCAGGTCGGCCAGCCGGCTCGCATCGAGGTGGGAGCTGCGGGTGACGAGGTCTGCGACCTCCACCGTCCCGGTGTAGTGCGTGGTGTTCTTGCCGGACACCCTCTCCTCGCCGACCTTCCGCACATCCCCGGAGGCCAGCAGGAGCTTCACGGACTGCTCCGGTGTGGAGTTCCGCATCTGGTCCTTGATGTACACGCCGGAACTCCCGCCGAGGCCGGCCAGGTCGTCGTAGGCGTACTTGATCCAGTGCTTGCCGCCCGCCTGCTCGGCGAAGATGTCACCCATCCTGGCGTAGTAGGCGTCGGAGAGATAGCGGGCCTGCATCGAGGTGGAGCCGAGCCGGCGCATCGCGTCGGCTGCCGTGCCGCCGGTGTAGGTGAGGGTGAGCGTGCCGGTGATCCCGTCGCCCCAGCCGAGGGACCCCTCCGCCGTCATGGACATCACGGAGCCCACGGTGGTGGTGGAGCGGACCTTGGCCGACTCGGCACCGGCCGTGGACTTCTCGGCGGAGCGCAGGGCCGCGACGGGGCTGACCCGCGTCGTCTGCTCCTCCGCCGTGTTGCCGCCCGCTAACCCGTCGCCGGAGGGGCCTGGGGAACCGCAGGCGGCCACCGCCGCCAGCGCGGTCGCCACCGCCGCCGAGAGAGTCATGCGGCGCACGCTCGTGCTCTTCATGTCGTCCCACCCCTGTGCGAGTCCTGTGTGCGCACGCTAACGCAGCGCACCGACAGCCGTACCGCGAAGTGCACAAAGAAGAAGTGCACAAAGAAAAGGACGGGCCCCGCACCTCGAAAGGGTGCGGGGCCCGCCCTGTGCGACGCGTGCCTGACGCGGCGGCCGTTTGGGTGAGCGCAGGCTCAGACGGCGGCCGGGTCCTCCTCGACGAGGAGGTTGCGGGTGCGGTTCGGGTCGACCGGAATGCCGGGGCCGATCGTGGTGGTGATGGCGGCCTTCTTGATGTAGCGGCCCTTGGCTGCGGACGGCTTCAGACGCAGGATCTCCTCCAGCGCGGCGCCGTAGTTCTCCACCAGCTTGCTGTCGTCGAACGACGTCTTGCCGATGATGAAGTGCAGGTTCGAGTGCTTGTCGACGCGGAACTCGATCTTGCCGCCCTTGATGTCGCCCACGGCCTTGGTCACATCGGGGGTGACGGTGCCGGTCTTCGGGTTCGGCATCAGACCGCGCGGGCCGAGGACGCGGCCGAGGCGGCCGACCTTGCCCATGAGGTCCGGGGTGGCGACGACGGCGTCGAAGTCCAGACGGCCCTTCGACACCTCGTCGATCAGCTCGTCGGCGCCGACGATGTCGGCGCCCGCGGCACGCGCGGCCTCGGCACGGTCACCGGTCGCGAAGACCAGGACCCGGGCGGTCTTGCCGGTGCCGTGCGGAAGGTTCACGGTGCCACGGACCATCTGGTCGGCCTTGCGCGGGTCGACACCCAGACGGAAGGCGACCTCGACGGTGCCGTCGAACTTGCTCGTGGAGGTCTCCTTGGCGAGACGGACGGCTTCGAGCGGGGCGTACAGCTTCTCCCGGTCGACCTTGGCGTCCGCAGCGCGGAGAGCCTTGCTGCGCTTGCTCACAACTGCTCCTGAGGTGTGCTGGAAAGGAGTCGTGGTACGGGCCGAGCAGGCCCTGCCACGTGCGGCGTCGCACCGCCGCATGGGTGCTGCGGGGTGGGACTCAGCCCTCGACCGTGACGCCCATGGAACGGGCGGTGCCAGCGATGATCTTCGCGGCGGCGTCCAGGTCGTTGGCGTTGAGGTCGGGCATCTTGGTCTGGGCGATCTCGCGGACCTGCGCCTCGGTGATCTTGGCGACCTTGGTCTTGTGCGGCTCGCCGGAGCCCTTCTCGACACCCGCGGCCTTGAGGATCATCTTCGCGGCCGGCGGAGTCTTGGTCACGAAGGTGAAGGAGCGGTCCTCGTAGACCGTGATCTCCACCGGGATGACCCAGCCGCGCTGCGACTCGGTCGCGGCGTTGTAGGCCTTGCAGAACTCCATGATGTTGACGCCGTGCTGACCCAGCGCGGGGCCGACCGGCGGGGCCGGGTTGGCGGCGCCGGCCTGGATCTGGAGCTTGATCAGCCCCGTGACCTTCTTCTTCTTGGGAGGCATGTGCTCTCTCCGGGTCCTTAGTGAGAGTGTTCCGCCATCCGATCCGGATCATCCGGACGGAGGCATACCGCACTACGGTAACGGGTACACGTGTGCGGCCAAAAACCGAGCAGGTCAGGCGCCCGCCCGAGCGTCCGCCCGACCTGGTCGGAGGCGTTACGTCCGTAAGGACGTCAGTTCTTCTGGATCTGGTCGAAGGACAGCTCGACCGGCGTCTCGCGGCCGAAGATCTCCACCAGGCCCTTGACCTTCTTCGAGTCCGGGTTGATCTCGTTGATGGTGGCCTGGAGCGTGGCGAACGGGCCGTCGGTGACGGTGACCGAGTCGCCGACCTCGAAGTCCAGCACCTGGACCTCGACCTTGCGCTGCGGAGCGGGCTTGCCCTCGGCCTCGGCGGCCTCACGGGCGGCCTTCTCCTCGGCCTCCGGGGCGAGCATCTTGACGATCTCGTCCAGGGTCAGCGGGTACGGGTCGTAGGCGTTGCCGACGAAGCCGGTGACGCCCGGCGTGTTGCGGACGACGCCCCAGGACTCGTTGGTCAGGTCCATGCGGACCAGGACGTACCCCGGCAGCTTGTTCTGCTTGATCGTCTTGCGGTCGCCGTTCTTGATCTGGACGACCTCTTCCTGCGGCACCTCGGCCTGGAAGATGTAGTCCTCGACGTTCAGCGAGACGGCGCGCTGCTCCAGGTTGGTCTTCACGCGGTTCTCGTAGCCGGCGTAGGTGTGGATGACGTACCACTCGCCGGGCAGGGTACGCAGTTCCTCGCGCAGCGCCGCGACGGGGTCGACGGGCTCCGCGGGCTCCTCCTCGGCGGCCTCGCCCTCGGCGTCCTCGTCCACGACCTGCAGGGCGGCCTCCTCGGCCGGCTCCCCCGCCTCGGCCTCGGCAGCCTCGAACTCGTCCTGCTCGTCCGCGCCCTCGACGATGTCGAGCTCGTCGTCCACCGCCTCGGCGGCATTCCCGCGAGGCTCGATGGCGTCGTTCAGGTTCGGGTCAGACACGATGGCTGCTTCTTCCTGGATACATAGAGGTGGAACATGCGAAAACGGGCGCCGGTACCACGGCGCCCTTCGCTCTTGGCTCAGCCGAAGACGTACTTGGCCGCGTGGTTGAGCCCATAGTCAATCACGGTCACCAACGCGATCATGATGGCGACGAAGAAGATCACCACGGTTGTGTACGACGTCAGCTGGTTACGCGACGGCCAGACGACCTTGCGGAGTTCCGCGACAATCTGGCGGTAGAAGATCGCCAGCCGCTTCAGCGGGCCCTTCTTGGCGCGCTTGCCACCCTTACGGGTCTTCTTCTTGGACTCCGGTACCTCGTCCTGGGCATCAGGAGTGTCGATGGAGCCCACGGCGTCCGTCATTCGTCCTCACCTGATCCCGGGTCGTGGCCGTGCCGCGCCCGGTTCTGAGCCGCACGGCGGTGCAATGCTGTACGTACATGCGCACACATCCTGGCGGTGTGTGTAGCAGGGCCGGAGGGACTTGAACCCCCAACCGCTGGTTTTGGAGACCAGTGCTCTACCAATTGAGCTACGACCCTTTGATGTCCCCCAACGTACCGCATCCGACCGGGTGCTCGGTGTGCACCGGCGCAGACGCGGCCCCCGAAGGCCAACGAGGTGAGAGTGTACGTGGTCCAGGGCCCGGCGTCGAACAGTAAGTGCCCTCCGACGCCCGCGCAACGCAAGATCGTCCTGGCCGGAGGCCGAATCCGGACGCATGTTCACGGTTCGGCCCCTTGCCGTTCAGTCTGTGAAACCCGCGTGCCGGGGACATTTCCAGTCTGAAACGATGGCTCCATGAGCGCTGCAACCCCTCCCACCGAGCGCCGGGTCTCCGCCCGAGTCGGCGCGATCTCCGAGTCCGCCACCCTCGCCGTGGACGCCAAGGCCAAGGCCCTCAAGGCCGCCGGGCGTCCGGTGATCGGCTTCGGCGCCGGCGAACCCGACTTCCCGACGCCCGGCTACATCGTCGAGGCCGCGATCGAGGCCTGCAAGAACCCGAAGTACCACCGGTACACCCCGGCGGGCGGCCTGCCCGAGCTGAAGGCCGCGATCGCCGCGAAGACGCTGCGCGACTCGAACTACGAGGTCGACCCGTCGCAGATCCTGGTCACCAACGGCGGCAAGCAGGCCATCTACGAGGCCTTCGCCGCGATCCTCGACCCGGGCGACGAGGTCATCGTCCCGGCGCCGTACTGGACGACGTACCCGGAGTCGATCCGTCTCGCCGGCGGTGTCCCGGTGGAGGTCGTGGCGGACGAGACGACCGGCTACCGGGTGAGCGTGGAGCAGCTGGAGGCGGCGCGCACGGACAAGACGAAGGTCGTCCTCTTCGTCTCGCCCTCCAACCCGACCGGCGCGGTCTACAGCGAGCCGGAGGCCGAGGCGATCGGCCGCTGGGCCGTCGAGCACGGCCTGTGGGTGCTGACGGACGAGATCTACGAGCACCTCGTGTACGGCGACGCGACGTTCACCTCGCTGCCCGCGATCCTGCCGGAGCTGCGTGACAAGTGCATCGTCGTCAACGGCGTCGCGAAGACGTACGCGATGACCGGCTGGCGCGTGGGCTGGGTCATCGGCCCGAAGGACGTGATCAAGGCCGCCACGAACCTCCAGTCGCACGCCACCTCGAACGTGTCGAACGTCGCGCAGGCGGCGGCCCTCGCCGCGGTCTCCGGCGACCTGAAGGCCGTCGCGGAGATGCGCGAGGCCTTCGACCGGCGGCGCCGGACGATCGTGCGGATGCTGGACGAGATCGACGGCGTGGTCTGCCCGGAGCCGGAGGGCGCGTTCTACGCGTACCCGTCGGTGAAGGCGCTGATCGGCAAGGAGATCCGGGGCAGGCGCCCGCAGAGCACCGTGGAACTGGCCGCGCTGATCCTGGAGGAGGCCGAGGTCGCGGTCGTCCCGGGCGAGGCGTTCGGCACCCCGGGCTATCTGCGGCTGTCCTACGCCCTCGGTGACGAGGACCTGATCGAGGGCGTGAGCCGGATCCAGAAGCTGCTGGCGGAGGCCAGGGACTGAATCCGCTCACGGTCAGCGGGCCGGCGGGCCGTCTCCTTCGGGAGGCGGCCCGCTTCTGTGTGCGGGCAAGACCACGAACGGGGAAACGGCTACCGGGACGCGGGCGAGGTGCGGCAGGATCCTCGGATGGAGCGTGTACGTGATGTCTCTGACCTGCCGAAGGCCCATCTCCACCTGCACTTCACCGGCTCGATGCGGCCCAGCACCCTGCTGGAGCTGGCCGACAAGCACGGCGTGCGCCTGCCGGAGGCGCTGACCGACGCACTGACCAGCGGAGAGCCGCCGCGGCTGCGGGCCACGGACGAGCGGGGCTGGTTCCGCTTCCAGCGGCTGTACGACGCGGCACGCTCCTGCCTGAGGGAACCTGAGGACATCCAGCGCCTGGTCCGCGAGGCCGCGGAGGAGGATCTGAAGGACGGCTCCGGCTGGCTGGAGATCCAGGTCGACCCGACGTCGTACGCACCACGCCTGGGCGGCCTCATCCCGGCCCTGGAGATCATCCTGGACGCGGTGGACACGGCCTCGCGGGACACCGGTCTGGGCATGCGCGTCCTGGTGGCCGCCAACCGCATGAAGCACCCACTGGACGCCCGCACCCTGGCCCGGCTAGCGGTGCGCTACGCGGACCGGGGCGTGGTCGGCTTCGGCCTGTCGAACGACGAACGCCGGGGCATGGCACGGGACTTCGACCGCGCGTTCCACATCGCGCGCGAGGGCGGCCTGCTGTCCGCCCCGCACGGCGGCGAGCTGACCGGCCCGTCCTCGGTCCGTGACTGCCTCGACGACCTGTACGCGAACCGGGTCGGCCACGGGGTGCGCGCGGCGGAGGACCCGCGTCTGCTCAAGCGGCTCGCGGACCGGGAGGTGACCTGCGAGGTGTGCCCCGCGTCGAATGTGGCGCTGGGCGTGTACGAGAAGCCGGAGGACATCCCGCTGCGCACGCTCTTCGAGGCGGGGGTGCCGATGGCACTGGGGGCCGACGATCCGCTGCTGTTCGGCTCGCGCCTGGCCGCCCAGTACCGGCTGGCCCGGGAGCACCACGGCTTCACGGACGCGGAACTGGCGGAGCTGGCCCGGCAGTCGGTCAGGGCGTCGGCCGCGCCACCGGAGATGCGGGCGAAGCTGCTGGCCGGCGTCGACGACTGGCTCACCCGCCCGGCCGTCTGAAGCGGGGGGCGGTCCCGCCGAACGAGGGCTCACCCTGGGTCACGACCGTGGTCCACGACCCCGCGCGGCTGACCGTGACCGGGGCCGGTCTGAAGGCGGTCCGAGCCGACCTCACCGACCCGGGGACGGTGCGCCCCGCCGCCGCCGACCGGGCCGCGGTGCTCTCCGGCCTCGGCGCGCGCAGCCGCAAGGACGTTTTCCTCGACCGCACGGTGCGCGCCCTGATCTCCACGGCCCTCAAGAACGTGCACGCGGCCCCACTCCGAGAGCACCCCCACAGAACCGCGAAAACCCACGCAACCAAGCGCCCCGCAGGGCCGCGGGGAACTGCGCGATCAGCCCCCACGGCGCCGCACCCGACCCACAGACCCAGCCCACCACCCCCCTATAGGGGCGCGGGGAACTGCGCAACCAGCCACGACCCAGCCGCACTCCACCCTCCAACCCCAGCCCACCACCACCCCATAGGCCCGCGAGGAATTACGCAACCGGCCCAGACACCGGCCGCACCCCAAACCGGCCAAGCCAGCGGAGCTACAGGCGGAGCTACAGGCTGACGCCGACCGTCACAGGCTCATTGACCAGCGTGATCCCGAAGGCCGCGCGAACCCCGGCCACGACCTCCCGGCCCAGCGCGAGCAGATCCTCCGTGGTGGCCCCACCCCGGTTGGTGAGGGCAAGGGTGTGCTTCGTGGAGATGCGCGCGGGCCCGCTGCCGTACCCCTTGGTGAAGCCCGCCTTGTCGATCAGCCAGGCCGCGGAGGTCTTGGTGCGGCCCTCGCCCGCGGGGTACGCGGGCGGCTCGGCACCGTCCCCGAGCTGTTCCCGCACGCGCGCGTGGAACGCGGCGAACTCCGCGTCCGTGAGGATCGGGTTGGTGAAGAAGGACCCCGCCGACCAGGTGTCGTGGTCCTCGGGGTCGAGGACCATGCCCTTACCCGCGCGCAGCTTCAGAACGGCCTCGCGCACCGCGGCCAGCGGTACCCGGTCGCCGGGCTCCACCCCGAGCGCTCGGGCCGTCTCGGCGTATCTGACCGGCGCCGACAGCCCGTCCGCGTCCTCCAGTGCGAAACGGACCCGCAGCACGACGTACCGCTCCGGGTCGGCCTTGAAGCGGCTGTGCCGGTACGAGAACGCGCACTCGGCGTTGGTGAGCGTGACCGTCTCCCCGGCCCTGCGGTCGTAGGCGATCACCTCGGTGATGCTGGAGGAGACCTCCTGGCCGTACGCCCCGACGTTCTGGATCGGTGTCGCGCCCGCGGAGCCGGGGATCCCGGCAAGGCACTCGACGCCCGCGAGCCCGGCCTCGACGGTACGGGCGACGGCGTCGGTCCACACCTCGCCGGCCGCCAGTTCCAGGCGCGTGCCGTCCAGTTCGATCCCGCGGGTGGCGATGCGCAGGGCGGTGCCGTCGAAGCCCTTGTCGCCGATGACCAGGTTCGACCCGCCGCCGATCAGCAGCAGGGGGGTTCCGCTGTCGTCGGCCTCGCGGACGGCGGCGACGACCTCGGCGTCGGTGGCGGCGGTGACCAGCCGGGCGGCGGGTCCGCCCAGCCGGAAGGTGGTCAGCGGGGCGAGCGGGGCGTCGTGGAGTTCCTGCACGCGCCCAAGACTACGAGACGGCACCGACATCCCCGGCCGGCCCGCGGGTACGCGCGCGTACGGCCCAGCCGGGGAGGGCGGGGCCGTACGCGCGCGTACCGGTCGGGCGTTCAGTGGGCGGCGGTCTCCAGTACCGGCGCCGGTTCGGCCTGGGTCACGGGCCGGCCGGGGGTGCGGCGGGCCGGGATCAGCAGGGCGGCGATCCCGGCGAGCGCCACCGCCGCGGCGCCGGTCACCAGGGCGGGCCGCAGGCCGTCTACGAAGGACTGCGCGGACTCATAGCCGCCCTGCGCCGCGAAGATCGACGACATGACCGCGATGCCGAGCGCGCCGCCCACCTCGCGCAGCGCGTTGTTGGCGCCGGACGCGATGCCCTGCTCGGACGCCCGGACGCTGGACATGACCAGGTTGGCGGCCGGAGCGAAGTACAGGGCCATGCCGATGCCGCTGACGATCAGGCCGGGCAGTTGGGCGGCGTAGGAGACGTCGGCGGTGACCACGGAGGCCAGATAGCCGAGCCCGGCGGCCTGGAGGAACAGGCCGGCCGCGACGACCGGACGGCCGCCGATGCGGTCGGAGAGCATCCCGGCGACCGGCGCGACCAGCATCGGCATGCCGGTCCACGGCAGCATCCTGAAGCCCGCCTCGGTCGGCGAGTAGCCGAGCACGCCCTGCATGTACTGGCTGAGCAGGAAGATCGAGCCGAACATCCCGAGGAACATGAGAAGGCTGGCCGCGTTGATCCCGGCGAAGGCGCGGGAGCGGAAGAGCCGCATCGGGAGCATGGGGTTGCGGGCGCGGGAGCCGTGGACGACGAAGGCGATCAGCAGCGCGCCGCCGGCGAGCAGGCCGGTGAGGACGACGGAGTCGGTCCAGCCGTCGGCGGGGCCGCGGACCAGCCCGTAGACGATCCCGAAGAGTCCGCCGCTGGCGAGCAGGGTGCCGGGGATGTCGAGCGGTGCGCCGCTGCCGTGGGACTCGGCGAGGTGGAGACGGGCGAGCGGCAGCAGGGCCAGGCCGAGCGGGACGTTCAGCCAGAAGATCCAGTGCCAGGAGACGTGTTCGGTGAGGCTGCCGCCGATGAGCGGCCCGGAGGCCACCGCGAGTCCGTTGACGGCGCCCCAGATCCCGTACGCCATGCCGCGCTTGGCGGCGGGCACGGCCGCCGTCAGCAGGGTGAGCGTGAGGGGCATCATCACCGCCGCACCGACGCCCTGCACCGCGCGGGCCGCGATCAGCGAGTCGATGCCGGGCGCCATGGCCGCGGCGGCGGAGGCACCGGTGAAGACCGTGAGCCCGGCGAGGAAGAGCCGGCGCCGGCCGAAGCGGTCGCCGAGCGCGGCGCCGAATATCAGCAGGACGGCGAAGGTGAGCGTGTAGGCGCTGACGGTCCATTCCAGGTCGTCCAGCGCCCCTCCCAGGTCCTCGCGGATGGAGGGCAGGGCGGTGGTCACGACGAGGTTGTCCAGGGACGCCATGAATCCGGCGACGCTGGTGATGACGAGGGCCCATATGGCTCCCCCGCGATGTGCCGTGCTCGGCGCGGTCTGCTGTGGCATCGCTCCCCCAGAGCGTGATCAATGATTAGTTATGGATTACTAACTTTTGAAGCCATGAGAAGGCGGCGATGCAGGCCCACCTCAGTTCCCCTGCCCGTCGGCCGGCCCGCCGATCCTCGCGGACGGATACATCCCCTGCCAGACCCGGTGACCCGGCGGAAAGCCCATGGCGGCAAGGGTGTTGATGAGCATTCCGTAGGCCAGGAAGACCGTCGTCTCTCCGTCGTCGGCCCCGAGCGGCAGATGCACGGTCTCCCACAGCCGCATCCAGCCGGCCCGCACGGCCTCGCCGAACTCATGGTCGCCCTCCGCCTCAGCGGCGGCGACCGCGATGTACGTCTGCATCTGCATCAGGAGCCGCTCCGGCTGCTCCTGGATCAGCCGCACATACGCCCGGGCCATGGCATGCACGGCCTCTTCGCCCTCGAAGCCCTCACCCGCCTCCCCCAGGACCCGGCACACGTCGTCGACGCAGCGCAGCGAGGCAGCGGCGAAGATCGCCTTCTTACCCGGGAAGAGCCGGAAGAGATACGGCTGTGAGACACCCACCCGCTTGGCGATCGCCTCGGTCGAGGTGCCGTAGTAGCCCCTCTGGGAAAACTCCGCGATCGCCGCGCGAATGACGACCTCACGCCTCTCGTCCGCGCTCATCCTGACCATGCGGGTAAGTTAGTACTCAATCACTAACTACGTCAAGCGGTGCCGTCCATGGATGGAGTCGAGCGGTGCCGTGCGCGCCCATGGACCAGGCGCGTGCCGATGGGACACGTAAGGGGCGCCCTCCCTGCCAGGACTTGGCGGGTCCTGGTAGGGCACCCCTTACCTCGCCGCGGCGCCGAGGCCGGCCGTGCGGGGCTCAGGCCAGTCGCACGAGCGCCCGGGACATGCCCAGCACCTTCTGGCCGCCGCTCGTGGCCGTCAGGTCCACCCGCACCGTGTTGTCGTCGAGCTTGGCCGCGACCTTGCCACCGACCTCGATCACGGCGCCCTCGTCGTCGTTCGGGACGACGACGGGCTTGATGAAGCGGACGCCGTACTCGACGACCGCGCCCGGGTCCCCGGTCCAGTCGGTGACCACGCGGATCGCCTCGGCCATGGTGAACATGCCGTGCGCGATGACGTCCGGCAGTCCCACCTCCTTGGCGAACTTCTCGTTCCAGTGGATCGGGTTGAAGTCCCCGGAGGCGCCCGCGTAGCGCACGAGCGTCGCGCGGGTCACCGGAAAGGTCTGCGCCGGCAGCTCGGTGCCGACCTCCACGCCGTCGTAAGTGATCTTCGCCGTCATCTCTCAGGCCTCCCCGGCCGCGCGCGCCACCAGCTTGGTCCAGGCCGTCACGACATGCTCGCCCGCCTCGTCGTGGACCTCGCCCCGGACGTCCAGGATGTCGTTTCCGGCCAGGGACTTGATGGCTTCGATGGTCGAGGTGACCTGGAGCCGGTCGCCCGCGCGCACCGGGCGCGTGTACGTGAACCTCTGGTCGCCGTGCACCACCCTGCTGTAGTCGAGGCCGAGCTGGGGGTCCTCGATGACCTGTCCCGCGGCCCGGAAGGTGATCGAGAAGACGAAGGTCGGCGGCGCGATCACATCGGGGTGACCGAGCGCCTTGGCGGCCTCCTGGTCCCGGTACGCCGGATGGGTGTCCCCGACCGCCTCGGCGAACTCGCGGATCTTCTCCCGGCCCACCTCGTAGGGCTCGGTGGGCGGGTAGCTCCGCCCTACGAAGGACTGGTCGAGCGGCATGGCCCGGCACCTCCTGATGTCAGCTGTGATGGTCCACAAGGTAGCTGGATTCCAGCCGGTGGAAACGACGCGAGGCCGCCCCCTGACTGCGGGGGCGGCCTCGCGTACGAGCCTTGATGATCAGCGCGTCTCGCGGTGCGCGGTGTGCGCATTGCAACGCGGGCAGTGCTTCTTCATCTCAAGTCGGTCCGGGTTGTTACGCCGGTTCTTCTTGGTGATGTAGTTCCGCTCCTTGCACTCCACGCAGGCCAGCGTGATCTTCGGGCGGACGTCGGTGGCAGCCACGTGAGTGCTCCTATGACGAACGGGTGGACTTGTTCAACGCAAGAAAGAGTAGCCGATCGAAGGACCGACCCCGCAATCGGCTACTGTCAGTAGCGGTGACCGGACTTGAACCGGTGACACAGCGATTATGAGCCGCTTGCTCTACCGACTGAGCTACACCGCTTTGATGAGATCGGGACCCGTCTTACGACGGGAACCTCTCACACCAGAGCCCCAAAACGGAATCGAACCGTTGACCTTCTCCTTACCATGGAGACGCTCTGCCGACTGAGCTATTGGGGCGAGCGATGAAGACATTACACGCTCGGCAGCCGTTCACCCAAATCCGTTTCGTACCGCATGCCCAGGCGTCGACCGCCCGTGTCCCGGCAGCCTCGCGGGCCCCTTTGAAGGGCTGTCCACGCGCGCGTAGCGGTCCGGTGAAAGGGGTCTCCGCGCACGTAGCGCTCCGGTGAAAGGGGCCGCCACGCGCGTGTAGCGCTCCGGACGGGCCACGCCGGTACGACTATTGCGCTCCTCCCCGCCCCGTGCGGCCGACCACCCTAGGCTCGACTCACTCTGCGTGATCATGAGTTCCCCTCGGTCCGCTCACGCGCCCGGAAGCCCCAAGCCCCGAAGAGCCCCAAGCCCCCATCCCTTGGACCCCGATGCCCGACAGCCAGCCGCAGCCGCCCCCACCGTCGTCGAATCCCCAAGGCTCCCCGGGCCGGTCCGACGGGACCCTCGTTCTGTGCGGGGCGCGGCTCACCGACGGCCGCACCGTGGACGTGCGGCTGGGCGGCGGGCGCATCGAGGCGGTCGGCACGGCAGGCAGCCTGGCACCGGGGCCGGCCCGCTCCGGTTCCCGCGTCGACCTCAGCGGCTACCTGCTCCTTCCGGCCCCGGTGGAACCGCACACCCACGCCGACACCGCGCTCTCCGCCGACCACGGCGGACCCGTCCCGTACGACGCGGAGGACGTCCAGCGCCGGGCGACGGAGGCCGCCCTGCTGCACCTCGCGCACGGGGCGACGGCACTGCGCGCACACGTGCGCGTGGGCGACGTCCGGGGGCTGGGCCCTCTCGACGCCGTCCTTGAGGCGCGGCGTTCGCTGCGTGGGCTCGCGGAACTGACCACGGTGGCCGTACCGCGGCTGCTGACCGGGGCGGCCGGCGCCGACGGGCTGGCGATACTGCGCGACGCGCTGAAGATGGGCGCCTCCGTGGTGGGCGGCTGCCCCGACCTGGACCCCGATCCCACGGGCTATGTCGAGACGGTCCTGGAGGTGGCCTCCGAGCACGGCTGCCCCGTCGATCTGCACACGGACGCCGCCGAACCGGCCCGCCTCGCGCGGCTCGCGGCGATGGCGGGCGGGCTGCGGCCCGGCGTGACCCTCGGTCCCTGCGGTGGTCTGTCCCGGCTGCCGGCCGAGTCGGCCGCCCGCGTCGCGGACCGGCTGGCGGCGGCCGGGGTGGCCGTGGTGTGCCTGCCGCAGGGCGGCTGCGGCGGCGTCGAGCGGCGGGGTACGGCTCCGGTACGGCTGCTGCGTGCCGCCGGAGTGCGGGTGGCGGCCGGGAGCGGTGCCCTGCGGGACGTGTCCAACCCGGTCGGCCGCGGCGACCCCCTGGAGGCCGCCTATCTGCTCGCCTCGGGCCACGGGCTGCGCCCGGAGGATGCGTACGGCGCCGTGAGCGTCTCGGCCCGCGCCGTCCTCGGCCTTCCCGAGGTCCGTGTGGAGGCCGGCTTCCCCGCCGAACTGCTCGCGGTACGCGGTCAACATCTGGCCGGTGCGCTCTCCCTCGCGTACAGCCGGATCGTGGTGCACCGGGGGCGCGTCGTGGCGCGCACCAGCGCGGTTCGCGAGTACTGCAACTCGGCGGTCGCCGCGGAACTGGGGCTGCCGCGCCAGGGCCGGGGCGAGGTGTCGTGAGCGGGCGCGGAGCCGGAAAACGCGACCCGGGGGTGCCTCTATGTCGTTCGTCAAGGCGCCTATGTCGGGTTTGAGGCGGTTCGGGGTTTCTGGGTTATGCGGCGAGCTCGATGTTCTTCGGCG